>CAUZAW010000087.1:0-10946 GCA_963577735.1 Phycisphaerae bacterium | reverse complement strand
CACCCCGATTTACAAGGAAAAAGTCTGGGGAGGGCGCCGGCTTGAAATGATGGGGCGTAATTTGCCGGGTACGGACGAGACAACGATAGGCGAATCGTGGGAGATCGCAGATCTGGGAGAGACATCTGTGTCAGGCGGTGGCGGTGAAGCCGAGCGGTCCGTGATCGCCAACGGCCCGCTGGAATCAATGACGTTGTACGAGGCGATACAGCGTTTTGGCCCGCGGTTGATGGGCGATCTGGAGCCGACGGCGGCCGGAGATTTTCCGCTGCTGGTCAAATACCTGGATGCAGCCGAGAATCTATCGCTTCAGGTACACCCGAGCCAGTCATTTGCACGGCAGCACCCGGAAGCACATTTTAAAAGCGAAGCATGGTACGTCGTTGCCGCCGACCCGGGTGCGGCGATTTACAAGGGCGTACGCGAGGCTGTTGATGCCCAGCAGCTTACCGAAGCGATCGCGACAAACCAGGCGCAGCAGATCGAGCCTCTTTTGGTCAAGGTGCCCGTGAAGGCAGGTGACTGCCATTACTTGCCGAGCGGTACCTGCCACGCACTTGGTGCGGGCGTTCTTGTGGCGGAAGTACAGACGCCAAGCGACACAACCTTTCGTGTGTTTGACTGGGGCCGAACCGGCCGACAGTTGCATATTGACGAGGCGATGCGGTGCATCGATTTTGGCCCGGTTGAGGTTGACCGATACGAAAGGCGAACGCACATTGCCGGAATGTTCACGGCAGTGAGTTGCCTGGTGTCGTGCGAGTATTTTCGGATTGAAAAGGTGCGCATGAGCCAAGGGTACGAGCAAGAGATTCCATATGATCAGCCGACCATCTGGATGGTGCTGGAAGGATCGGGCCAGATAAGCATGGGCTCAAGTATCGAGCCGGTGGTGTTTTCAGCAGGTGAAACGATGCTGATGCCCGCCTCCATCGGTGAGGAGGCCAAGGTGGTTCTTGAAGAAGACACGGTGTGGCTGGAAGTGACGTTTCCTCAAGCGCAGCGTACACAAATCGCTTAGTGTAAACCGCTGATCCGCTTTGATCCTTGGATGGGACCGGGTGAGGTTGCCACCTGCATTTGAAATTTGAGTCATTGGCCCGCAGGTAGCGCATCACGAAAGAAGCGCAGGAAATTACCGTGCATAACACCATTAATGTCAGTATCGTTGTAGCCGCGTGACCGGAGTACCGGTTCAAGTTTTACAAGATCAGCGATGGTATTAATGTCACCGGGAATTTGTTCACTGCCGTACCCGCCATCGAGGTCACTTCCGATGCCCACATGATGCGCAGAGCCGGCAAGTTGGCAGATATGGTCGATGTGATCGGCAACGGTTTCGAGGCTGACCCGTGATCGATCAGGATTTTGGCGCCAACCGGACTTGAGCATCCAGTTGTCGATGACAATGCCGATGACGCCGCCGCGCTCAGCGACGAGCCTAATCTGTTCGTCGCTGAGCTGTCGGTCGTGGTCCACGATTGCGCGGCAGTTTCCATGGCTGATAAAGACCGCGCCGTTGAAAAGATCGAGACATTGTTCGACGGCAGTATCCGCAGTATGAACAAGGTCGAGAATCATGCCCAGTTCGTCGAATCGGCGCAAAAGTTGGCGTCCGCGATCCGTCACCTGCCCGTCTGCGCCGGTGCCCATGGCATAGTGACTAGGACCGTAATGGGCCAGGCAGGCAGTTCGCAAGCCTTTTTCCCACCACCAGTCAGCCTGATCAAGATCTACAATGGGGTCGCAGCCTTCCATGGATAGAATGATGCCCAGGGGCCGGTCGTTTCCCTCGTCGCGAGATGTCCAAATGTCGTCGAGTTGGCCGGCATTTTCGATTATGCGCACATGGCCCTGGCGCTCGAGCAACCGGTAGTAGGCCAGTTGCCCCTGGGCGACTGCACTGGCGATCGTCTGGTTGGCGTAGTCAAGATTTTCACGGACGATAATTTCTTTGTGGCCGCGTATGTGAAGAACTGAAACGTCAGTCGATTCATAATTGGGCGAATCCAGGTATGCGCGGGCCAGCATGGTCGCCACGCAAACCGGGATTTGTCCTCGTCGCATTTCGGGAAGGCTGACGGTACACCGGCTACGGGTCTTGCCGGTCATGCCTTTCTCGGCAGCGTTGAGTTTGTCAATGGAGATCAACTGGTCGCGATCCCAAGACAGGGCGTTCCAGGCAATATCCAGATGAGCGTCAAAAATCGGGGGCATGTTGTGGTTCCTGCAATGTTTTGGTTGACACGGTAGCCAGTTTGCCGAACAGGGCCAGTGGCGCCGACCGCTTAATGCGAACATCGACGACATCACCAACCAGCGATGGATCTGCGTCGAACATGACGATCAGATCACCGGAAGTTCGCCCTGCCAATTGCGTTATCGTTTGGGGTTGTTCCCAAGTAAGACTGACGGCGGGGTCGGCGGTGTTGGTCGAACGGCGTGCTTTTTCACTAATAGACTCGACGAAGACGTGTTGGGTGGTACCCACATAGCGGGCGTGGATGTCGGCGCTGATCTGTGACTGGATGGCGAGCAGTTCGTTGTTGCGCCTGCGTTTAACTTCGTGAGGAACGTCATCATCCAATCGGTCAAAGGCCGCGGTGCCTGGTCGCGGTGAGTATTTAAAGATAAAGCAGTTCTTGAAGTGGCTGCGGTGCAATAGGTCGCAGGTGGATCGATGCTCCGACTCTGTTTCAGTGGGAAAGCCGCAGATGATGTCGCTGGCGACCAGGGCGTCGGGCAGTTGTTCACGGATGCGGGCGAGCAGATCCTCGTATTGCTCGATGGTGTATCCGCGATTCATCAGTTTGAGAATGCGGTTGCTGGCGGATTGGACAGGCAGGTGCAGGTAGCGGCAAATGCGGGGCCTGTCGCGCATGACTTGGAGAATATCGTCGCCAAAATCGCGGGGAAAACTGGTGACGAATCGCAATCGCGGCAAGCCGGGTAGTTCATCATGGATGCGGGCTAGCAATTCAGCAAAGGTTGTGATGTGATCGGACGCGAGCGGAACTGGGTTGTTGTCACTGACGTGTGCACCAATCTGCGGCTGCTGGATGCCATTGATGGCGACCGCGGCGCTGTGGTCGAAGCGGTAGTGGTTGACGGTTTGTCCCAGGAGAGTGATCTCGCGGATGCCGGTATCAACCAGCCGTTTGCATTCTTCGAGGATGTTCTCCGGCGGGCGGTGTACCTCGGCGCCGCGGGTGTTGGGCACGACGCAATAAGTGCAGAACTTATTGCAGCCGCGGGTGATGCGGACGTAGGCAGAGCCATGGTGGTCATCGGGCGAAAAGCTGCGGGCCAGATCAAGCGTCTCAAGCTGGTCCTGAGCAGCAGAGAGCGTGGCGGTGCGGCGATGGTTGTTGCCGGACAGAGCGGCTTGGACCCGCTTGTGGCGTGGCCCACTTTCGAGTGAAGCGAGTGAGGTACGCAAAGTGTTGTCGATCAAAAGGGGCAATTTGTCGAGTTCACCGGGCCCGCAAAGCAGGTCAATCTGGGGGTAGCGGCGGGGCATATCCTCACCGTCACGCTCTGCCATGCAGCCGATGACACCGAGCACCACATGGGGGTGTTGTTGTTTGTGGAGGCCTAGTAATCCAATGCGGCTATAAACCTTGTTCTCTGCTTGCTGGCGTACGGAGCAGGTGTTATAGAGTACAACGTCGGCCTCCTGCCAGTCGTCTATGAAGCGGTAGCCCAAGCCACGCAACTGGCTGGTGACCAACTCGGAGTCGAGCACGTTCATCTGGCAGCCGAACGTTTCTAGGAAGATAGTCGGGCTATTTGATTTGTCGCGGTGCTGATCAATCATGAGCTTTGCAAGAGGACAAGGAATGTAGGGGATTCTAATCATGTACGTCCTAGAACCCAAACTATGTGGCTGATTCACGGCTGCGCAGGGCAGGAGACGATAATGGGCTCATGAGCGGTGTAACGCCCTGCAAGTCGGAACGGATCGGCCGAGAGGTTGGGGCTTGGTCGTGTGTGTTGAGTGGCGCGGTGTTGGTGGCCATGGTGACGATGGTCCCGGCATGGTGGGATGTGTGGCGGCTAGAGGCACAGCGCCAAGTGCTGGCTGCACAGGTTCGCGGCCTGCAATGGCAGCAGCAGAACTATGAGCTGATGTACAACGCCCTGTTCACCGACGATCCTGTAGTGTTGGAATATTTGGCGTATCACTACCTAGGGCTCAAGCCGCTGGATGCGGGGATGGTTCGGGAGTCTGTTGAGCCACAGGACGGGCGGTTCATGAGCGTTGAACACTGGCTGTACCGTCCGTTGCTGGGGATAGAAGGGCAGACTTACGAAGCCACGGGTGACCAAGGCCGGGTGATTGCCATGACGATGGGAGGGCCGGGCGTGGGATTGCTTGTGGTCGCCGGCGGCTGTCTCGGACTAGGGTTTTACCTGTCTGCGGGCGTGCGGTATCGCCAAGGCCAGATGCCGGCCGATCATTGAATCTGCTGAGGATGCAGGTTTTTCCACATGTTCAGCCCGCCCTGGAAATTGTGTACGCTCTTGTAACCAGATCGCAGCAGCGTCTTGCTGGCTGCCCGTGAGATCATGTCGGTAATTTCCTGGGAATAGACAACAATGCTCTTGGCTTGCACCAGGCGTGGATGCGCCGGGCGCAACTTGTTGATAGGGATATTGATCGCGCCGGGAATATGGCTCTTGGCATACTGGGCTGGGGAGCGGACATCGACCAGAACAATCCCATGCTTGGGATTGTTTAGCAGTTCAGCTAGGCGTTCGTACTCAATCACAAGGACATCAGCGTCACTGATTTGGCTTGTGGCTAAGCATCCGGTCATGAGCCCAATGATCATGATGGTGAAGAGGCCGTAAATTATCGTGTTTTTCATCGTAACCACCTGCTGCAAACCAGAACAAGGATATCTGTTTTCCATGGATGCGGGGTTTCTTTTGCTGTTTTTTTAAAGAATAGCTGCAAATCGGCCAAGAGGTTGTAAAGGGCAGCGGCTACCGCGCCGATGAGAAGTGCGGATGACGGGGCGGGGCGGGAGAAGTCCGAGGGGGGGGCGTGGCTGCGGTAGTGGCCGAGTTGCTGGTTCAGGTGCCTGCGCTGCGGTAAAGGATGAACTGGCGACTAAATCACCATCTCCGCGTAATTCTCAAACACACCGATGGATAGACGCTGATGCGCATCACGGGGTATGCGCCTAGCTGATTGATAAGCTAAAAGTCGGGCTAGAGTAGCCGCTCTTCTTACAGAACGCTGCGGATCGGTCAGGGGCCGGCGACAGCCAACGAGACATAGCGCTCTTTGCGTACTCTGCTTTCAAACTCGCCCCAGAACTTGTTAACGATGGTGCGCACCGCCCAGTTGGCGCCATCGGCAAGGCCACAGATAGTCGTACCCGGGCCGATCCCCATGGACCCGGCCAGTTCCAGGAGCAGATCGAGATCGCGGGTGGTCCCGTCGCCGGCTTCGATGCGGGTGAGAATCTGGTGCATCCAGCCGGTGCCTTCGCGACAAGGCGTACACTGGCCGCAGGATTCGCGGGCAAAAAAGCGTGCCAAGTTGCGGGCCACGGCAACCATATCGGTGTCCTCGTCCATGACAATGACGCCCGCAGTGCCCAGGCCAAGGCAGTTGTATTTTTTCCCAATGTCGAAATCGAGCTCGGCATCGTACTCATCTGTGCCCAGCACACCCATGGATATCCCACCCGGTACGGCGGCCTTGAACTTCTTGCCGTTGCGCATGCCGCGGCAGTGGACCTCGATAAGTTGCGAAAGCTTGATACCCAACCCGTCCTCGTAGATGCCGGGCCGATTGATGTGCCCCGAAACCCCAAAAAGCTTGGGCCCGTAACTAGCCGGTACCATGGGCGAGACGCCTTCGGGGCGGGGTACACCCATGGATTTAAACCAGTCAGGCCCGCGTTCGACGATGGGACCGATCAGGGCTAGGGTTTCCACATTGTTGATGATGGTCGGTCGGCCAAAGGCGCCTGAAACGGCCGGGAACGGCGGCTTGATCCGCGGCCAACCACGCTTGCCTTCCAGCGACTCCAGCAAACCGGTTTCTTCTCCACACACGTAAGCGCCGGCGCCGCGATGCATATAACACTGTGGCACTTGGCCGTTGATTCGGCCCAGGAGGGATTCGTTGCCAAAGATTTTGTTGTCGTAGGCCTCTTTGATGGCGAACTGGAATATTTTGGCTTGCTGGTGGTATTCGCCGCGAATGTAAAAGTAGGCGGTGTCGAGCCGGCATGCATGCATGCAGATGGCAATGCCTTCCAGTATGAGGTGCGGATCGTAATCGACGATCAGGCGGTCCTTGAAAGTGCCGGGTTCAGACTCGTCACAGTTGACGGCAAGGTAGCGCCTGTCACCGTCCTCAGGGGGCAAAAAGCTCCACTTCATGCCAGCGGGGAATCCAGCACCGCCGCGGCCGCGTAGTTCGGCCGCCTTGACCAAGCCCACAACGTCCTTGGCTTCCATACTCAGGGCTTTTTTAAGACCATCGTAGCCGCCGGTATCAAAATAGGCGTCGATATCGATGAGCTTGCGGTCGCGCTTATCGCCCCAGGGGGGCGTGGGGATGCGTTTGCACAGTACAGGTTCTTCAAGTGTCATGCGGTTTGCTGTTCCTGATTTCTACTTCTTCGATCGTCGTGCGGCGAAGGGTGACCGAGGGGTCAGGGTCGCTGCGCTCGTTGATTCGGTTAATGACCGTTCGATGGTCATTGGACGCGGGACGGATGATGCGATGAATCATCAAGCCTGTTTGACGACAGAATGTGGTGAACCAGCCCATCGGGTAGTCATCTCTGGACCAAGCGCCTCGTTGGGCGTTGGTGGTGGTTAATCAAGTGAGTCCAGTATCTGGTCAAGGTTTTCGCAGGTCAGGTCTTCGTGTCGTGTTTCGTTGATCAAGGCGCAGGGCGCGGTATCGCACGAGCCCAGGCATTCTGCGGTTATCAGGGTGAAGCGGCCATCGTCAGTGGTTTGGCCAGGCTCGATACCCAGTTTGTCCCGGATCTTTTCCAGTAGGCGGTCGTGTCCGAGCAATTCGCAAGTGATCGACTGGCAGACCATGATCAGGTATTTGCCCTTGGGCTTTAGCCAGAAATCTTCGTAGAAACTGGCGGTGTCAAGCATTTCTGCAGAGGAGATGTTAAGAAAGTCAGCTGCTTCTTCCAGGGCCTGGTGGGGAATGTAGTTGTAGCGGTGCTGAACGGCGTGGAGGACGGGCAATGTTGCGGCCCGCCTTGTGGGGTAGCGTGTCAGAATTTGCGATTCTAACTCTTGCTTGAGCGTGTCGTCGAGATAGGGCTCGTCACGACTATCAATCTGCATGGTGGCGGAATTCTTGGCAATCCAAGCCATGATGTTTCATCCAGTGTGCGCCACGGCGAATTAGGCCATTATAAATGCGGCGGGTGACTTTATCGATCCAACTCCGCGGCAATGACGTTGAGGCTCCCCAAGACGGCGACGACATCGGCCAGCAGATGTCCTTCGATCAATTTGGAAAAAACCTGGTAATTAATAAAACTGGGCGGGCGACAACTGGCTCGCCATGCCCGGGGGGAGCCGTCACTGGCCAGATAATAGCCCAGTTCGCCGTTGGCCGTCTCGTTGGCAGCGTAGACCTCGGCGACAGGGGCGTCCCATCCGCGATTGGTCATGACCAGTTCGAAGTGCTGGATCATGCCTTCGATGGAACCGTAGACGGCCTCTTTGGCGGGCATGGTCATTTTGCCGTCGTCGTCAACGTTGACCGGCCCGTTGGGAATATTGTTAATCAGTTGCTCGATGATGGCCAGGGACTGCCGCATTTCCTCAAGGCGCACCAGATAACGGGACAGGACGTCACCGCCATCGGCCAAGGGAACTTTAAATGTTACGGCCTCGGCGCCGTGGCCGTCCCAGTTGTCGGCGTAACAGAGGTAGGGATCATCCTTGCGAAGGTCCCGGCGGACGCCGCTGGCACGAGCAACCGGGCCGGACAGTGACCAGGCAATCGCCTCATTGCGGTTGATCACGCCCACGCCGTCGGTGCGTTCACGAAAGATGCGGTTCTTGTTGAGCAGGCCTTCCATATCATCGATCGCCGGAGGACATTGATCATGGATGAAGTTATTGACCAAGGTCTTGAACGTTTCCTCGTTAGGCAGGTCGTACATCACCCCGCCAACACGCGTCCAGTCGGGGTGGAAGCGTTGGCCGGAGATAAACTCACAGATGTCGTAGATGCGTTCTCGCTCGTTGAAGCCGTAGAGGAAGGCGGTAAAGGCCCCTAGGTCGAGGGCGGCCGCACCGACGCAGAGCAGGTGATTCTGGACGCGGCCCAGTTCGGCCATGATGGTGCGTAAGACTTTGCACCTTGGCGTCACGTCAATGCCGAACAGTTTCTCAACCGCAGTGTGCCAGGCGATGTTATTGGAAATGGGAGAGAGATAGTCCATACGGCTAACGATGGTGACGTATTGGTTATAGTCCAGGTGCTCGCCGAGTTTCTCGAAGCCGGAATGGAGGTAACCGATGTGGGGCGTGGCCCGGGCGACACGTTCGCCGTCGAGTTCCAGTACGATGCGCAGGGTGGTATGAGTAGCCGGGTGCTGCGGTCCAAAGTTGAGTGTCCAGCGATCGCTGTGCCGGGCTTGGTCTTCGTGGTCATCTATGTAAGGCGTGGTTTCAACGTCAACGTCAAAGGGTTTTAAATCATAAGGCATGACGATGCAGTTCCCTGGCGACGTAATGTGCCATTATAGTTGGTGGCGGTAGGCAAGGCCAACAGATGACATCGCAGCATACAGAGAAGACCAGCGCATCGGCGGAACTTGTCCGCAGGCTAGCCGAGCAGGAAAATTTTTCACTAGTGGGCGTCACGCCGGCAGGTTCGTCGGACTATGTTCAGTATATCCGTCAGTGGTTGGGCGGCGGTAAGCATGGGCAGATGGGTTACTTGGCCCAGCGACTTGACAAGCGGTTGGATCCGAGCAAGTTGTTGCCCGGTGCCCGCTCTGTGATCTGCGTAGCCGATCGCTACGTGGCATCTACCAATCAAACTGCAGCGGGCCAGGCGGCGAGAGGAAGAATCGCCAGATATGCCTGGGGAGACGATTACCACAAGGTGATCAAAAAGCGTTTGCATACAATGGCCGACACGATGCGGCAACGCTGGCCGGGCCATCAATTCCGTGCAGCCGTAGACACGGCGCCGTTGCTGGAGCGCGAACATGCGCAACGGGCCGGGCTGGGGTGGATCGGCAAGCATACCCTGTTAATCCACCAGGATTTGGGTTCGTGGCTGCTGCTGGGTCAGATTGTGACCACGTTGCCCGTAGAGTCCGACCCCCTGCACAAGCCGGTGGCCGATCACTGCGGTACGTGTACGCGGTGTATTGACGCCTGTCCGACTGATTGTATCAGCCCCTACCAACTCGACGCCAGCAGGTGCATCAGTTATCTGACCATCGAGCATCGCGGCCCGATCGAACCGTCGCTGCAGCCGCTGATGGGTGATTGGGTGGCTGGTTGTGACGTGTGTCAGGAGGTTTGCCCATTTAATGAGCGGGCATTGGGTTTGCAGCAAGGTAAAGTTGACCGAGCCGGGGATATGGTGACCGATGCGGTTCACCCCCAGTATCAGCCGCGTCCACCGGCACCGACGCTGGGCCTGCTGGAAATACTGGATTGGGATGCCGAGGCGCGGCAAAAGGCCTTTACCAACTCAGCACTCAAGCGGATTAAGCTCGATCAACTTAAGCGCAATGCATTGATTGCGGCCGGTAATTATCTGGCCGATCACGAGGACCAACAGCTTCGTTGCCGCATACAGGAACTGGCCGATGGGGATCAATCAACGCTGCTGCGCCACACCGCGCGCCAGGTGATGGACCGGTTGAAAAAGTCAAATACGTGACAGGTGGCCTCGGTTTCAATTTCGAATCAGTCACCACCCGGTTCTCGACGCAGCGGTTTTTTACTTTCATACAGTTGCCGGTGCTCCTTGAGCGGTTGCATCACGTCGGCCTCGGCGCCGCTGATTTCAGCGATGCGAATGGCCTCGTCGATGCTCTTGACGGCCTTGTCGAAAATACCTAGTTCGGCCTGGACAGCGCCCAGCGTGTCATACATGCTGACATGGATCGTCCAGTGTGCCCCGCGAACTTTTATTTCTTCATGGGCGTGGCGCACCAGGTCCAGGGCCCTCTTCCCGTCGCGATACTGCGCGTCAGGGTGGGTCGCCAGCAGCCCCGCAAGGTGGATCATGACATCTGGCGCCAGCGGCTGCAGGTTAATGGCGCGTTGGTATTCGCTGATGGCTTGGGCGGTCTGACCCATGGCCTCCATCTTCCGAGCCAGATGGACCGCAAAACCTCGATCGTGCGGCACCATCGCAGTGACAAGGCGCAACTGTACGATCGCTTCATCAACGCGACCCATATCAGAAAGAATTATGGCCAGATTTAAGTAGGCGTCCGGTTCCAGGGGGTTCAGTTCGATCAGCTTGCACACCGCCTGTTCCGCCTCTTCGAACTTCTCCTGTTGCCTCAGTACGTAACCCAGGTTGTTGTACGCCTTGGTGAAAGTCGGATCGATTTTGATGGCTTTGCGCAGGTAGCTTTCCGACTGCTCGAACTGTTCCAACCGGAGCGTCGCCATGCCGGCGTTGAAATTGGCCTGCCGTTGTTGAAGGTCGCCGGTGGGTAATGCCATTACCCGGGTCAGATCCGCCAGCGCGTCGTCGAATTTGTTCAGCTTGAGATATACCTCGGCGCGGGCCAGCAGCGAATCGACAAAATCAGGTTTGTCGGCCAGCACGGTGTTGTACTGATCCAAGGCCAGGCGGTTATCACCGTCGCGGGCCATGTAGATCCCCAGACTGTTGCGGGCACGGATGTTGAAGGGGCGATGGTCGACGACGGTCTGCCACAGCTGCCGGGCGCTTTTGTAGT
>CAUZAW010000086.1:0-10952 GCA_963577735.1 Phycisphaerae bacterium | reverse complement strand
GAACTGTACGAACCTAACTTCAATCGCTACGAGTGGAAGTGGCCGGGCATGATTATTGACTATTTGGGCAATGTTTATGAGGCGGAAGGAGGACTTGTTGAAGATGATACGCGTCAACAGCAGTTAGTGCCGCCTAATCGTACGAATTGGCATGGCAGAAGGATTCAAGTCTACATGTGCCCTGAAAACGACGACTTCGGCTACGTAGGTGCGTTGTCTTACGCCATGCCTAAGGGGATCTCCACATGTTTTCCCTGGGATGCATGGCAACCACAAAAGTACCGTGCTGCCCAGTGGCGTCCTATCTCCTCGATCAAGGAGCCCACCGTGAGTATTCTCGTATTTGATTACTACGCCGCTCTATCTGTCGCCGACTGGTGGGTGGATCGGTGGCTGGTTAAGACGGGCTTCACCAATGACAAGAACCGTCGGACCGTTCGCCACGATCGAACCGGCAATGCTGATTCCCGGTGGAACAACAAGGCCAAGGGGGTGGACAACTTCCTGTTCATCGATGGTCACGTGGAACCGCTGAAGAACAAGGCGGAAATCCGAGGCAGCAAGTACCCCTATTTCTTCGACGGCAGCGGCTATTGATCAGGCTAACAGATAAGGTGGATACCTGTGACGATGCCTGAAAAGGCGGACCAGGATCTCCAAGCCCCAACCCCATTGCCATATGCAGATTCAGGCTGAACCGCTCACACAACTGACCTCGCGTATTTTTGCTGTGAGCGGCGGTACTTACGCTGACTGAAGAGGAGCTGTAATTGGCTCTGGGTCAGGCTCGCCGCCTGCGCCCAACCATTAACACACTCGCATCGCCATCTCGTAGTGCGTGATTTGTTGCGTGCGGTTGGTGCCTGGGCAATGACCCTGAAATCCCCATTACGTTCACCCACCAAATCAACAAAAGATGGCTAGGGCTTCATAAGCGTACACTTATCCCCACATATTTTAATCCGACGTTTTCCATCTCGCGTTTTAGTTAATTGCCTTCTAGTTAGATGGATCCCTGTATTCCCACATTTGCAATCACAAATCCAACAGGCCGTATTTCCCTTTTTCCTCACCTCGCAGCCGGCATCCCGACACAATACTTTTGCTGTTAATGGACCAAACCTTTTGCCCGCAAAATCATCGCGGACATTTGGGTGATGTTGCACTTGCCTTGGTGTAGATCGCGTGGTTATTTGCAGGCCAACAATTGAAATGGCGCGTCAATAATGGAAGTCCGACTTGATTATTATCTCGCCCAGAAGAGCAGCAGTCTAGGCGTGCGACCCGGTCGGTTACTCGTAGCAAATCCTCAATTGAACATCTTGGATTGCGGTGGCATCCTCACGCTGACCGAAGGGGAGGAGTGATTGACCTCCGTCAGACTCGCCGCCTTCGCCCAACCATTAACACACTCATTACAAGAAGTGATAGCGTTGCTGGTTCGGGAACCAACGAGTTCAAGCCCGCACCCTGCAAGCCTTATGCACCGGATAGCTGGTCGTTGGCAACGCTCCAGTTACCACCTATGATACCAAGGCCTAAGACGCCCGTGATGCCTTCCAAGTGACTCTGAATTCTGTTGGAGTACATGCACGGTATCAGGATGTATAATCAAACCCCCATTGTTGCGGATTCACAAGCAGTGAAATGCACGAAACACCTCGGCAGTCATCTTGGTTCAAAACGTATCTGCACGGTGACCTCAGCCGCTTTATGGGGACTGCCGTTTACATTCGTTTCTATCTGCAAAATGCCGGCTTGTATGCTTTTCAGTTTACGAAAGAGTCCGACTCTGGGTAAACGTGCGGACTGTTGCATCGCAGCGCTCATGTCGGCGCCAAAGATCTTAAACAAACCTTTTAATCCGGCACGTAAGATCAAATGAATTCGCTAACCCAAGAACAAATCACACAATTCCAACAAGATGGCTATCTGGTGGTGCGGAGTGTGATCTCCGCTCAGACACTGAAGAACCTGCGCCACGCAGCAGATGAGATAGTTGTCGAGTCGCGACACGTCACACAAAGCGACGACAACTTCACTTTGGAACCTGATCACACATCTGATCGCCTGCGTCTACGGCAGGTAAGACATCCAGTCGTCCACCGACCCATTTTCTGGAACGTGGCCACTAGCAACGAGGTACTTGATTGCGTAGAAGGCTTAATTGGTCCCAATATTAAGTTCCATCATTCGAAGCTGAACATGAAGGTCGAACGAGGCGGTACCGAGATCGGTTGGCATCAAGACGTGGCTTTCTTTCCATATACCAATTTTGACCTTGTGGCCTGCGGCCTGGCACTAGATGACACCACCGTAGAAAACGGCTGTTTGCTCGTTGTACCTGGCTCGCACCGGATTGGCATGTTAAATCATCGAGATGAAACCGGAGAATTTGTTGGCAAGATCACGGTGAAGTCCGGCGGGTTCGATTCAGACGAGGCGGTTCCCGTTGAATTGAAAGCGGGCGACATGAGCATCCATCATGTGGCCGTGGCGCATTGTTCATTGGCGAATCAATCCTCCCGGTCGCGGCGTGTTGCGGTGTTTCAATACGCCGCTTGCGACGCGATCCCTCTTGATCATCGTCCGCCAGAGAACGAGTTTTCACAGAAGGTCGTCCGGGGTACGCCTGCGACCCACGCTCGTCTGGCTGGGGCGATGGTATTACCTTTGCGGGGCGATACCGGCGGCGCGCGATCCCTTTTTGATCTCAACTTGCCGAAAACCGGCAGGGTGGTTTAAGAGGTTTAGGCAGATTAACAGCCCTCAACGCCGCCTGCGCCCAACCACTAGCATACTCATTGCAAGAAGGGATAGCGTTGTGGGTTCAGGAACTAATGCGGTCGCGGTGCCCGTTGATTGTGACGCAGACCAGTTGGCACCGAGAATGCCAAGGTCTGCCACATCAATAACACCATCGCGGTTGAAGTCACCATCTGCCGGTACCGCATTGTGACTGCCAAAGTTTGCACCCACGATGCCAAGATCGGCCACATCAACCAGCCCATCACCATTGACGTCACCAGATACCGTCGAGCCCCCAAGCTCGATCACGAATATTGGACGTGTCGCGATCTGTTCGTTAGATGCGCCTGCAACCAAGTTGCCGTCTGCATCGTAGATATTTCCAAACTCACTGGAGCGATAAGCATTGCCGTAATTAATGTCCATGGTCGGCAAAGCACCCTCGGCGCTCAGGGCTGTCATGTACACACCGTCACCGGTGATGAAATCAATGAGCCCCAGGACATCAAACTCCTTGAACCCCTCGCTAGCATCCTGGAAAACCTCGATCGCGCCGGGATGCCTCGAATCGATTTCAGGTTCACCTGGTACCGCGTCGTTCATGTCCGCCCAGAAGGCGACCTCTGGATCGTCGACATCAGCCGGACCACAGTTGAATGCCATTGCAATTGGGTCGTTGCCTGCCAACTGAGTCAGACAAGGGCCTTGAGACCAGCCTTGCTTTAAAAGTCTTCGATCCCTGGCCGTAACCCTTCCCTTCGTCTCCATGCCGTCATCAAATCCATAAGTAATAGGAATCAGCGATGGATAGACTGCAATATTTCCGCCGTTGAGTTTTGGCTCAGCCTTTGGGTTAGCCAGACTAATGCCATCGATGCTAGGCACGATGTCAGGAAATACCCCAGCACCAACCGCGACCACGGCACCTTGATCCTCCGTGTTATACAACTTGAGCGTGGCACTGCTGATTTCGCCTTCAGGCGGTATTTGATTAGCACCGGTGCCAAATACGTCCCGGAATCGAATATACATTCGTGAATAACGATAGACCGGTCCTGCTTCCGTTGTGAACACACCTTCGGCGAAACCGGCAACCGTCGATTGAAAGAATTGCCCAACCTCTAGAATTGACGTGCGCCCACCGTTTGTGGACCACATATTATAGGCGCCGGGATCGCCCCTATTATCAGATTCGATCGTCGCCGAATCGCCAAAATTCGTAGCATACGCCCATCGAATCGTAGTATCCTGGGCCCGCTCGTAACCGTTGGCCCCCTGCTGGAAAGTAAAGGTTTCGGCCAGTGTGGGTGCAGCAACCAGTAAAACCAAGGCCGCCACTAACACCAAAGATCGTAATGCCACAAAGGGACTCAAGCCTTGTTCTCCACTGCGTTTCACAAATGCGAAGAACACACATTTTAGACGTGGAATAGTATACCAGAAGAGGCAGGGTTATTTAAGCGTTTTATACTGCTTGGCAGCCCTTAACGCCGCCTACGCCCAACCATCAACACACTCATTGCAAGAAGCGATAGGGTTGCAGGTTCAGGGACCCAAGCGGACGCGTTGCCTGTTGCTTGCGATGCGCTCCAGTTGGCACCGAGGACAAAGACATCTAGCGGCCCCATCAATGCTCTTGACTGGCAATGGCAAACAGCGAACATATGAGGGCAAATATTACTTATTGGATTACTGTTGGATGGCTAACCACGCTGATCTAATTGCGATCATCTGCGAACTAGCAGAGAAAGATCCTGCTGCCTTTACTCGCACCAGAAGGCGTAGAGAGACGCGCGGGAGAGGCCGAAGCGCAGGCGCACGGTTTTTCCCGCGAGCGAAGCGAGATCCTTGCGCTTCTGCCAGCCGCACTTCGTTCGGACGCTGTCGCTGTGAATGATGCGGGCGTCTTTTGCGCCGAAACCGTGAATGGGTTCGCGTTTGGCATCGAGAACCTCGACGGCCAACCGGCCGCCTTTCGCGTTAGCGTTGATGAACAGTTGATTGCCCGCCAAGCGGAGCGGCTTGGTTTCGACCCATCCGCCTGACTTGTCAGCATCGGCGGAAACGAAGCCGTCCAGGCGCAGGGTGGCGCGACCGAGGGTGCTCTTCGGACCCTTCCACCCTTTCAACACGGGATTGAGTTCGCTGTGGCTGCGGTACCGGCCGCAGTAGTAGAAGTGCAGCTGGTCGCCGTCGCGGACCGGAGCGGTTGCGGGGCAGTCGTTGTTCCCGAAATCCCACGCGCCGGGAGATCCGGTCGTGATGAACGGCTGAGTGTGCGGGTCGGGGTATTCGATGACGGTCTGTTCGCCGTTGTCCTTCGTGGCAAATTTCGCCCTGCTAATTGCGCGGTACGGCCGCTGCCAGTGGAGGCAGTTGTGGCTGATGGCGAGGTGCGTGTCGCAGGTGTCGGTGCTTGACACGTGGTAGATCTTGCACAATGCAAGGTAGACGCTCTGGTAGCGAAAGATGGGAAAGTGGTAGACCTGGTCGCCTTCTACGTCAAGGTGGTCGATGTCGGCCATGAGGGCGCTGTCGGTCCAGTTCAAGAAGTCGTCGCTCTCGGCGTAGCCGCGGAACCGGCGGCTCTTGTATCCGAGCTTGACGGCGGCTATGTATTTCTTGCGCACCGGGTCCCAGTGGCACGTGGAAGCGTCGAGGCTCTGGGGAATGATGACGCCGTGGTCTGTCCAGTGCAGTCCGTCGGGGGAGGTCCAGCCATGGAGCCCCTTGGGGCGGGCGGTGGCGCCCTGCCGACCCGGTCGGCCAGAATCCCACACACTTGCGAGGTAGCGGAAGTCAAGGCGTGGATCGTCCGGGTTCATGAAGATGTTGCTGGTGCCGGCGTCCATGATGACGATGTTGTTCCTCCGCGAGCCCCGGTATTCGCAGATTCCCAGATCGGGCTTTTCCCAGTTGACGCCGTCGGTACTCGTTGCCAGGCAGGTGTGAAAGTTATGACGATCGCCGGGGTCAAGTGAACAGTACCACATCCGGTAGAGGCCGTTGCGTTGGCGCTCGACCCCGCCTAAGAGGTAGAGGGCCTTTGGCTCCCAGGGCTTGTTGCAGGTGATGAGGGGGTTGCCTTGGTGTTTGACGGGACGGTGGAACGTTCGGCGGATGTTGTGCGTCTCGGCGAGGCACCAGTTGTCAATCAGTAGCTGCTTCTCATCAGTCAGGCGAAAGCGGGCGGGCGGTTCGGGGACGGTCACCCCGACATGTTGGACGGGCGGCTCGCCGCGGCGGACTTTGGCGCCCTTCTTGAGCGGCCGTCCGATGCGGAAGCAGTCCCAGTAGCCGGCGCCGCGGGCGCGCGGCTGCTCGCTGTTGCCCAGCAGGATGCGGTAGAGCTCGCCGCCGGGGTGGATGTCGTCGAACGCGCCTACGAAGCGCTCGGCACCGGGGGCACCGGCGAAGAGGTCCACAACGGTGTCATGGCGGTGGAGTATGAAGCGGATCCACGCGCACTGGTCGAGTCCCTTGATCACCTCGCGCGTGAGGCCACCGCGGTCAGTGACATCGACGCTGTAGGTCCCTTTCGATCTAGTGCCATTTACGCGCAGATCTAGCGCGACGGGTCGCGGCGCGTCTTTTTTGCCGGGGTTCGCTGCGCCATCCATGGCGTAGACAGGGTCGTTGAGGAATTTCAGTTCAAAAGCACCGGGCGCTCCGCCCGCGGTCGAGCATCTGACGAGGGGCCAGTGGCGCAGCGTAACGGGTTCATCGACGGCGGGTCGGTAGACGAACTCGAGCACCGAGTTCTCGCGCGCGGGCGGGGCGTCATAGGCGCGCACGAGCTGGATGCGCGTGATGTCGTCCTTGGCGTGCGACTCAATGAAGGCGCAGCGGTTTCCATCGTAGCCGTAATCCTGCAGGACACGGGCGCGCGTCTTATAGTCGAAGATGACACCCGCGTTGCGTGCCGTGACGAGCGAATCGACGACGTTCTCGAAATCGACATGCAGCGTGCGCCCGTTCGACCGCACGACGGCGCGTCCGCGGCTGGTTCTCTTCGCTCCCGAGGTGCGCTTTGCCATTCTGCTCTGCTCCTGCTTCGAACTCGAAATGCGGGGTCCATCATGGCGAACACGAACATGGTGAAGATGGTCGGGCCAATCCTAGAAACGTATCGTACCGATCCCCAGTCATTCGTTGGAAAAGCGACCCGGAACGAAAAGCGACCCCGACGGGATTTGAACCCGTGTTTTCAGGATGAAAACCTGATGTCTCAGGTTATAAATTCAAAAAGCAAAGAGTCTTATGACAGTGACAAGTTGGATGACAGCAGTAGAAATGAAAAACAAACCCAAATGACGCCGCAATTGGGAATCATCCAGCAGGCTCTAGCCATGTTGCCAGGCGTTGAGCGTGATGCCGTTGCCCAACACATAAACGCACTAGCCACGATGTCCAAGAAACGACGACACGCCATCCTCACGCTGACCGAAGAAGAGACGTAATTGGCTCTGTGTCAGCCTCGCCGCCTGCGCCCAACCAGCAGCACACTCATTGCAAGAAGGGATAGCGTTGTCGGTTCAGGGACCAAAGCCGATGCATTACCTGTTGTTTGCGACGCAGTCCAGTTGGCACCGAGGATGCCAAGGCCTGCCACATCCGTTGTGCTGCCGGACGGAAGAAGGTGCGAGCGTATGAAGGCAGGACCACTTGATCATTATCTCGCCCAGAAGAGTAGCAGTCTAGGCGTGTGACCCGGTCGGTCACTCGTAGCAAACCCTCAATTGAACATCTTGGATTGCGGTGGCATCCTTTCCCAAGCAGCCTAGGCCTGGTGCCACTTCAATGGTGTTGATGCCACGGTGGACAGGCGGAGCGGTTACCAGTCCCTCGAACCAGGTTCCCTCAGCCGCTCGCGATCGACCTCTGTGCGTGACGCTTTCCGATGGCTTATCTGAGCGTCTTACATCAACCATGACTGCGTTGACATGGGCTTCAATGGATTCTTCGTCATCCAAGTCGGTCACGCGAATGCGGAGCAGTAACTCTTTGAGTGATCCGTCTTTTTGATGGCGTTCCACCGCATCACCGATTTTTAGCGGTATTGCTCTTCTGTCGATCAATCGGGCTGGCAGTTGGTGAGGCAAGGAACAGGGATACAAATAGATCGACGTCGATGACCGAAGGCATTCGGCCTGATAGATTTTGTCCAGATTGGCCAGCTCAACAAATTCACCGACTTCATTCAGAACACGATAGATTTCCGCGGGCTTGCCCAGTACAGGCCCGGCCTCAATGGGAACGAACAGATTGAAAAAGTAGATGCCATCAGCGCCCTCAAGCCACATATTGGACGCCATGGCACGCAGTCGCTCTACTGGACGGCTGCTTTCGCGTCCACTCCTTCTGGCGAACCAGGTCAAGTACATGGCATCAATACATGGATAGACAGGCACATCAAAGCGGTGTCCCAATTCGACAAACTCTCCAAAGGGTGCTGCATAGGGATTGAAACCTGCGCCTGCAATCACGATGTCAATTAGATCTTGTGACATCCAGGCTTCGACATCAAGTCCAAGTCGGCGCGACAGCTGCGGTGTATCAGCCACCCGGGCTGCGAGGAGATAGGGTCTACCTCGCTCAGCGCCAATTTGATTCAAGAGATCTCGAACCTGCCTGACAAAATCCGTCATGGTATTCACGTTGTCCAGCGCCTCACCCATTTTGAAGTAGGCGGGGAAGCGGCAGAAGTCCATTTCAAATCCGTCCCAGTCATATCTCGAAAGCATGTTTTTGATAAACGCAAGACGGTGGGCGTGAACTTCCTGTTTGGCATAGTCAAAAGCAGACCAAATTCGGCCAAGGTGGCATTGTGGATTAAGCGGGTCGCCGGAGGTGGGGTATTCCCGTCTCTCGCCAATCAGCAGGTCGGGCCGTTTCACCTTCAGTTCGTAGGATGCAAATCGCTCGGGGTTTTCTTGCCATGAAGCATCGTGCGTGTCGTTCATGCGTAAGGAGGCGAAGATCTCAATGCCGGCACTCCGGGATGCATCGATAATCAATTGACGCGGATCACCCCAGGGAGGCATGTCATGGCCGAATGGCTTATCTCGGCCGTCGCCCACACAAAAGAAGTAACTGTCAACGAGGGAGTTGAGGCAATGGTTAAAGCGAGCGTCAAGGATTGCATGTGGACCATCCTTGGCAGTCTCACTCCAGGCAACTCCCGCATCGTCGTTGTAGATGATTCGTCTGTTTCGCCATTGCAATGCGCGTCTTTCCGTTAATGCTTTATTCATGGCGTTTGCCCTCACATTGTGACCCATTGGTCAACCATGAGTGTATCTGAAAAATCCCAATGAATCATTGGTCCCGACTATTTTACATGAATCCTAACAGCATCCCTCCCCAGGTCTTGGGGCCGCCGTGGTGGTGAGGGGCAGGGGAAGGATCGACGCCGTTGGTGGCCATCCGGATGAATCCTCAGATAGCCCGGGAATACTTTGCTACAAAGATCTGTGGCCCTTATCGATAGTCCCCGGGCGGGTAGTTCCCCCTATGGCCCCCCTAACCAACTCGTTGAACAACATAGAGACTGGTAAAACCTGATGCCCTTAACGCCGCCTGCGCCCAACCATCAACACACTCATTGCAAGAAGGGATAGCATTGCAGGCTCGGGAACCAAAGCCGATGTATTGCCTGTTGTTTGCGACGCAGACCAGTTGGCACCAAGAATGCCTAAGTCGGCAACGTCCGTCATGCTATCGAGATTAAAGTCGCCCGTATCCCACTGCATGTCATCGGCGTTGAAGTTCGCACCGACAATCCCAAGATCCGCCACGTCCACGATCCCGTCGCAGTTCGCGTCACCGGGCGCTGCAGCAATCAGCATCAGGCCAATGTGATCTGCGTAATCGTAGATCGGCGCCAGCGTCAGATCCGCGGCGACTTGTATGCCGTCAATGGTGTCGAACTCACCATCACGCGTTCCGGCTGCTCAACTGACCTTAGGTGTGCCACACGGAGTTTTCTCTGATCTGAGACGATGATCGACGCGCTGGCGATCCGGAAGAGTGCGGCGGGAAGATGGCTTTTCTGTCCTGCCAGTAGTGGTACGATGTCACGATGAAATCTAGCGGAGCCTGTGAAGCATGATGACTCGTTTTCTCGCTGTCGTGACCATCGCCTGCGTGATGCCGTCCATATCACAGGCCCGACTCGAGCTGGCCCGATCCGGGCAAGCCAAGGCGGTCATCGTGTCGCCCCATCCGGTCACCTCTGCTCCAAAGGGTTCGAGCGCCATCGCACAGCTATCCGTCTCGTCTCCGCAAGTCGGAGTCTTGCTGCGTGAGACGTTCAACGGTCCGGTAGGCCAATCCATTGATACGCTGGGGTGGACCACGACGCAGGGTGAGCGCGTAATCTGTGCCGGAGATCAGGCAAGTGCCCGCCCGGGCAGCGAGAACCAATTCAGTGCTTCATCCAACAAAGCGTTGTCTGCGCCGCACACGATTACCGAGGATGATCCGCTGATCCTCGAGTACGTCCTGGTGCCGCCGGCCGGTCGACGTGAGGAGGCGTGGGAATCCATACAGCTTAGAACCGCCGACGCAAAGCGATGGACGCACGGTGTTTACATATCGCGCGACGACGAGCTGCTGTTCGACATGGCCAACGAGCCGAAAGATCCCGGCCGGGTGCCTGTTCCGGCCGAAGCAGGCAGCGTTCTGGACATGAAGCTTGTGCTGGAGCCGACCAGGGCCAGTTGGCTCTGGAGGCCTCACGGTTCGCACGAGGCGTGGCGACAGATCACGTCACAGCCCACCGAGGCTGCGGTGAAGATCACGGGCGTGCGGCTGGTCACGATGAACCACATCAACAACACCTTGCAGCACAAGCAGGCCACAAGAGAAATCGCGGCCACGAAGGATCTGAAGAATGTTCTCGAACAGGTCACCGACGCCCGGTTCGACATTGTCGCCCTGGACGACGCCCCCGACGATATGGCCAGAATCCTGATCGGCGACACTCCCGCGGCCCGCGCGCTGGCACCTGATGTCGATTGGGAAACGCTGGGGACCGACGAGATTGTCATCCGGACCATTGGCAAGGACCTGGTCCTCGCCGGCGGCCGGCCGCGCGGGACCGTCTACGCGATCACCACGTTCCTTCAGGACCACGTCGGCGTTCGCTTCTGGGCGCCCGGTGCAATCGACACGTCGCGCGACCCAAACCTGGCCGCGCCGGA
>CAUZAW010000085.1:0-10967 GCA_963577735.1 Phycisphaerae bacterium | reverse complement strand
CTGCACACTTTGGCGGCGCGATCATGACCTCTCCCGATGGTATCCACTGGCGGTTGGGCAACGTGTTCTACCCGGGCCAGTTCAACCAGTTTAATTATGATCCGGCCAAGCACCTTTATTTTGGATATTTCATGTTTCCCCCTTCTGGTGTAAGCGGGCCGGATGGGCAGGGAAGACGGGCGTTGGGGTTCTCCTGCAGTCATGATTTGGTGCGGTGGCGCGGCCTCAACGATGAGGACACGCTGTTGGCTCTGCCTCTGGAGTACGGGGAGTTCTGGGGCAAATACTTTCAAGGTCGACCGATTCGTGATCATATCTGGCCTGAGGTGGACATCGCGATAGCGCCTGATGAACGTGATGATGCCATGGTCCTAGAACGCCTCGAATCACATCGCGAGGTGATGTATCACCCGGATTTCGAAACAGGTTCGCTCCAGGCGCACTTCCAGGGGTTACCCGTGCTGCCCTACGAGGATGTGTATATCGGATTCCCGGTCAAGCATGAATCGACCGGGCATAGTGTTGCCGGTATGAAGTGGCCAGAGGAAGGCATCATGCACGCGGAAATCGCCTTTAGCCGAGACCTTCGCAATTGGCAGCGCGACGACCGTACGGTCGTGATTCCCAACGGCGCGGCGCGTACCTGGGACGGCACGTCAGTCAACCCAGCCAACAAACCACTGATCGTGGGAGATGAAGTGTGGCTGTACTACGGTAACATGGCCTGGGGTTTCGGCTGGCCGCCGGACGACCCGAGGTATTTAAGCGAAGAGGATCGACCGGAGGTTGAAAGACGATATCGCGAATTCAAGATCGAAGGGCCTAACAGCGGCATCGGTATCGCTAAATGGCGACTCGATGGTTTCGTGTCACTGGATGCCGGGGCTGAGCAGGGTAATCTTACTACCGTCCCGATTGTCTTTACCGGTCGGCAGTTCGAAATCAATGCCCGCGTTTTATCTGGCGGCGGTATCACCGCAGAAATAGAAGTGCGTGGCGGCGAAAAAATCGAAGGTTATTCTCATGATCAGTGCGATGCGTTTACCGGCGACGCGGTGCACCACATCATGACCTGGCAGGGCAATGCCGACGTGGGACGCCTTGCGGGTCGGGCCGTGCAACTATCCTTGCGGATTACCAACGCTCAACTCTTCGCGTTCCAGTTCGTCGGCACGGGCCCGGGCCCGCTTCGCGGACCCCGTGGCGAATGTCAAGGGGCCTTGCCGGCATGACCCGGCGCCGTTGCTGTTTTGCAAATTGCAAGAAAAAACCGTGCGTAAAGAGACGCAATTACAATACCCTCGGCAGGATTTGAACCTGCGACCTGCGGTTTAGAAGACCGCTGCTCTGTCCACTGAGCTACGAGGGCAAGCGACGTGTCGTCCTGAAACGTGAACTCTTGGTAAGTCTATTCAAAAACAAATATCTGAGCCACCTGCGACAATTGTTATACTTTTGGACGTGTGGCTACCGCTCCTGTTGGCAAGCTAAAGTGCAATAAGGGGCAGTTTGGTTTAGTGAGTGTAATATCACGAAATATTGAAGATAGATTTTTTAAGGAAAAATATTATATCCCAGTTACCACCCATAGAGTTTCCAGCCCCGGGGCCTGAAGTGGACTCGTCACCTATCGTCGTTAAGGAAGGCGATGATATTGTTGGTGAAATTCCATCGCAGCGATTCGCCATGCCGTCGTTTTCTGAAGAAGATTATCATTTGAGTGAGTCATGGTATTGCGAGGGGATCCCGCGTGGCGGCAATGCGCCGCGAGCTGACGCCATGGCCACTTGCAGCTCTGACGGCAACATCTACGTCAGTTACCAGCACCCCACGGTGCTGGTCGTCCACAAGTCTGCCGACCAAGGAAGGACATGGGAAAAGGTTGACGTCGTGCAGCCGCCGCCCAATCGCCAGTACGGCGTTGTTTCCGCATTCGGCGCTGTTCCCGATGGGTCGCTTGTGGTCATGTACAGCGGTCGCCTGACGCCCTCGCCGCGATGGAGTGTGCCGATGGAAGATCCCGCTTGGACGGCGTTCGGTAGGAATGGCTGGAGCCATTTTGCTCGGTCGGAAGATGGTGGGGTGACCTGGCACTTCATGCACAAAGTTGATAAGGGCCAAGCCCGACTTGTTCAGGGGCTCGGCCAGATCAAGCCCCTTGCAGATGGTTCGGTCATCGCAACCTCCACGCTTTGCATGGAAGATGGTCTACACGCCGACCACATATGGCGATCCGCCGACGGTGGTAAGAGTTTCGAGTTATCCAACAGCATTTCTCCTCACTCGGGCGAAACGAAAATAGAGCAGTTGCCCTCCGGGAGGCTCCTTGCCGCCGTACGCACCGTGCACAGCGATTACATGGATCCTCGCAACAAGCGAACCGCCATGATCACTTCAGATGACAATGGGCAAACGTGGTCCGAGCACGTCATGCTCACCACGGATATAGGTGACTGTCCCGGTGAATTTGTAGCTCTACCCGATGGCCGCGCCGTTTTTCTCTATTGCAAGCGTTACGCGCCTGCAGCGATTGTCGCGAGAATCTCACCTGATGGTGGTCAAACCTGGAACAGCCAAACTTTGCTTGTGCGGCAGATGGAAGGTGACAATCCGGGTGTTTATCCGTCCAGTTTGCTCATTGACGATCAAACAATACTGACTATTTCTTCTACGATTCAAGGCACCCCACCCCAGGCCATTCGCTGGCAAGTACCTGGCGAGTAGGGCAAAAGAGCGTTTCGGCTGCTGCTGCACTGGCCGGGCCTGCAATTAAGATGAAGGATCTCAAGGTGGCAGCAAAGATTTGATGTGCCGGACAACGATGTCGCCCCTGACCTCTGGACATGTATCGTGTAGGATTCTCCAATGCAGCTCAAGCCGGTCTGGATTCGTGAATTGTTAAACCTCGGCCCGGACACCGTCTGCGGCGCGCCGGTCTGCCAGCTCACCAGCCAGGGTGTGACCAGTAACAACATTTACTGCGAGCAACGCTACACCTCGCTGGACAGTACGACCATCGCCTTTGTGCGTGATCCGTACAACCAACCGTCCGAGCTTTGGATTTGCGACCTGACCACACGACGCATCGCCAAAGTCGACCGTCTCGTCCGCAACGAGCAGGGCGGGGGGTCCAGCGTCGCCGGCACTGTTGGTGATCACCTTTATTACATGCGTGGCGGTGACAACGACCAGCCGATCCTCATGCGATTGGACTTCAAGACGCTCGAGATCGATGAGATTTGCAGCTTGGAAGATTGTCCAACGCCGGGCCTGTCGAGTATGTCGCCGACCGAGACGTTCGCGATCCACCAGATGCGGTTGAGCATCGACACGTGGGGTTTGTACCGCATCGACCTGGCCAACGGTAAGTGGGAAGTCTTCCACGAGCAGAAGGACATGTGCAACTCGCACGCCCAATTTGAGCCAAGCAAGGGCGACAAGATCCTTGTGCAACTGAACCGCGGCTGCATCGTGAACGAGGAAGGCGACTGGATCCTCGGCTCCGGTCCCAACCCCACGCTTTACATCATCGATGCTGACGGCTCCAACCAGCAGATGCTGCCGATCGGCGCGCCGCATACCCGCAAGATCACTGGCCACGAAGCGTGGATCGCCGATACGGGCAATATTATCTTCGACACCAGCGATCCGGTGGTGAGTGAAATTCACACACTGACTCCCGGAGACGCCAGCCCACGCACCATTGCCAGTGCTGACAACATGCATCACGTCAACGCCAGTTTCCTGGACGGCCGATGCTTTGTCACCGACGACTTCAACGCCGGCCGGGTCATGGTCGGCAGCATCAAGACCGGCCGAATGCTACCGTTGTGCGACACAGGGCCGTTGACTGTGGTTGGCCCGCAGTACAGCCACCCCCATGGTTACATGACGCCGGACAATACCAAAGTGATCTTCAACAGCGCTCGCACTGGCACGGCCCAGATTTACCTGGCCGAGATCCCACCGGACATGATCGGCCGTCTCGAAGAGGCATAGGAAGGCGAAATCTTGAGTCACACCGACGCTTCACAGTGCGGCGGATGGTGCGTAAGACGCTGGAGCAGAAGCTGAAACTGATCGAGGAGGAAGTTCGGAAACCAAAGAGCAAGTTCAAAGCTGTCGATCGGAGCTGAGCGGATAACTTTATATACCGGTCAACCGGTATATATAGGCAGTTGGATATTGGCTCCTAGATGGTTAGTCGTCTCAAGAAGGTGGTCATGCAGTGGGTTTATTGAAACTGGATGACGATGTTGTCAGCCGGATACGCGATGCGATTCAGGTAGACCGGGTGGTTCAAACCGCGGTTCGCTTGATCGCCGCTCCCAGCCCGACGTGCAGTGCCGGCCCGGCGGCCGATGCCTTGGCGGCACTGTTGAGTGAACAGGGGTTCGAGGTGCAGCGACCGGAAGCCGGATGGGCCAAGTCGCCTGCGGTGGTGGTGCGGTGGCGATCAGGGCGGCCGGGGCGAACACTTCAGTTCAATGGCCATTTGGACACGGTGCACTTGCCATTCGTGGCGCCGCGGATAAGCAACGGTTATTTATATGGCAGCGGCGCGACGGACATGAAGGGGGGCGTGGCGGCCATGTGCGAAGCGCTTCTGGTATTGCGTCAAACAGATGCTCTACCCGGTGGTGATGTTTTGCTAACCGCCCATGACCTGCACGAAGCGCCTTGGGGTGATGGGCGGCAGTTGAAGACCATGGTGGATGAAGGTTACGTGGGCGATGGGGCGTTGCTGCCGGAGTATCTTGCCGACCGGATGCCGTTGATGGGCAGGGGCATGGCGATCGTGGAGGTAGACGTCACGCGGGATGGGAAGGCGATGCACGAAGTGCAGGGGGGTATGGAGCAACCGAGCGTGATCGCGGCGGGAGCTCAACTGGTGCAGCGGCTAGGTAACTTGGACCGGCAACTGGCGGAGCTGAAACACCCGTTGGGTGATCGGGAGAGCCTTTTTGTCGGCAAGGTCGCCGCCGGTGAGATATACAACCAGTCGCCTGTACAGTTTCACCTCGATGGCACTCGCAGGTGGTTGCCGGGCCGGGCTGTGGGTGAGGTTGAAAAGCAGTTTCATGCGGTGCTAGCTGAGGTCGAACAGCAAAGCGATGGCATTCGCGTGCAGGGCAAGTTCAATTATTTGCGAGATGCATTTGAACTGGACAGTGACAACCCGCTAGTCCAGGCATTTGACGCGGCCTGTGCCTCAACGATGGGCCAACCGCTTGCGCCGGGTGGCAAGCCATTTCTGGATGATGCCAATACTATTATGGAACAGAGGCCGAACGTTCCGGCCATCACGCATGGGCCCAACGGCAGCGGTGCACACACGACGCAGGAGCAGGTGGCCGTGGCCGAACTAGTGAGGGTGGCACAGGTCTACGCCTTGGCCGCCGTTGCCTTTTGTGGAGAGCAGATATGACTGAGCGGATCAAACCCGAGCATGTGATTAAGGAGCAGTATTTGCGGCAGATGTTCGTACGGGGGCAGATGACCGAGTTTGTCGACGATCCGTTCGTGGTCAACCGCGCCGATGGGGTGTACATGTGGGACGTGTCCGGAAAAAAATATCTGGACGGAATTTCGGGAATTTATGTGGCTTGCGTAGGGCACAACAACCGGCGGGTGATCGAGGCCATGAAGCGGCAGATGGACGTGTTGAATTTTTCGCCGCCGATGCACGGGACCAATCCGTTGGCCATTGAATTGTGTAACCGGCTGGTGGAACTGGCGCCGGGTGACATCGCTGCTGCGAAGTTGTTAAGCGGCGGGTCGGAAGCCACGGAGGCTGCGTTTAACATGGCCCGGCAATACCACAGGCTTAAAGGTAATCCGGGCAAGTACAAAATCGTCAGCCGGTATCAATCGTGGCACGGGTCTACATTCGCCTCCCTGTCGGCGTCGGGGTTGGCTGCCCGGCAGGTAGTCAATGAGCCGTTGGCCGGTGGTTTTGTGCATGTTTTTCCACCGACGTGCTATCGCTGCCCCTTCGGCAAGGAATATCCAAGCTGTGAGTTGACTTGCGCAACACTGGTTGGGGACGTGATTGAGATGGAAGGCCCCGAGACGGTGGCGGCGGTGATTGTCGAGCCGATCGGACATACGGGCGGTGTGATTGATCCCCCGCAGGAATATCTCCCGCAGTTACGAGAAATATGCGATCGGCATGACGTGCTTTTGATTTTTGACGAGGTCATTACCGGCGTGGGGCGGACGGGCCGGATGTTTGCTGCCGAGACTTTTAATGTGGTGCCGGACCTCCTTTGCCTGGGCAAGGGATTGTCTGGCGGTTATGCGCCGTTGACGGCGCTTCTCTGTCGCCGCGGTGTAGCTGATGCGTTCTGGGGCGACCCGGCTACCAACCCGGGATTTATAGCAGGCCACACTTTTGATGGAAGTCCCGCGGCGTGCGTGGCTGGGCTTACGGTGTTGGATGAAATTGTAGAGCGGGACTTGTGCGCCAATGCCAGGCAAACAGGAAACTATTTACGCAAAAAACTGGAAGGTTTAAAGCGGCACGGGATAGTCGGAGACATTCGCGGCAAGGGTTTATTCTGGGGCATAGAACTGGTACGCGACACGGCGACTAAACAACGTTTTGAAAAACCAATCGGTACGCTAGTCGGCCAGCGGGCCCTGCAGCAGGGCTTGCTCATGCGTGCCGACCCGCATTGGATAGCTTTGGGGCCGCCGCTGATCATTAATGAATCGCACGTCGATGAAATGGTGGGAATATTGGACCGCAGTTTTGAACAAGCAATTGCCCATCTCGCCGCCAATCAAAAGGGTTAACGCTACGCACTGTTTAAGCTTGGGATTTCGAGCCTCGAACCTTGATGTCTGCACCATGTGCTGATTCAGATTTTAGGAGCCTGACCTTGGCGTCATCATTTGAACTGCGACCGCAAACTGATAACCAACACTGGTCTTTTGTGGAAGGTCCCTGGAAGGAGGTCGAGGAGGGCATCATCACGGCGCCGCCAGATCTCGGCGACGAGAACCTGGCGATTTACTGCGAACACGCTTTCGGCGACTTCGAAGCGGAATACGAGTTCCGCTGGGATTCTGTCTGGACTGACGCCGGCTTCATCTTTCGCGGTAAGGACGCTCGGCACTATTACCTGGTACAGTTTCCAGTGGTCGGCCAGCATTACCGGGCCGAACATTTCTGGGCGGCCATTTCGAAAGTCGACGGCACCGGTTACATCCAGGCGCTGGACACGCAACTCGTACACGGCGTTTCCAGCGCACCGCAGGTCTGGCACCACGCGAGGATCAGGGTCCAGGGTCATGAGTTTCGGTTGTGGGTCGATGGGCGACCATTTCCCGTGGTGACGGACGACACGTTCAGCGAGTCCGGATACGTCGGGCTTTACACGCAGAGCTGCTTGGGCGAAGGCGACCGCAGCAGTTTCCGTAACGTACGCATAACCGGACAGCCGGCTCAGGCGGTGCCGTGGGACGCCGGGCCACAACCGCCCCACCACTACACGGTCATCGATACCGTACACGGCAGTGGTTGCAAGCAGATCGCACGTGCGGCCAACGGTGACCTGATCGTCGGCTCCACCGGTCATAACCTGCTCCGCTCCAGTAACAACGGCCGAACCTGGTCGAGCAAGCCGGCTCAGGCTTCGGAGTCGTTGACCCTGGTGCAATCAGACGGCAACGGCAACCTGATGAGCTTCACCATTGACCATGAGGCGTTCGCCCTGTTCCGTGCGGTGTCGACGGACGACGGCCATACGTGGAGCGACCGCCAACAGGTGGCCCATGTCCAGTTCGGCCCCGATCGGCCCTTCAAGGAATTGGTTCCGGGCACGATGATCCGATTGCAGGACGGCGGTCTGCTCTGGTTTTGCTGGGCTCGCACGCCGCATGTACGCACGATCCTGGACGGCCGGGCTTTCAACCACGGGCCGGTGCCGTACTTCATCAACGTCTGCATGCGGTCGGACGACGACGGGGTGACCTGGAGCGACTGGGTCGACCTTGACGGTCCGCCGCACAACGATTTTCACTGGCTCTACCACAAGGACCACCTCAGCGAAATCACCGCGACGCAGACTCAAGACGGCAACGTGATCGCCCTGACCCGGCCGAACACTTCGCCTTTCATCTGGGAGACATGGTCCAAAGACGGCGGCCGGACCTGGACACCACAGGCTCGCGGGCCGTTCGCCTTGTACGCGACAGGCCATGCCATGTGCACAACGACCTCGGGCTACCTCCTCATTGGCGGGCGTTTCCCCGCCCTGTCGGTGCAAGTCAGCCGTGACCATGGGATGTCCTGGCAGCGCTACCAGATCGATACCGGCAGCTGGGGCAACGGCTCGATGATTGAAGTTGAGCCGGACGTTGTGCTGTTTATCTATGGTGGTAAGAATCACCCGCAGGGATTACGCCAACAGTTATTGCGTGTGACCGAGGACAACCTGGAGCCGATAGAAATCTAAAAATAAAGAACAAAGTTAATAACTTAGATGTAATTTTTAACGATGAAGGGGCCTAACCTTGGCGTCATCATTTGAACTGCGACCGCAAACTGATAAGCAACACTGGTCTTTTGTGGAAGGTCCCTGGAAGGAGGTCGAGGAGGGCATCATCACGGCGCCGCCAGATGTCGGCGACGAGAACCTGGCGATTTACAGCGAACACGCTTTCGGCGACTTCGAAGCGGAGTACGAGTTTCGCTGGGATTCTGTCTGGACTGACGCCGGCTTCATCTTTCGCGGTAAGGATGCTCGGCACTATTACCTGGTACAGTTTCCAGTGGTCGGCCAGCAGTACCGGGCGGAACATTTCTGGGCGGCAATTTCGAAGGTCGATGGCACCGGTTATATCCAAGTGCTCAACATACAACTCGTGCATGGCATTTCCAGTGCACCTTTCGTCTGGCACCACGCGAGGATCAGGGTTCAGGGTAATGAGTTTCGGTTATGGGCCGATGGGCGGCCATTTCCCGTGGTGACGGACGACACATTCAGCGAGTCCGGATACGTCGGGCTTTACACGCAGAGCGGTTTGGGCGAAGGCGATCGCCTTCGAAGCAGTTTCCGTAACGTGCGTGTCACGGGGCAGCCGGCCAAGGCGCCACCGTGGGACGCCGGGTTGCGACCGTCCCACCACTACAGCGTGATTGATACCGTGCACGGTGGAAATTGTACGCAGATCGCACGTGCGGCCAACGGTGACCTGATCGTCGGCGCCGGCGACAACCTGCTCCGCTCCAGTGACCATGGCCGAACCTGGTCGAGCAAGCCGGCTCCGACTTTATTGAACCTGATGCAATTAGACGGCAACGGCAACCTGATGTGCTTTACCAATGACGATGAAGCGTTCACCCTGTTCCGTGCGGTGTCGACGGACAATGGCCATACGTGGAGCGACCGTCAACAGGTGGCCCATATCCAGTTTGGACCCGATCGGCCCTACAAGGAATTGGTTGCGGGCATGGTGATCCGATTGCAGGACGGCGGCCTGCTCTGGTTTTTCTGGGCTCGCACGCCACATGTACGCACGATTCTGGATGGCCGGGCTTTCAACCACGGCCCGGTGCCGTACTTCATCAACGTCTGTCTACGGTCGGACGATGACGGACAAACGTGGAGCGACTGGGTCAACATCGACGGGCCGCCATATAATGATGACGCTTGGCTGTACCACAAGGATAATCTAAGTGAAATCACCGCCACCCAAGCGATGAACGGCAACGTAGTCGCCCTGACGCGGAACGATAAATCACCTTTCATCTGGGAGACGTGGTCGGCCGACGGTGGCCGGACCTGGACGCCGCAGGCTCGCGGGCCGTTCGCCTTGTACGCGAGCTACCATGCCATGTGTACGACGACCTCGGGTTACCTTGTAATCGGTGGGCGTTTCCCGGCACTGTCGGTGCAAGTCAGCCGTGACCATGGGATGTCATGGAAGTGCTACCAGGTCGATACCGTCATATGGGCCAACGGCTCGATGATTGAAGTTGAGCCGGACGTTGTGCTGTTTATCTATGGTGGCAAGAATCACCCGCTGGGATTACGCCGACAGTTTTTGCGTGTGACCGAGGACAACCTGGAGCCGATAGAAATCTAAAAATAAAGAACAAAGTTAATGTCTTAGATGTATTTTTCTAATGAAGATAGTTGGATGTTGCATGGGTCCAATCCTCCTCTTTCTTTAACCCTAGGGTGATCTGAGTGCAGGTATCGAATGATGACATGGTCTTTGTGCCCGCCGGCCGCTTTACGAAGGGTATCTCCATTGAAACAGCTGCCGATTTAGCCAAGAAATACGACGTGCACATGAGCTACTTCGGCTTGTTGTACCCGCGGGGCAAAGCATATGTTGAAGGGTTCCATATTGACCGATACACCGTGACGAATCGTCAATACCAGGTATTCATAACAGCGACGGGCCGTGAACCACCTCCCGCCTGGAAAGGCACAGCGTATCCGCCGGGTCAAGATGACTACCCCGTGACCGGCGTGACGTATTGGGACGCTGAGGCGTACTGTGCATGGGCAGGCAAACGTCTGCCTACCGAAGATGAATGGGAAAAGGCGGCTCGCGGAACCGACGGAAGGCTCTTCCCCTGGGGCAACGAGTGGGTGTCAGGGGCGTGTCGAATGGATGAGGCCAGACGTCCCGGTGATCAATTCGGCCATGCCAAGGTTGGAAGCTATCTGCGTGACATAAGTCCGTACGGCGTTATGGATACGGCAGGGAATGTGGAAGAATGGGTGTCAACCGAGCGGTCGCAGCCATGGATGCTTGGCAACGAAGGGCTCGGCCTGACTAAGGGCGGCAGTTTCGTACATTCTCAGCCGTATAACTTTCTCTGTGCAAAAAAATGTGTTCACTCAAACATCAATGGCCGCCCCCTCGAGTTCATTGGCTTTCGTTGTGTACGTGATGGTACGGAAACACCGATGCCTGCCGATGGAAGTATGCCCGTCCAGAGCGGT
>CAUZAW010000084.1:0-11017 GCA_963577735.1 Phycisphaerae bacterium | reverse complement strand
CTAGCCGCTGGGGCAACCTGGTGGAACTGGTGATTAGAGTCGCCCTCGGCTGCAGTGCTGCAACTGACGGCACTGTCCAGTAGCCAAAAGCTGTTGCGGGAACAACAATTACGCTTTTGCCGAGCAATTGGCCCGGGCCTCCGGTGTCTTGCTGAGTCCGTGGCGGCGCTGACGAAATTTTTTTTTGCGGGGGCCGATTTGGCTATCGCCAATTCGACGCATCAGCCAGGCAGCGAATTCAGGCACATGCCAACCGCCTGGCGTAGCGGCAAAAATCAACCGGGCCAGGCAACGCGTAGCCTAGGGGTCCAGCGGGCACTACACTATCCACCGCGTTGAGGGTGCACATTTAACTTGCGATTCAAAGGTGCCCAGTCGTGGCGACATCCGGTACGTCTGACTACCAACCCTCTCCACAGCCGGATATGCCTTCAGCCGGCCAAGGTATGGCCGGACACAAACGGTCGGGGGCAGGCCAGTCAACTGGCGACCTGGGCGTATCGAGTCCCCCGCCCAAGCGGACACGGTTACTGGTGTGGATAGCGCTGCTGGGCTGCCTGGTCGCTGCCTGTCCGCCGCTGCTGGTTGATATCCATCGGTCCGACGCGGTGATCCCCGACGAGTCGGGGACCCTGGCAACCTCGATCGAGACCTGGCGGCGCAGTCGATCCGACGTGCGCTTCACCGGCCAAAGCAACGGCGATGGCCTGGCCGATCTGAGCCTGGTGGCCTACCTGAACGCCCGGCGTCAACTGGCTGATCCGCCCGGCGTTACATGGTTACACCTGTTGGCTTTTTCATGGCAGGAACCGGCCGGCGACTTGCCTGTAACAGAACAGTTGATTCTCAGGGCACGGCTGACCAGCGTCGTCTTTGCCTTACTGACCGTTGCGGCGGTGTTCTGGGCTGGCCACAGTATCGGCCACTTGACGACGGCGGTCATGGCAGCGTTGGTGTGCGCAGCCAACCCGATTTTTATTTTTTACGGGCGGCTGGCGACGGCGGCTGTGCCGCACGCGGGGCTGACCATACTTTCCATCGCCGCTGCGCTGTGGGCCATTCGCCCGTTGCGGCCGGCGCCATCGGTGGCTAGACAATTCATTGGATGGGTGGTCTGCGGCCTGGCCCTGGGCGCAGCTATGCTCACCGGGGGCGCCTGGACGGTGATCCATGTCACGGCACCGGTGTTAATCATGCTGGTGCTTTGCCCTGATCGGCTCAGTCACCTGTTGGGACTGCTGGCAGCGATCCTGATCGGTGTATTGCTGACGGTGCCATGGCTGGTCTATGCCAACGATCGTGATCCACAGGCCTACCAGCATTGGTTGGCCAGCTTGCGTCCGGAGAACTGGACGGATTTTCAACTGCTGGGCAAACAAGGCGGCGAACGCGTTGGGCTGCTGCTGTTGGCCATGCTGCCTTGGACACTGTGGGTCATCGGCGCGGTTGTGCAGCCATTTAGTACTTCGTCCTCGGGGTCGCGACGGCGCATGATGCTGGGTTGGGTATGGCTGGCGACCAGTCTGCTGGTGGTGATCTTCGAACCTAGGCATGTGCGGCTGTCAGACGAACTGTTGATATTGCCGGCCGTGGCCAACGTGATTGGCCAGTTGATTCATCAGTACGCGGACCTGGCCGGCCAAGGGCGGTACGCACGTTTCTGGCGGATGCTGCGTTGGCCTCACCTGGCGATGCTGGTCGTCGCCTCGGCCGGCGTGGGCGTGGCGTGGTATATTCAGCCCATGCTCGTCAAGCGGCAGTTGCTTGACGTACCGTTGGCCTGGGCGCCGCCGTGGTATTTCGCCGTTACTGCGATGCTGCTGGTGCTCGTGCTGGTGTTCGTGAGCATGCGTTGGACGCTGCGCCAGTACCCAGCTGCGGTCGTCGGGTGCTGGGCCTTGTGGACGTTGGCGCTGATGACGGTGCTGGCGATGTCCCTGTCGCGTGGTCCTGCCCTGGAAAGTGCTACGCGGCGCGACGCGCTCAAATTAGTGCAGGCGACGCGTAGCCAGCCAGTTTACTTTTACCCTCGGCACGACCGGCCCCAGCAGCAGGCTGATCCGGCGCTTCTTCTATATGCCAACCGCACGATTCCGACCATCTCCGCCGAGCAGATCGACCAGCTGAAGGAAAAGCATCTGTCGTTCGTGATTCTTTCGGCCGCGTCCGGCGTTGCGCCCAGTGAAGGGGTATCGCTGATCGAGGCACTGGACGCGCTGGACATGACGCTGTGGCAATACCCGGGTGCTGACCGGTTGGTTCAACCCAATTAGCATGACCTGATGTCCCAAGTGCTGCGTATTCTAGATGCCAACGCCAATCGCGCCCGAGAAGCGCTGCGGGTGATGGAGGAAGCGGCGCGGTTCGTGCTCGACAATGCGCAGCTGTGCGAACAACTCAAGTCGCTGCGCCACGACCTTGCCGCGGCGCTGGCTGACGTGCCGAACCTGTCGGCCAATCGGAATACGGTTGGCGACGTCGGCACGGCTATCAGTACGGAACGTGAAGGGCAGCGTCACGACGTGGCCGACGTCGCCGCCGCAGCCGGCAAACGTCTCAGCGAAGCGTTCCGGGTCATGGAGGAATACGGCAAGTTGCTCGATAAATCGGCGGCCGGATTTGCCCCGGCGATCGAGGCGCTACGTTACCGCGGCTACAGCATTGAACAACGGCTCAACGAAACGCTATCGCCGCCACGCAGTGGCCAATGGCGCCTATGCGTGCTGCTGACCGAATCGCTTTGCACTCGCCATACCTGGCAGGACGTGTTGGACGCCGCGCTCAACGGCGGGGCAGACTGCGTTCAACTTCGCGAGAAACAACTGGATGGCGGGTTGCTGCTTCAGCGGGCCGAGCACGTCGTGTCACGTTGCCGCGACAAACAGGCAAGCGTCATCATCAACGATCGGCCGGACGTGGCCGTGGCCAGCGGCGCCGACGGCGTGCACCTGGGCCAGGGCGATTTGCCGTGTGCCGCGGTTGGTCAACTGGCGGACCGGCCGCGGGTTATCGGCGTGAGCACCAGCGAAATCGACCAGGCCAAGCGGGCATTGGCCGATGGCGCCGACTATTGCGGTGTTGGGCCCATGTTCGCCACCACGACCAAGCACAAGCCGGTCCTGGCTGGGCCCGATTATCTGCGCAAATACCTGGCCTGGGACAGGTTGCCTCACCTGGCGATCGGTGGAATCAGTCCCGACAATATCGGTCTGCTGGCCGAGGCCGGGGTACGTGGCGTGGCAGTTGCCAGTGCCGTCTGCTCGGCGCAGGACCCGGCGGCCGTGGTCGCAAAGTTGCTTGATGCAATGGCGCAGGGATGATTCTGGCGCTCTTGCCTATAATGGGTTCCGTATGAATACCACAACGCAGGACTACGACGTCGAGAACGCAGTTCTTTCTCGTTACAAGCGCGGGGCGCGGCAGGTCGAGCCGGCGCTGTGCTGTGCCAGCGACGGCTACGACAGCCGGTTCCTGGAAGTACTGCCACAGGAAATCCTCGAGAAGGACTACGGTTGCGGTGATCCGTCGAAACACGTCGGCACCGGGCAGACGGTCGTCGACCTAGGCTGCGGAGCGGGCAAAATCTGCTACATCCTGGCACAGAAGGTCGGCTCGGCCGGCCGGGTCATCGGCGTCGATTTCAATGACGATATGCTGGCCCTGGCGCGGCAGTATCACCGGTCCATCACGACGCAAATTGGTTATGACAACGTGCAGTTCATCAAAGGGAAGATCCAGGACTTGGCCCTGCCCCTGGGTAAGTTGCAAGCCTGGCTCGACAGGCACCCGGTCAAAACGATCGACGACGTGTCTGCATTCGAAGCCGAATGCGATCGCCTGCGCCGCAACGAACCGATGATCGCCGACGACAGTGTTGATGCCGTCGTGTCCAACTGCGTACTGAACCTGGTCAAGCCGCAACAGAAACAGCAACTGTTCACCGAGATTTTTCGCGTACTCAAACGCGGCGGCTGTGCGGTGATCAGCGACATTGTTTGTGACGAGGATCCGACGCCTGCGATAGTCAACGACCCCGACCTGTGGTCCGGCTGCATCGCCGGCGCGTTTCGCGAGGATGAGTTTCCAGGTAAGTTCGAGCAGGCGGATTTCTACGGCGTGGAAATCCTCAGCCGCCAGCAAGAACCGTGGCAGGTGATTGACGGCATCGAGTTTCGCTCGATGACGGTGCGGGCATTCAAAGGCAAGGACGGCCTCTGCCTGGAGGGCCACCAGGCGGTGGTCTACAAGGGCCCGTGGAAAAAGGTGACCGACGACGACGGGCACACGCTGTTGCGCGGCCAGCGCATGGCGGTGTGCGACAAGACGTACAACATCTACACCGACCCCAACGGGCCCTACACCGCCAAAGTTGATCCCGTGCCGCCGCGCCTTGCCGTTGCCCTAGACGGTGCCGAGGCCTTTAACTGTCAAGGCCCAACCGTTCGCGACCCGCGGCAGACCAAGGGCCAGGATTACCGGGCCACGCATGTCAACGATACTGCCGGGTGCGACTCGGACCAGTGTTGCTAGGTCTTGCCCGGCAGTCCAACCACTGAACCTGTTTGTTGCAGCGTCATGGTACCGCTGTTGAGGGGGATGGGGTGAACACATCTTCGGCGCCGACCCGGCAGCAATACGTTGAAAACGGCTATTCCCACTCAATCGTGGCCGGCGGTTTGCTGGAAATATCGTAGACGACGCGGTTGACACCCGGTACTTCGTTGATGATGCGGTTGCTGATTGTTGCCAGCACCTCGTAGGGAATACGCGCCCAGTCGGCCGTCATGAAATCCTGGGTTTCCACTGCCCGGATGGCGATGACCTTTTCATGCGTGCGCCCGTCACCCATCACCCCCACGCTCTTGACCGGCAGGAGCACGGCAAAGACCTGCCCCGTCTTGCGGTACAGGTTGTTGGCGACGATTTCCTCGAGCAGTATTTCGTCGGCGTCGCGTAACAGGTCAAGCGACTGTGGTGTAACCGGGCCAAGCACCCGCACCGCCAGGCCCGGTCCGGGAAACGGATGTCGCCAGACCATCTGCTGGGGCAAGCCCAGCACTTCGCCGAGCTTGCGCACTTCGTCCTTGAACAAACTTCGCAGCGGTTCAATCAGATCAAATCCCAGTTGCTCGGGCAGGCCGCCGACGTTGTGATGGGTCTTGATGTTGGCCGCCGCGCCGCTGTGGCCGTGGCCGGACTCGATGACGTCGGGATAGAGCGTGCCCTGGGCCAGGTATCTGACGCCGGCGATGTCCTTGGAGGCTTGTTTAAACACATCGATGAACCGGTGGCCGATACGCACCCGTTTTTCCTGGGGATCTTCAATGTCCTTCAGGTCGGACAGGAATTGTTCGCTGGCATCTGCAACGCGCAGGTCGATCTGGAAATGATCACGAAAGGTGGATTCCACAAATTGCCGCTCGTTCTTACGCAGCAGGCCGTTGTCGACGAAAACACACGTTAGCTGGTCCCCGATGGCCCGGTGCAGCAACGCGGCCACCACGGCCGAGTCCACGCCACCGGACAGGCCGCAGATCACCTTGTCGGCACCCACGCGCCGGCTCACCTGCTCGACCTCGGCTTCAAGGAAATCGCTCATCTGCCATGACCCGTCACACCCACAGATGCGCAACAGGAAGTTGGACAGGATATCCATGCCATGCGGTGTGTGCGTGACTTCCGGGTGGAACTGAACGCCGAAAAAACGGTGCCGTCGATGGCGCACGGCCGCGTACGGGCACGTTGAGGTCGCGGCAAGCGGGACAAAATCGCCCGGCAATTGATTGACCTGGTCGCCGTGGCTCATCCAGGCAGAGGTTTGTTGGGGCAGGCCGTGGAACAAATCGCTCTGATCATGAAGTTGCAGCGAGACCCGGCCGAATTCGCGTGCCGTAGCACTGCTCACGTCGGCGCCGAGCAGTTGACAGGCCACGTGCATTCCGTAGCAGATGCCCAGCACGGGGATATCCAGTTCGAAAAGGCGTGGGTCACAGCGTGGTGCTTCATGCTCATACACGCTGGATGGTCCGCCGGAAAGAATCAGCCCCTTGGGCTTGATCGACTTGAGTTGTTCGATGGAGATATTGGGCCGTGTCAATACGCTCAAGACGCCAGCCTCGCGGACCCGCCGGGCAATCAATTGGGCATACTGTGATCCGAAGTCGAGGATGGGCACGACTTGGCCTCGCAATTGCGGTGCGAGTTCTTTCAAGTCACCGGGCAAGTTGCTGAGGTGACTTGCGTCGCCTAAAGCTGCTTGTCCTTGTCCGGCAGACGGGGGGGTGCCCATGTCGGTCATCAACGGCTTCCTGCTAAAGGCAAAGATAGTAGCAAATCGGACCGATCAAGACAGCCCGCATAACCGCCAACGGTACAATTGCCGTGGTGCATACACTGACGATTGCCATGCTGCTGACGACCGCCGTGCCCTTGACCGGCCCCCAGACCCGCCAACTGGCTGCAGTGCGTGACGGGTCAGCCTTGCTCGATGAGCCGGGCTTCTATGTCTTGTTGGAAAAAGCCATGTCCTGGCCGGGCACGGCAGGCGATGAGGTCGGGGCAATGATCGCCGATTACCCGGCCCTGCACGCGGGCCCCAGCGCCTACCGGGGTCGGCGATACCTGATAGAGGGCAAGTTGCTACGCAGCGTTCAGCCTGCCCGATTCGCCCGCGCCGGTCCCTGGGAAAACACCTGGCGGCAATGGGTCGTCCAGTGGGGTTCGGCCAGCAGCGACGTGGCGGTTGTGTACATGGTCAATCCACCGAGGGCGCGTGTCGGCGCATCGGTGCGTCTGCCGGCCCGGTTCTACAAGATCTGGCGCGATACCGATCAGCAGGGCGTTGCCAGCGACTACCCTGTCTTTGTCGGCAGGTATGCCGCCGTAAGTGTTCGTGCCGCCTGGGCACAACCGGCCGTCTTGGCGGCGGCCCTGGCCGTTGCGGCCTTGGCATACTTTTTATTGCGCCGCCGGGTGGTGGCAACGCGCCGGCACGACTTTCCGCTACGCGGCTCACGGGGTAACCGGGGTTCGGCCAGTAGACGCACAATGCAACCGGTGTTGCCACAGGACCAATGTCTTTCCGATGATCCCGCCGAAGCGCTCGAACAGTTGCAGTGTTACAGCAGGATAGACGAAGATTAGATCATGGCCATTGTAAAGGTAGAACTACCAGGTCATTGCTATGAAGTCCGCATAGAGCCCGGCGCCCTGGCGCAGTTGGGTCTATGGCTCAAGGGGGTTGCGCCTCATGATCGGGCGGCATTGTTTGCCGACCAGGCTGTAGACGATACTCATGGGCAGGTCGCCAGACGATCGATTCAATCAGCGGGGTACGAGTTGCTCAGCGTAGCCGTACCCGCCAGCGAACCGGCCAAGGACCTCGAGACCGTGCGGTCGCTGTACGAACCGCTGCTCAATGCCCGCATGGAACGTAAGAGTCCCATCGTGGCCTTGGGCGGGGGCGTGACCGGTGATACTGTTGGCTTCATCGCCTCCACCTATCTCCGCGGGGTACCCTTGGTGCAGTGTCCGACGACGTTGCTGGCCATGGTGGACGCCTCGGTCGGCGGCAAGGTTGGAGTCAACGTGCCACAGGGCAAAAACCTGGTCGGTAGTTTCTATCAGCCACGGCTCGTAGTGATCGATACCGAGAGCCTCGCCACCCTGCCGCCGGGCCAGTTGCGATGCGGTCTTGCCGAATGCGTTAAGCACGCGATGATCCGCGACGCCGAACTTTTCGATTGGATCGAGGCCAACCTCGACGCCATTACCAGCCTCGACAGTGACACCCTGGTCGCACTGATCGAGCGCAACGTGGCGATCAAGGCCGCCGTGGTCATGGCCGACGAAAAGGAAACCGGCCAGCGGGCCCACCTGAACTTCGGCCATACGTTCGCTCATGCCATCGAGTCGACCGAGGCGTACGTCGGCCATCAGCACGGCGAAGCGGTGTCCATCGGTATGCTCGCCGCTGCCCACCTTGCCGTATCGACGGGCAGATGCCCCGCCCACGTTGCCGATCGCCTTACCCGGTTGCTCCAGAGCATCGGCCTGCCAACTCGTGCCGACGACCTGCCGTCGACGGTCGACCTGATCGAAGCCATGGCCGCGGACAAAAAAGTTGCTGACGGGCGTATTCGCTTCGTCCTGCCCGATCGTATCGGCCACGTGGACATGGTGGCAGACGTGCCCCGTGGCTCAGTCGCCGCGGCGTGGGATGCGATTCGAAAATAAAGACGAACAGCCGGCTTTGAGTCGCCAAGCCAAAGCGTGTTACCATTGGATTGTAACGAGGTAAAGGATTTCAGCCCATGAACGACGAACAACTTATTGCAGAACGGTTCCCACACCATCACGATCCGGAGCAGATGGTTATCACTCGCGGCGTACGCGGTGGCGAGGTGGTTAAGCGGTTGGCGTGCCAGCGGATTCGTGTCGATGGCAAAGGCCGGTGGGTTTCTCAACACATCGGCGGCGGAATCGACCAGGCCAGTGACGGCCAACTTTACGCCACGCTTATTGCCCCAAGAGTGATACTTACCTCGGTAAACGACGGGCAAACCTGGACGGAAATCCAGGTACAGGACGACAACGGCAAACTTCAAAACGTACCATTTTCGATCTTAAACGACGATACGTTCGTTGCCTTATGGGGCGACGGCAGTGGTCTCGGGTGCTGGACATCTACCGATCGCGGCCTGCATTGGAAACAGATCGGCTGTGTTACCAAGGGTGTATTCGACGCGGTGTACGGGGACAGCAACCTGTTGCAGCTGGCCGACGGCAGTCTGCTTGGTGCCGGCAGTTATCAACTCGAGATGCCGACTGACGAGTCACCGTACGAAGCACGCAATGATTGCCAGTACATGTTGCGTTCGACCGACGGTGGGGCGACGTGGAGCCAGACGCCGGACATGAAATTCTGGGGCGCGATCAAAGATTGTCGATTCATGGTGCGCGGCCAGTCGCAAGCGTCGACCAACCCCGGCCCGGGCGGCAGCTTCCCCGGTTGCTATGAAACCAACCTGATCCAACTGCCCGACGGTACCGTGATGGCTGCATTACGCTACTCGGGTTTCCCCCAGCCGTGGCACGACAGTGTTAGCGTGCCCTGGGGCGCAGCTGCCGAGCCAGATGACCACGGTCGAACCTACCGACACATCATGCTGGGGCACTCGACGGATAATGGTGCCACCTGGCAGGACCTACGCCCGGTGGCCGATGAAACCGGCCACACCGTGCTCACGTACGGTGACTGTAACGGCGAGTTGGTCCAGATGCCCGACGGCCGGCTCGTGTTGATATTCCAGCGACGCTACCCGCGAGAATACGCCATGCACATGGCCATCGTCAGTGAAAACAACGGCCGAACCTGGCTGCCCCACGAGTATCACGTCATGGCGGGGTTTGGTTACTCTGGCAGTTACGTGTTGCCCGACAGCACCATCATCACCGTCAATGGCAAGGCCGTTCTCAACGAGGCTGGCCGATGTGAGAATTCTCCACACGACGCAGAGATTATTCGGTGGCGTTTGGATTGAACCGGGCGAACTGGAAAGTCGAAGGCGATTCCGGCGACCGGATCCCAGTGGCCAAGGTCGGGGTCATAGGCCCGCGGAACATCGGGCGTTGATGGCGCCGGTTGCGCAGCCACTGGTCAGGGCCAGTGCAACCGCCGCCGTGGGAATGTAATGCTTGGCGTGGGCCAAGCCAAGTTATCTATTTTAACATTCGTTATGGATTGAGTAGACCACTTTCTCGGCGATGTTCTTGTGAAAAATCTTGTTTGGCCGGCCGATTGTGCTACTGTAATATTGTATGGAGGGGGCCCGCCTGTAAATGAATGGGCGAGCAATGGGCCAGAAGAGGTGGAAGGCTTCTCATTTAGCTGATATGGGCCAAGCAAGGCGTTGGTTTTTTTGCGCGCATTGCGCGTTATGCCGTGCTTGGAGTCCGGTTGGAGGAGAATTGGATGAACCTGATGAAGAAGTTCCATCCGAATTTTGTGGCCTGTTTGTTAGCCGTGCCGGTTTTACTGGCGGGCACTTACACCCACGCCGCACTCAGTTTGTTGGCAGGGGGTTGTTTTCGCAGATGGCAAGAAGAAGTTGGTTAAAAGACAGGAGATTGGGGGGTATGAAAATATCCTGGACAAAGGCGTGTTGACCGTCGTGATTCCCGAACCTTCCACCCTTGCCCAAGTGACGCTGACGCTTGCCTTGTGCCGCAGAAGCAGGCGGAGATCAACGCCAATTTCAGCCTGTTTCGTATAAGAAACCGTGGCTTACGGTTATTAGGGAGGCCGAGAGCTTGAAGAGGCAATTAAACCAGTTGTGCCATACCTGTCGCTTTAAGCGGCTTGGAGCTGGCGCTCCGTCGGCCGTGGGGTTGCCTGTCGAGCCGCATGGCAACCACCGGGCAGGGAGCGTGGTTCGGCGTTCTTATACGCGTCACGCGGTGTTTGTCATCAGTCTGCTTGCGATCATGACGTGGGCCGCACAGCCAAGCCCGGCCCAGGACATCACCTTCAACTGGAACACCGACAGCAGTGGGTACTGGCATACTGCTGCCGACTGGGACCTAGGTAGTGCGCCCGACGGGGCTAACCATATAGTTTTTATCGATCGTCTCGCCGCCAACCCGACGATCACCTTCAACTCGACGTCCGGGGTACGGCTGGTCAAGAGCCTGACGAGCAATGAAAAGATCATCCTCTCCGGCGGCACGCTGGAACTGGTGGACACCGGTCAGTTCAACAACAGCTTCACCATCATGGGAGGGACTCTGGAGGGAGGCGTGATCACGGCAGATTCAGGGATTGATTTCAACGGATCGGTAAACAACCGCCTCGATGCCGTTACGCTCAACGGTAATCTCCTTGTCGGCTCTTCCCAGTACGCAAAGATCCTCAACGGCCTGACCCTCAACGGGATTGCGAACCTGACGGGCTACTCTTCGACACTGGACTTCGAGGGGACGCAGAGTCTTTCGGCCGACGTCGGCAACACGGCGATGG
>CAUZAW010000083.1:0-11032 GCA_963577735.1 Phycisphaerae bacterium | reverse complement strand
AAACAAGCCACCTGACCCGCCACTGCCAGACGAGTGGAAGTGGCAAGCCCTTGACCTGGTGACCCAGGACTCATTCCTTCCTGGCTACGACGCAAAGAGGTGGCTATTTCTCAATCCAACGCAGATTGCTGATTTTCACCCAAGCAGGCCGACCAACCATGCTGCCGCTCTCGATTGAACGCCGAGGATTCCAGGAAGGCTTGTGTCGTTGGTTTATCAATTGATACAGGACCAGTTGATATTGGCGTTTACCACAGACACTTGATTAGTAATTGATGGTTATAATTTATTTGCTGCGCCAATTTGACGATCGGACCTCATTTGCTGGAGTGGTCTCCATGTCAAGTATCAGACTTTTACATACTTTGTCCGCCAAACGCAGCTTTACCCTGATTGAATTGCTAGTGGTCATATCGATTATCGCGCTGCTTGTCGCAATGTTGCTCCCAAGCCTGGAAAGAGGAAGAAAAGCCGCCAATACGATCTTGTGTGCCAGTAATCTAAAACAGATTGGCATCGCGATCTACTCATACTGCACCGACAATGGCGACGTGCTTCCACCAGGATGGGCGTGGGCTTCGGGTGGTATAAGGGGGGGCATGCCAAACGGCGAATTATACGAACCCAACTTCAGCCCATACGACTGGGCCTGGGCCGGAATGATCATTGACTATCTAGGCACTATTCACGACGGCACATATCTTACAAGCCCAGAGCATCCTACTCGTCACCTTGCTGAACCCACCAGGGGCACTTGGTGGTACAAGAACATTTCTGTCCTTGCATGTTCTGAGGATGAGCCGACACTGACAAGTTCGGGCACCTCATACGCCATGCCAAAAGGGATATCAACGTGTTTCGACTGGGATTCGTGGCAACCACAAAAGTACCGCGCTGCCCAATGGCGTCCGATCTCTTCTATCAAAGAGCCCATGACGAGCATTCTGCTGTTTGACTATTACCGTGATCCGCCAGTTGCCGACTGGTGGGTTGACCCATGGCTTGTGAAAACTGGATTTACCGCGGACAGAAATCGCCGGACCGTTCGCCATGATCGAACCGGGAACGTCGATTCGAAGTGGAACAACAAGGCGAAAGGGGTCGACAACTTCCTGTTCATCGATGGCCATGTCGAGCCACTCAAGAACAAGGCCGAAATCCGCGGAAGCAAGTATCCGTACTTTTTTGACGGCGGTGGCTATTAATCCATCCAATACAAGAAATTGTCCCCTACGATCTTGATCCCATCATCATCAGAACCGCGAGACATTACCGCACAAGCCGACCCAGGCCGAACCACCAGAACAACCGGCTTCGCTATTCCACTTTGAGCGGTGGCATTCACGCTGACTGCAGGCGAGATGCGATTAGGCCTCAGGTCATGATCGACGCTTGACCTGCATTACGGCAGCATTTCCGCAAGAACTGGCGAAAATTATCGACTGCAGTCGCCAGCCGTTTAGACGAAGAACCAGGCAGCGTGAGAATATGTTGCCACAGCGTTTGACAAGACTTATCGATCAACATGGAATAGTCCATCCATTAACCCATGATCGTCCCCACCTCCCCTTTTTGCTAGACTGTAGTTTTGATTTTCACATTTCCAGGAGAACGACTTGCCCGCCTTACTACCCCATATTGATCCAGACGGACTGCTGGAATACTCGGTTGTCTATACGGACCGTGCCCTGAATCACATGTCCAAGAATTTCCAGGGCGTGATGAAAAATATTTCCCAGACGCTAAAGCGTGTTTACGCCGCCAAGTCCATGGCTATCGTTCCCGGCAGTGGCACCTTTGGGATGGAAGCGGTAGCGCGACAGTTGGGTACAGACAAGAAATGCCTTGTCATTCGCAATGGATGGTTCAGTTATCGCTGGACCCAGATATTAGACATGTGCAGGATTCCATCCGAAGCGATGGTCCTCAAGGCTCAGCCAATTGATAACGGCGCGACACCCGCATTCGCCCCTGCCCCATTGGACGATGTGGTGCGAACCATTGAGTCACAACGCCCTGATGTTGTCTTTGCACCTCACGTCGAAACGTCATCAGGAATGATTTTGCCCGGACAGTACATTCGCCAGGTTGCAGATGCCGTCCATAACGTCGGCGGCCTTTTGGTACTTGATTGCATTGCATCAGGAGCCATCTGGGTTGACATGAATGAATCAGGCGTGGATGTATTGATCAGTGCGCCGCAGAAGGGGTGGAGTGGTTCGCCGTGCTGCGCCCTGGTCATGCTGAGCGACCAAGCCCAAGCACGTATTTCTGATTCCACCAGTACAAGTTTTGCATGTGATCTACGCAAGTGGCTTGAAATCATGCAAGCGTACGAAGGCGGAGGACACGCTTATCACGCCACAATGCCTACCGATGGGCTGACCGCCTTTCGCGACGTGATGAACCAGACAGAGCAATTTGGGATTGATGCCGCACACAAGGCACAACAGGAACTTGGCGATCGCGTACGGACACTGCTTGCTAACGCAGGGTTCAAAAGTGTCGCCGCCAAGGGATTCGGGGCACCTGGCGTTGTTGTAAGCTACACCGATGATCCGGACATCAAGTCCGGATCCCGCTTCGCCGCCTGCGGTATTCAAATCGCAGCAGGAGTACCACTGCAATGCGATGAGCCTGATGAATTCCAGACGTTCCGGATAGGGCTTTTTGGGTTGGACAAACTCCAGAATGTCGACCGAACAGTCCAGACGCTTGAGACATCACTGATGCAGGTGGTAGATAACCGTTGAGCATCGCAACTGAAGAATCGTCACCATAGATTCCCCACAGAACAAGGCGGATCTGGAACGCCATGAGTGCTTCTAAGTCTCAAACCATTAGCCCCCCCGCATTCGGCACGCCTGACCTGCGGTTACCCGATGAACTTCGGGCACCATTTCACGCTCATCTTGGAAAATTGCGGGAACATTATAAATCCATGGGCTGGGCCCAGCGCGTGGGATTCGGTGAACGAGCCGCGGTCATCGTCATTGACCTGGCAAAGTGCTGGACCGAGTCCCAGTACCAGTTGGGTTCCTGCATCGACTTAGTGGTGAACGCGACCTGCCGCGTGTTAACGGCGGCACGCAAAACCGGGGTTCCCGTGTTTTTCGCCACCACCGATTACGACCCTGATGATCCGCCGAGTCCTCATGATGGCAAGTTAAAACTGGCGGTTGAGTCCGGTGACGAACATCTGTTCGATCTGGACCCACGACTGGAACATCAATCCGGCGAGAAGGTGGTGAGAAAGAAGTACGCGTCGGCCTTCAAGGCCACCAACCTGCACGAGATGTTGACTGCCACGGGCATTGACACCCTGATCATCACCGGCGTCAGCACCAGCCACTGTGTTTACGCTACCTGCCGGGACGGTACCGATAGTTTTCGAATCATTGTCCCCGCTGAAGCGGTCGGAGAACGTTGCGAGATCATGCATGAGGTCAACCTGCTGGACATTGACATTGACCTTGGGGACGTAATGCCAGTTGAGGAAGTCATTGCCTGGCTACGTAAAAACCAGGGCCTTGGCCTCACAAGAAATATTTGATCCGTGATCAACATTTGACATAAACTATTGAACTAATGGAAGCATTCAAGTCACCTGGCATCTCCCAAGCGCGTCCAAATCTCACACGTGATGACTTGGCCTTTCACACGAGCCAAATTGATCGAAATGGCTATACCATTATCGCCAATGCTCTGACAAAAGCGGAGTTGGTCACTGCCCGAAGATTATTAAATGAGGCCTACAAATCCTATGACCCAAAGATTGATGGGCGAAAACGGGTAGAGGGCTATCGCTATTCAGCAAACATGGTAAACAAGGGTCCCTTCTTTGCGCCGCTTATTGCCAGGGATGAAGTCTATAGCCTGGCGCAACAGGTTCTGGGCCGGGACTGTATCCTTAGCAGTTTCAATACCCTTGAGCCGCTCAAGAACCAAGGTCATCAGCGATTACATCGCGATGGTGGGCACCCACCCAGCGAAAAGGTCGCGGCAATAAACTCCTTATGGGCGGTGGATGACATGGAACCGGAAAACGGAGCCACCCGTGTGGTTCCCGGCTCCCACCTCGACAACGATCCAGCCGCAGAGATGGAAGGGCAAGCGGTTCAACTGACCGTACCCGCAGGACACGTGCTCGTGACCAATACCCGCGTGGTACATGGCGCGTCAAACAACCCAAGTGGCCGGCGCCGGCGTGTGATGCACCTCTACTATGTTCGTGGTGGACTTCCGCAGCAAACCGACCAAAAACAACATCTATCGGACCAGGTGCAGACCGGCCTGTCACCTGAACTGCGCAGGATCCTGGCACTCGACTGATGGTTTATTGGCAACTGACCTGGAACTCAGCAGGACCGAAACCCATGTTACCGGCAACGTACCACGACAGATGACCGTTGCCACCAACCGCAAAAACTATAACGTCGTACATGAAACCCTTGGAGACCAACAATAGACGCCAGTTTACTGACCATCCTCACTTACCACCGCGTGCATCATGACGACAACATCACCGTGCCCAATGACCCGGGCCGCGTAAACCTCAGCCAATTCAAACAGCAGATGCAATACCTATCCAACGGCGGTTTTCAAACCGTCACCCACCGACAGATCGCCGCGTGGTTGCTGGATGGCAAGCCACTGCCGCCACATCCCGTGGCCCTGGATTTTGACGACAATCGATTGAATATCTTCCAAAACGCGTTTCCCATCATGTACCAATTCGGCTTCACTGGCACCGTTTTCACCGTAACCGATTTGGCTGACGGCCAGCTCCTACCCCGCATGGACCAATACCCTGCGATGCGATGGGATCAGTTATTGAAGCTACAGGATGCGGGCTGGTGTATCGCGCCTCATACCCGGACGCACCGGTTTCTCACCGAGATCTCGCTCACTGAAGCCCGCCAGGAAATGGACCATTCCTATCAGCGTGTGTGCCAGATGACCGGCGAAGACACCCCCTACTTTGCCTATCCCGCTGGACTCTGGAATGAGGACCTGGAAATAATCGCCAAACAGATCTTTCGCACCACCCGCCATTGGTTTCTCGCAGAAAACCCGCCCGTGACGCACGACACCTCCCCCTACCGGCTGCCAAGCGCCAACATCGCCATGGACATGACGATGCCGGCGTTTGAGACGCTGATGCAAGTTTGATTATGGACGGAATATCCTGACACAAGTCCCCGGGAACAATGCTCTAGAAAGACACCATCCTGTATTTTGAGTTTCAACGATCTGTTAATTCGATTACTGACAATGAACCAAATACCATGGAATTTCAGCGTGCTGAATAATTAAAGGGCAGTGTGTTTGGTTTGGTGTTTTACTTGCCAGGATATTAACTACGCATTCTTCACCTCCGGTTTCGGATTGCAAAAGAACGCCTCTGTGCAATTGTTCCACGGGAGCAAGCGTATTGACTCCCTCTCCACCTGCTTTACCAGCATAAGCATCGTCGACCAGGATGGTCATCTCAGTACCACCACCGACAATACCCCTGTTAGATCGCGTGGAATTGTGATCCACTGCACCACCACGCAACCGACCACGTCCAGATCGCCAAGTGTCTGCTTAGAGTGTAACGAACAGCAGGGTTTTCCTTTGGTGATCATGAGTGTGGAGGAACAGCGAGCGCCCTGAACGTGCGTTCGTTCGCGGCAGGGCGCTCGAACATTTAAATTGCGAGTGATGTACCCGATCGCTTTCCTGCGTGGCCTTTCTACTAGCAATCATGATGCCCACACCAATCGTGATAGAGCGAGTTGCCTCGTGGTATTTGTTGATACTTGATGACTACCCGCTCTGACAAGGGGGTGGTGTCTGTTGTGTTAACTGGGATATCACTGGCGGCCACAAGCTTCCACTTGGAACCAAGAATGCCAAGGTCGGCAATGTCCACAATGCCGTCTTCATTTAGATCTCCATCGTCATACGTAGCGTGGGGCTTGTCATAGTTGGCGCCCATGATTCCCAAGGCCCCCACATCAAATTTGGAAGTTTGACCGGACCTCTGCTGGACGACGTGGGCCGTATCCACGATCGGTTCACCCTCCTGACCACCGAGTCGGTTCATTTCCCGCACCGCGTCAACCGAAGGCGATGATTTTGATCTAAGCCAATACTCTATTTTGCTCTTTGATTCGGTCAATGCACTGGCGGGACTTGCGTCCTTGTTCTTCAGGACCACCGGGGCCTGGCCAGATCCTTCTTCAGCGTAGAGGACGATGGGACAGTCGGTGAAAAAAGTTTCTGGAACCGGCATCGGGTGCGGCGTAGGATTGGAGCCTTCTGGATTATCAACAGGCCGCATTGAGTCCGGGTTGATAACCGAGTGTGACTCACCTGGCAAACGAACGGCTTCAATGGCTGCGGCACCATCATTGGATGGTTCTGGCAAAGCAAGTTCTGATACCAGAGGTACGGCAGAAAACAGCACCCGACTTTCAAGCGTCATCAAACCGTCGTGCTGTACATTGGCTTGCAAACCACAGCTGTTTGCCTTGCCTTTTGTATTCTTGCCAGTTGCCATGTTTACGCTCCTGTTGAAAACCGTTACCTGATTTACCTTGACACCGGTGATAAAATTGCCCAGTGTCCCATGGCTGCTGACCGACACGCGTATCAGAAGTCATCTAGCATCAGCAACCACAATGCCACAAAAACGGAAAATAATGTAAACCATTTACATGCCATTTGTTACAAAATTACCCTCAATTTCCCAGATCCATTGATTGGTAAATATCACCCAAGGTGACCTATCCAGTTTGAGCCATATCATCCACCCGAAACATCGACCTGTCGGCGTAGGTCGGACATCACCAACAGTCGTTTTGCCGAGAGATAGTGACGGCAAATCTTCACTGATGTGTAGGTTGCCGAAGCTATCAAGCGTGAAATAGCCCGGGATCAAGATGGCTTAGTGATTGGTAAAACCAACTCGCAGGTCGGATTATAGCACCGCAAAAAAAGAAACGGACGCTCTCAAGGTGAGAGCAGATCGTTATAACTCTGTCCGTCAAGCCTTCGTTGTAGGATTCGCAATTCAAGTCCACTGGAATTTATGCCGCGTCTTTCTATATCATGATGTGTCTCACTAATTGGGTGGTGAAAATTTCGACGCAAGACACGACACCCAGGATGCACGAAAGCAACTGAAACAACTAACAGTATGAACTGAATCAGGATGTATCAAAAATGAGTTCCACATACGAAATCGAGCCCAAGAACCGCGATTCTGGCGACTATTCGGACACCGAAGGGATCCTGCGTTTTGGGCGAATACGTGTCGAGCGACAGGAAATTCTCCTCGGGGACAGTGATCCGATGATTTGTCTCTGCGGACAGGACATCATCGTCGCAGGTAAAGGCGGCGGGCTGGTGAAGAGCCATGACGGGGGAATATCCTGGGGCACAACGCGAACCATCCCCGGCATGCTGCCCGATGACAAGTTGTGTGCACTTGGAGTAGATGCAAATGATCGGCTGATGGTCGCCACGTGGAGCGAAGAGGCCCTGTCCATACAGTTTTCCGACGATGGCGCAGTAACCTTTGGCTCCCCTGTCACGGTTCACGCTCCGGCTGGTCCGGGTGCGGCCCCCGGTCGCTTTATGACCTGCGAACGCCAGCTTTTACTGTTTTTGAATACTGCAGTCTTCGCATCCGAAGACCACGAGGCCAACTGGTCAAAACTCACCGATCTGCCGGCTGGGTGGAGTCACCTTCGACCGACGGTACTGTCCGATGGCACGATGGTAGGTACCGCTGCTGCGTAACGCGCAAAGGCGAGATCCCAGGCGACTTGCTGGAACTTGACAATGGACATCTCGCGTTGACCTATGGCGAGGAGAGTAACCCCTATGGAGCGCGTGCAATCGTCAGCAGCGACGGTGGAAAGACTTGGGCCAACCTGGTGTACGTCCTGACCGTCGGACGGTGGAACGGGCCGACGAGACAGCCCCGCACAAAAAAAACCAAGGCGGCATCGGGGGTTGCTTCGATGCTCAGTACCGACGGCGTCGTCCTCTCAGCGTTTGATCGTGGCCCCACGGAAAAGCCTACTGATGGCATCGGTAACCAGGCAGCTATTGGCATCGTCCGCTGGACGACCGAAGGGTTAGAAAAGCCCCCCCTCTTCTACCCGTCCTTGTGGACGGACAAGGCGGACAAGAACGGCTACCTGGACAATGGCCTGGTTCGGATGCGTCCCGACGATCGTTTCGAGGGTGGTGACTATATCGAGCCCTACGAGATGATGGCGTACCACCGGCTACCCGCCGAACAGTTGCACTTCCCGGACATGGGAAGCAAGGGCGTGGTGCTCTGCCGCCACCCTGACGGCAGCCTGCTCAGTACGAGTCGAGTGCCGATGCTGTACCGTTCAACCGATGAAGGAAGGACGTGGCAACAGACCGCGACGGTGGAACGCGTGGGCAATCATCCCTTCACGTTCGGATTCGGCATTACCTCGCGCGGGACCCTATTGGTCTCCTGTGGTGACCGTATGCCCGGGACTTCTTCCCCGGCACGAGGATACATCGCCCGTTCGGAAGACGGCGGCAGGAGTTGGCAGCATATTCAGCTTGACCCCAATCCACTACAGTATGTCGCCGGAGGTGAGGCAAACCGCACGATCGAGCTTTCGGACGGTACCCTTCTCATGGCGTGTGACGGCTGGATTCACGAAGACAGAAAGGGTTATTCAGGAGAAGTCCTCCTACGCTCGTCTGATGATGGCAGAACATGGGGCGACCCCACTGTCATGCCGCCGGGATGTGCCGAATCCAACATGCTGGAGTTACCTTCCGGGACGCTGCTGATGGCGACCCGCTACCAACGCTGGTCCCATTCCCAGGATCTATTTCGGAAGCACACCACGCTGGAGCATTTCCTTGACGCGCCGCGATTGCTCGACTACGGCACTTGGAACCCGCCGTCACGAAACGAGATCGGCTGGGGCCGTTTCAAGAACGAAGCGATCTTGTTGTCACAAGACCGCGGTCGCAATTGGACAACGCCCACGTTCGTAACACGTCTTCATGAATGTTCCGCTGATGTCGTGCTCTTGCCCGATGGGAAGGTGGTCCTAACTTACGACGAGAAGGACGGGGTGTCCGGATCACGCGCTTTGGTGAGTTCTGACGGAGGTTTGACGTGGGAACAGGAAATCTACGTACTGTGCTGGGGCCACTCGGGGCGCACGAGTTCTGTCGTACGCGAGGATGGCTCCGTACTCACCCTGCTGGCAGGTACTGAAGAAAGTGGTGCACGGGGCACAATCTGGCGACCACAATAGCAATATCAACCATAAATCCAACCGCATCCGAAGATATCGAGGTGTACAGCTGGCGAAGGGTTGCGACTAATTGCAAACTGTCAAAGCTTCTCCGAAATTCGGAAAATGGGTGACACAGGCGTAGAGCAATGCCAAACTCCTCCAAGCAAAAGACAAATCTCCAAGCAAGTGATGCCTCACAGCACGAACCGGTCATCGCCGAGGGCGAGTGGAAGATCGTGGGCTGGGACCACAACCCCCCCGAACCCTTCGAAGGCTTTGGGGGCACGGTGGGACTCGGCCAGGACGTGGTACGACTTGACAACGGCACGTGGCTGGTGGTCTTTCACGCTGGCTATTGGCACTGCTCGGCCGCGACGCCAATGGTTGTGCCACCGCAGACCATTGAAAAGTGGAAGCAAGCAGGTTACCCGGCTGATCACGTGGCCCCGCAGGGAGGCCGGATCCTCTCGATGCGCAGCTGCGACGAGGGACGTACCTGGTCGCGGCCGTCCACACTGCTTGTGACCCGCTGGGACGTGAGTCCGGTGGGAATGAACCGCCTGGAGGACGGGACATTGCTACTCTTCGTCAACCAGCAGGCATCGTGGTACGGCTTGGATGCAGCGCCCGAGGGACACCTGCAAGTCAACACCCGCATCGGTGTCATCCGCTCGACGGATGATGGACAAACCTGGTCCGAAATTGACTGGCTTAAGGCACCGCGGTCCTTCTATCAACGGGCGTACGCGCAGGCGGTGCGCCGCCCCGATGGTGTCCTGCTCTATCCAACCTACACCGCTGATCGTTTCGACGGCGTACTTCACGGTGCGGTCCACTGCAGCGACGACGACGGATGTTCCTGGCACCTGCTCGCCGAGTTGGCCCGTGACGACGGGGAACACCTCGACGAGCCCTCACTGACGGTGCTACCGGACGGACGGATCATGCTCATGACACGCCTGGACGCGGCGGTCTTCTATAGTGACGACGGCGGGCAGACGTGGCGGTTTTCACACCATGCACCTTTTGCTCCCTTCAAGGCCCACCGCACCGCGGTGCTTAGCGACGGCACGGTGGTCTGCTGGATGACCTCGCGGAACATACTGCGCGTTTCCTGGTCAGCCGATGGCGGGGTCACATGGAAGACGGATGACGACGGACTGGCATTCCCGCTGGCGGATCGCTATGGGTATCCCGGCGGTTGCGTTTTACCCGATGGATCCATCCTGGCCGTCTACTACGATACGTGCGGTCACCAATGCCGCACGGATGTATGGGCGCTGCGGTTTGGTGTCAGCAAAGACCGCTCGCAGGTGGTTCGGTTCCCAGCCCCGATCGACACCAAGCCATCGACCACAGCACCGTCGGCTGGCGACCACGAACTTGACGTGGACGCGATGAACTGACGATCATCGACGCTGCTGGCAACCATCCGGATGATGCCCACAGATAAAACACAGGTGTTTTGAAACCGTTTGCATCTCGATCCGATGCTAGCCGGTGAATTAATCAGTGGGGTTTAAGTCAAGGCGTTGGGTGCGAGTACGGGAAATCCTGACTCAGCAGGCAAAAGAAAAGAGCCGGGCGTGCTCGAAGTGGAAGCGGATCGTCACAACCCTGCCCGGCAAGCCTTCGTTGTAGGCCTCGCCGATGAGTTCCGCGGGAATTCGTGCCTGGCCGTTCCATGTTATGGTGTGGTCAAGTGAGTCCCCAGTAAAAGGGTCGCAGTCGGCCAGCGA
>CAUZAW010000082.1:0-11061 GCA_963577735.1 Phycisphaerae bacterium | reverse complement strand
ACGAAAACGGCAGATGAAATCGACTACTTCAGCCGTCATAACAACGTGGAACTGATCGTCATCGGCCCGGAGGACCCATTGGCTCAGGGGCTGGCCGATAAATTGGTCCGGCCTGGGCGCACGGTGTTTGGCCCCAGCAAGGCTGCGGCGCGCCTCGAAGCAGACAAGGCGTATAGCAAACAATTGATGCGCACCGCAGCCATCCCCACCGCAGAAGCGCGTGTCTTTGGCAACCTCGAGGCCGCCATCAATTTTGCCGAGGCACATGAGACGCCGCTGGTGGTCAAGGCCGCAGGACTGGCCAAGGGCAAGGGCGTGATCGTATGCGACGACCCACGGGAGGCGGTTGATGCGGTCAACACCATCATGAAAGACCGTGCTTTCGATGAGGCCGGCAACACCGTCGTAATTGAAGAGCGACTGGTCGGCCAGGAAGTATCGGTCCTAGCATTGGTCGACGGGCGCAACATCTACGTCCTTGAACCAGCGCAGGACCACAAGCAGGCCCATGAAGGCGACAGCGGGCCCAACACCGGTGGCATGGGGGCATACAGCCCCACGCCGTTGATCAATGACCAACTCATGTCGCAAATCGAAGGCGAGGTTCTCGTCCCCACCATTGACGCCCTGCGCCGCAACGGCGTGGAATACAAAGGCGTCCTCTACGCGGGGCTTATGCTCACCGCCGGCGGGCCCAAGGTGCTCGAGTTCAACTGCCGCTTCGGTGACCCGGAGGTGCAGGCACTGATGATGAGGCTGCGCGGTGATCTCGTCGCCGCCATGATCGCTGTTGGTAACGGCACGCTCGACAAGATCGATCTGTCCTGGGACCCGCGATGCTGCTGCTGCGTCGTGATGGCCAGTGGCGGATACCCCGGTGACTACCGGAAAGGATTGTCCATCACGGGCATCGATGCGGCGGAAGCCGACCCTGACGTGACCGTGTTTCACGCCGGCTCGGCATTGTCAGACGGCCAACTTGTCACCGCGGGCGGCCGCGTGCTAAATGTCTGCGCCATGGGAGAAAACCTCCAAGAAGCGCAGCGGAAGGCTAACGCCGCGTGCGAAAAGATCTGGTTTGACGGTGCGTTCTTCCGGCGTGACATCGGTTACCGCGTGATGTCGCGGCCATCGGCCGAATCCGTAACGCCGGCTCGCACCTAGATTTTGTCTGCCAACCCCTCCTGAAAGGGACGGGATTTAGGACAGAACCTCGGACTGATTCGTGCGCGGATAACCATGCCGGTCTTTGGCCGGGACAAACCCACCAGTTCGACCGCGTCTACCTCAAGGAAAAACTGATCCTCTCCAAGGGACGATGCAGTGCCGCAAACGCCGCGACACCTGTGGAAGCACTCGCACGGGCCGGCCGATCTCGACCCACAATGCGTTTAGCCAATGCAACCATGGCATACAAGTTCATTCAGGTAGGTCATTTGACCTGAGCTACCAACTTGTTTGCCCATGCACCGGTGCGGTATGCTACACACACCGTGTTTGAAAAAATTGATCAACTCGACAAGGAAGCCGACGCGTATCTCGATGCGGTGAACAGTGAGGATGATCTCGAGCAGTTTCGCATCAAGTACCTCGGCTCGAAGGGCGCTATCAAGGCGTTGATGGCGATGATGAAGGGGGTGCCGAAGGATCAGAAGCCCGCGTTTGGCCAGGGCGCCAACCGGTTGCGGCAGAGGCTGCAGGAGGCTTTCGAGGCGAAGAAGGCATCTCTCGGCGGAGTTGATACGCAAGCCCCCCGACCGCAGATCGACATGACCGAACCCGGCCTGCCACCACGCCTCGGTCGCGAGCACGTGATCACCCAGACGGTCAACGACCTGGTTGAAGTGTTCGGCCGGATGGGGTTCGATGTGGAAACCGGTCCGGAGGTCGAGGATGAATATCACAACTTCATCGCGTTAAACATCCCGCCCGAACATCCGGCCCGTGACCCGCGGGAAAATTTTTACCTTACTGACCCATCGGCTAAAAATCCTCACCTGCTGCGATCACAAACCAGTACGATCCAGATCCGTGTCATGGAGCAGACGCCACCGCCTATCCGGGTGGTAGCGATGGGCCGTGTGTATCGACCCGATGAGCACGATGCCACGCATTACTCGATGTTCCACCAGGTTGAAGGTCTCTATGTCGATCGTGACGTCAGCATGGTGGATCTCAAAACCACGCTGATTCAGTTCGCCCATGCCTATTTCGGAGCTCAAGCCGAGGTGAGGCTGGTCCCCAGTTACTTCCCCTTCACCGAACCATCGGCCGAACTCTACATCAAGATGCAGATCAAAGAACGCTGGGAATGGCTGGAGATCGGCGGCTGCGGCATGGTGGATCCAAATGTATTTGAAGCAGTAGGGTACGATCCGCAAAGGTGGACGGGCTTTGCTTTTGGACTGGGGATTGAACGTCTGGCGATGCGTAAGCACGGTATCAGCGACATCCGCTGGCTGTTCGAGAATGACCTACGCTTTCTACGCCAGTTCTGATATTGCCCCGCATTGCACGCGGCGGGACAAGGTTGTAATTTGTATCTAAACTTTTCAAGTAAAGGTCATTCATATGACACAGACGAGAACCATGCCAAGCACTCCAGCCATTATGCAAACCGATCTGCCGCTGCCCGGTCGCCGTCAGGGCAAGGTACGCGACATTTATGAATGTACGCTCCCCGACGGTACCGAGGCGCTGATCATTATTGCCTCGGATCGCATCAGTGCATTCGATGTGGTCATGGCCAACGGCGTTGCGGGCAAGGGCACCGTCCTGACTCAAATCAGTCATTTCTGGTTCGACATGATCACCCAGCACCTCGGCGATAATATTTCCCATCACCTGATCAGCACCGACTCGGCCGACATTCCCGGCATTTCCGCCGAGCAGGCCAAGTTGCTGCACGGCCGGGTCATGATCGGACGAAAGACCAAGGTCGTCCCCATCGAGTGCGTTGTGCGTGGCTACCTTGCCGGATCCGGGTGGAAAGAATATGGCAAGTCACAGTCTGTCTGCGGCATCAATCTGTCCCCCGGCCTCAAGCAGTGCGCCAAACTCCCGCAGCCTATTTTTACACCCGCCACCAAAGAAGATTCGGGTCATGACGAAAACATCTCGTTTGATCGTGCCTGCGAACTCGTGGGCGAGACATTGATGACCCGGATGCGCGACCTGTCCATCCAGATCTACCAGATGGGACACGACCACGCCGCAAGACACGGGATCATTCTTGCCGACACCAAGTTCGAGTTTGGCCAAACCGATGACGGCCAGCTACTGGTCATTGATGAGGTGTTGACACCCGACAGTTCGCGATTCTGGCCGGCCGACAAATACTCAGAAGGGCGTGACCAGGAAAGCTACGACAAGCAGTACGTGCGTAACTACCTGGAAAAGATCGTCAATGAAGGCAATTGGGACAAAACGCCGCCAGGCCCAGCCTTGCCCGATGATGTTGTACACAATACGCTGTCCATCTACCTGCAAGCGTATAATGCCTTGACAGGTGGCCAACTTGATCTGTAACCGGACTGACAATGGTTCGGTTCAAGGCAGAGCCCGCGTATCGCCATATGCGGGCTCTGCTTTCTTACCTCTTGCACCTAGGAATCACTGACACATGAGCCGGCAACCCAAAATAGTGGTGACCGATTTTATCCTCGAGCCACTTGAGATCGAACGGCAGGTCATCGGTGACGCGGCTGACGTCATCGCGCTCAAAGCGACCGACGAATCCCAACTGCAAGGCTGCATCGAAGACGCTGACGCCATCATGCTCTATCACTCCCTGACCATCACCCGCAAGACCATCGAACGATTGAAACACTGCAAGCTCATGGTGCGCTGCGGGGTCGGATATGACAACATAGACCATGCCTTCGCTGCCGAGTGCAACATCAAGGTCGCCAACGTACCCGACTACGGCACGGAAGAGGTTGCTGATTCGGCCATCGCCATGACCATGGCTTTGACCCGCGGCGTAACCCGCCTCAATTCCGTACTCCGTGCCGGGATTGAACCCTGGTCCTACACGCAAGCTACGCCTCTGCAACGACTACGTGGCCAAGTCTTTGCCATTGTCGGTCTTGGTCGCATCGGTTCCGCCACCGCCCAACGCGCCAAAATACTGGGCATGGACGTCGTCTTCTACGATCCCTACAAGCCCGACGGGTATGACAAGGCCATGGGAATCCGCCGCTGCACAACCTTCGGCCAACTGCTTGAACAGGCCTACGTGTTAAGCCTTCACTGCCCCCTGGCCGACGATACCCACCACCTGATCAACGCCGACACTCTAAAACACATGCCCCAGAACAGTTTCCTGGTCAACACCGCCCGCGGCGCCATCGTGGATACCAACGCCATCCCGGACGCCGTCAGCACCGGCCACCTTGCTGGCGCCGCCATCGATGTGCTCGAAACCGAACCGCCCGACAATAGCGACCCACTGCTTATGGCCTGGCGTAATCCCAACCATCCAGCCCACCACCGCGTCATCATCACCCCCCACTCAGCCTTTTATTGCGAACAGGGTTTAGCCGAACTACGAGCTAAAAGCGCTGGCGCCTGCCTCGACGCCGTACTGGACAGACCCCTGCGAAACGTGATCAACTAAACTCAGCCTATGCAACACCTTCTTACTGCTGAATATCAGCATCCTCTTGGTCGAGTCCCACCCAGCCTTGAACCTCACGCTCAACTGGCCGCCATGACGGTGAATCGACTAACCGCAAATCATGGCCGCGTGCCCCTGAGCCACTTGGCCAGCGCTGCCTTAGATAGGCAATTGATCACACCCGCCTTCGTCGCCCCTGCCCGCCGCGCCGTCAATACTCCGTACACCAACTGGTCCAGATGATCCGGGCCGTGAGCGTCGGTATTAATTGACAGCAGCACTCCCGCTTCTATCGCCATCCTGGCATGTGTGTCGCGCAGGTCCAGCCGCATTGTGTTGGCATTCAACTCCAGTGCAATACCACGTTGCGCCGCAGCCGCGATCAACTGCTTCATGTCCGGGTTGAGTCCTTCCCTGCTCAAAATAATTCGTCCCGTCGGGTGACCCATAATGGTGACATAGGGATTATCAATCGCCTTGAGCAACCGGTCCGTGGCCTTTTTCGGCTCTTGGGTCAAAGCTGCATGCGGGCTGGCCACCACAAGGTCCAGCTCTTTGAGCAGGCTGTCGGGGTAATCCAGTTGCCCGTTGGCCAAGATATCCACCTCCGACCCGGCCAGAATTGTGATCTGATTTTTCATCTGCGCGGCGGCGACACGCACGTTCTTGATGTGCTGCTCCAACCGTTGGCTGCTCAACCCGTTGGCCTGCCCCTGCCCCCTGGAATGGTCGGTCACCGCCACCGTGTGAAACCCGCGATGCGCCGCCGCAGCCGCGTATTCTTCAATGGACCAATGACCGTCACTGGCCGTGGTGTGGGCATGCAGTTCTGCCTTGATGTCCCCAATTTCAATAAGCTTGGGCAGTTCATTCTTCTCAGCCAATATCATTTCCCCGCGATCTTCGCGCAGCTCGGGCGGGATCCACGCCAGATCCAGTACCTGGTAAATTTCCTGTTCCGTTTGGCCGGCAATAATTTTGTTGCCCTTGGTCAGCGCATATTCGTTCAAATTCATGCCCCGATCGATCGCCCGCTGCCGCAATACGATGTTGTGCTCTTTGGACCCGGTGAAGTACATCAGCGCCGCCCCGTACTGCCTGGGCTCAACCACACGCAGGTCCACCTGCATCCCGCCCCGCGTCCGTACTGACGACTTGGTCGCCCCCTTGACCAGCACATCCGTTACCGGTTCTAGCGCTACAAACGCGTCACTGATTGCGGCCGCGCCTTTTGCCTCTGCCGACACAATCACGTCGATATCCCCAATTGTCTCCCGGCCCCGCCGCAAGCTCCCGGCGTATGCCGCCTGCTTGACCTGTTTGAGCTTTTCCAATTGGCCCACGAACCAGAACGCCATGGGCATGGCCTGCCCCAAGCGCACCCTACCACCCGCCGACTCAGCAAACGCAACGCTCTTTTGAATATTTTCAAGCTTCTTCTTGCCCAACCCCGGCAGATTGGTCAATTCGCCCGTTTCCAGTTTCGCCTTTAGATCGTCCAAGCCCTCTACCCCGGCCTGATTCCAGAAAAGCGAGATCGTCTTTGGCCCAAGCCCGGAAATATTCAACAACCCGAGCAACCCGTCTGGTATCTGGTCCATCAACTGCGTGTGATCGGCGATCTTGCCCGTCTCCAGAAACTCGGCGATGCGCTGGGCCGCGCCCTTACCCACGCCGTCGATCTGCACCAGTGAGGAAATATCTGGCCCGATACCCGCCACGTCCTCGGCCATGTCGTCCAGCACCCGCGACGTTTTGCGAAAGGCATTGACCCGAAACCTGTCACTTTCCAGAATCTCCAAAATATCCGCCATCTGGGCAAACAACGCGGCGAGTTGCTGATTAGCCGTGGGCATTGAAGCCAGCATACTTGGGACCAGTGACCATGGGTAATTGCTGCCATGGACGGCGGGGTCAAACTCAAATAAGATCGCCTGCCGTGAACTATGTACAGATCACAGAAGAACAGCGGCTTCAGATGCTTGATCGGATCGGTGTCGATTCAGTCGATCAACTCTATGCGACGTTACCGCCGCAGTGTCTACTCGGCCATCCTCTTGATCTGCCACCTGCCCAAAGCGAATTGCAACTACAGAACAGCCTGCACCGCTTGGGCGCCGCCAACCGCCCTGCCGGTTCGCCCGACCTAGCCTGCTTTCTCGGCGCCGGAGCATACGACCATTTTATTCCCGCAACCGTCAACTCACTAACCGCCAAAGGTGAGTTTGTCACCGCCTACACGCCTTACCAGGCCGAGGCCTCCCAAGGGGCGTTGCAGGCATTTTTCGAGTTTCAGACTCAGATTGCCCGCCTGACCGGACTGGACGTCGCCAATGCATCGCTCTACGAAGGTGCCACCGCAGTCGCAGAGGCGGTGTTGATGGCTATCAGCGTCTCCGCCCGCCGTCACGTGCTCGTCGGCGAAACCCTGCACCCCCATTACCGCCAGGTACTAGAAAGCTACCTTAGCGACCTGCCCGCCGAACTGGTGCCCCTTGCCCAAACCGGTGGCCGCATTGACGAACAAACGGTTCGTGATGCATTGGACGGCGACACTGCATGCCTGGTCATACAATCACCCAACGTTTACGGGCAAATCGAAGACTGGTCGGCATTGTTCGCTGCCGCGCACAAGCAGGATCGAACGTTGACCATCGCCGTGCCCAATCCCATCGCCTGTGCCCTGCTCAAGCGCCCCGGCGACTGCGGCGCTGACATTGCCGCTGGCGAAGGACAGCCGCTGGGTATACCCCTGCAGTACGGCGGACCTTACCTCGGCCTGTTCGCCGCCCGCCGCCACTTGATGCGCAAATTGCCCGGCAGACTCGTTGGACAAACTGTCGACGGTGACGGGCGCCGTGGCTTTTGCCTTACCTTGCAAACCCGTGAGCAACATATTCGCGGCGCTAAGGCTACGAGCAACGTGTGCACCAACCAAGGCCTGCTGGCCCTGCGGGCCACCGTCTACCTCAGCGCTATGGGCAAACAGGGTCTGCGCGATGCAGCATTGCAGTGCTATCACAAGGCCCATTACGCGGCCTCGAAAATCACTGCACTTGACGGTTACCAACTGGCACACGACGGCCCGTTCTTTCACGAGTTTATGGTCGACTGCCCCGTTTACGCCCAATCGATCATCGATGCCGGACGACAACGGGATATCGCCCCCGGAATTGATTGTGCCAAATTGGGCATCGGTAACGAAAACCAGTTGCTCATCGCCGTAACTGAAAAACGCACTGCCGGACAGATCGACCAACTGTGTGCGCTACTGCAAGAGACCAATTGTTAATGGATTCTTCCAACCGCCGCCAACATGACGACGACGTGCCGCTGATCTTTGAGCGCAGCGCTCCCGGAGCCAAGGCGGTGGACCTGCCTGAGTTGGACGTGCCTGAAACACCATTGCCTGATGCCGTTATCAGCGATCAACCGCTCGACCTGCCCGAGGTCGGTCCACTCGACCTTGTCCGCCATTACACCCATTTGGCAGCACGTAATTTCTCCGTGGACGGAAATTTTTATCCGCTCGGATCGTGCACGATGAAGTTCAACCCGCCGATCAACGAAGCGGTCGCCTCATGGCCCGCCTTCATCGATGTACACCCCTTGCAGCCGGACGAGGACGTGCAGGGGACCCTCGCCTTGCTATACGAATTGCGAAATTGGCTTGCTGAAATCGCCGGGCTCGACGAAGTATGCCTACAACCTTGCGCCGGCGCCCATGGCGAATACACCGCCTTAAAAATGATTCGCGCATACTTTACCGATCCCAAAGCCGGCAATGCCCCACAGCGGCGCGTCGTGCTGGCGCCCGACACCGCACATGGAACCAATCTGGCTTCCTGCACCATGTGCGGAGCCAACGTCGTCACCGTTGCGTCCAAAGATGGCCTAGTGGATCTCGACGACCTGCGCCGGCTCGTCAATGACGAGACCGCCGCCATGATGATCACCAACCCCAATACCTCGGGCCAGTTCGATGGGCAGATCGGCGACATCGCCGACATTCTCCATGCGGCCGGAGCCCTGCTTTACCTTGACGGCGCCAACATGAATGCCATTGTCGGCGTTAGCCGACCCGGTGACTTCGGCGTCGATATCATGCACTACAACACGCACAAAACCTTCTCCACGCCGCACGGCTGCGGCGGACCGGGAGCTGGCCCCATTGCCGTGCGCCAGTTCCTCAGGGCCTATTTGCCGGTACCGCAGGTGGAAATGCGGGGCAACCGCTCAAATCCCGTGTATTACCTCGACTACGATCGCCCCCAATCCATCGGCCGCGTGCGAAGTTTCTTCGGCCAGTTCGGCGTACTGCTGCGGTGTTGGGCGTACATCGCTGCCTGCGGCCCCGACGGTTTGCGTGATGTCGCCCACACCGCGGTGCTCAACGCCAACTACCTGGCCACCCTCATGCACGACCGCTTCGAATTGCCTTATTTCGACCCCGGCCAAAAACGATTCTGCGCCCATGAATACGTCTCCGTCCCCAAAACACTGCTTGCCCAGGGGGTGACCTTGATCGACATCGCTAAACGTCTGATCGACTTTGGCATTCACCCACCGACCATGCACTGGCCTGTCCACGACTGCCTCATGATCGAACCCACTGAAACCGAAAGCAAAGCCACACTCGACCGTTTTGCGCAAGTGATGCTCACCATTGCTGAGGAGATTAGATCGGACGCCAATCACCTCAGGCAGGCCCCTCATAAAGCGCCGGTCGCGCGTCTCGACGAAGTCGCAGCTGCGCGCGTGCCAGTCCTGACCGTGGCCCCATCCTGATTCATCGCACCGCACTACTTATTAATAACCATCGAAACAAGGCCTTTGCGCATCATCTGGCGGATGAAGGTGGTCACCGCAATCTCCGCTTCCTGCGGATCCACCTTGTACTGCTTGGCGAACCGCCGCGTAATCTGGCGAACACTTGTTTTGCCGTCGCACATGTCGAATACCTGGACGCCAATGGGGTCCAACTCTATCTTGCGTGTGGCACCCTCCGGCACGCGCAGCAGCCATTTCTGCACACCGCGAGGATGCAATTCAATGATCAACCGCTCGCCACCTCGCTTCAACGGTTCACGTCCCAGCGTACGCACCGCTATCGGCCGGGCGTCGAACGCCTGGTCGCGGTTCAGCAGCGTCTGCGGTCGTCGTTTACCGAACAATATCGTCGCCCGTACTCATACCCGCCCAGTGTAATTTATCGATCAGCACCTTGGACGTCGGCTCAATGCCATCCGTCTGATCGGCCACCTGAAAGATCACCAGCCGATCATGTACCTGATCGTGAATGACGTAGTTGCGCTGTACACGCGGTGTGCGCCAGCGTATCAAACGAAGCGGTCGCCGCAGCGTTACCTCACACATCAGCCCATCACCATGGGGCGTCCGCAGTTTGTCATAATCGGCCGCTGCACCTCTGCGCAACCGCGCAATTTGATACTCACGACGCTGATCGTACACCATCTGCTCCATCCACAGTTCGAGTCGAAACCGTTGCAGCGCCAACTGGGCGGGATAGACCTGACGCAGCATAATCTGGCCGGGTCGCCAGCCCCGATTAGCCAGCCATATCCGCATGTCACCCACGTTCAGTGCCGAACGCACATAACGGTAGCCGGCCGGGGCCTCAAAACTGACGTCAAAATAGGCCCACCGCTGCGCGTCGCCCGGAACCTGATTGCAAATACTGGGAAAAGTAATCTGTCGCACCAGCGCGTCCTGTCGCGTGCTGCCGTGACGATACAAAAGTTCGACCAGACGCCGCGTCCGCGGATCATAGCCCACGCAGCGTGTCGCCACCGCCTTCTCGTCACTGAGGACCTGCATCAGTTGAAAATGCTTGCTATCCACCGTGGCAATTTGCGTAACCAACCGCTTGCTCAATCGTCGCGACACGCCGCGCAGCAACTGTGCCCGCACCATTTCTTGTTGATTAAACCACGGTCGCGTCACTTTCGCCCAGAGCACAGCCAATCGCGGGCCGTCGTCGTCTGCAAGGTTCATGCGTCCACGGCGCCGCCCACCGGTGATCTTGCTGGGGCGAAACGTCGGCGGCACCGTCAGTTGTAGACCGCACCAAGCCACCTGCCGCCAATGGGCACCCGGCGCGTTGTCAGCCACCTTGCTCATGTGTGCTTTAATTCTGTAACGAGCACAGGCAATAACCTAGTAGCTCGTGCCCGTCGTGCTCTTGGCAATCAGAGCCACCGCCACGCCCAGCATGCCCACCAGTCCCATGCCCGCGCCGTAGCCGGCTACCAATACCGCCAGATAGCTCTTGTATTTCTTATGACCCAACTTGTTTTGCAGATATACCCGGCCCACAATGGCGCCCAGCATCTCCAGTAAAAGTCCGCCCGGCGTCGTCTGCCCCAGGCCCCGGACTGCGCCGTAAATTAAGAATGTCGGTAGATTCAAAAAACTCAACACCA
>CAUZAW010000081.1:0-11095 GCA_963577735.1 Phycisphaerae bacterium | reverse complement strand
GCCACCATCTCATCCCGTTCACCCCTGACCCACCGACTTGATCCTGGCTACTCATAGCAATCACCGGCATCTTGCCCAGTCAGGTAACACCGAGCATTTCCAAAGGAAACACGGCCCCTTGGGGCTTTAGCCCAATAATGATCAATATTTAGGGCGTCGCCGTCCATGTCCGTCCGGCCTGCCTGGCAAATCGTTTGACCAGGCTGGTGATCTGAAATGTCTTTTTCCCGATCAGGTACGAACGCACAGTATTGTTAAACGGCTCGTACCAGTGCCGCGGAACGCCGGATTTACCCACCATGGCCCCGACAATGCTGCCCGCCGATGCGGCTGTACAGTCGTTGTCCAGACCCATGGCCACACACTGCGAGATCACCTTGGTCACATCTTTATCGCCCATCAACAGGCCAAACACTATCAAGCAGACGTTGTTGATCGTGTGCGTACCCCGCATACCATTGAACCGCTGATCAACAAGTCGCCGCGCCTGGCGAAAACTCTTAACCTTTTTACCGGCCTGCAATGCCCATCGCACGTGCCCGGCCAATCGGCACCGTTTGGGAATCTCCGTCAAGCCGATTCCGATTGCCTCGGCTGCGTGATCCACAGCAAATGCCGCAGATTGGGCAGCGGCCAGGAACATGGCTCCATAAATGCCGTTACGCCGATGACTGACGCAAGCATCCCGGTGTGCCAGTTCGGCCGCTTTTTCCGGCCAGCCCGGAGCCATATATGCCCACGGATCGCAACGGATCGTCGCACCAATGATCTGTACATAAGGATTGCCCTGCGCCGTGCCCGCCGCCTTGCTCGCCGCACCACCACTGCGCAAACTGTTCAGCGCTGGCTTGCAGGAACCGGCCACAAAGGGCAGATACTTCACCCACGCGTGTCCCACGTCTTCGCTCGTAAACTCCGGCCCGTAATCTTCCATGATCAAAAGCCCCAGCAGCGTATAGGCGATGTCATCATCCACAGGCACGCTGTCCATGCCCATTTTGGTGTAGGCTGCACAGGGGCTGGTTTCGTAACGAATTTCAGTCGGCGTTTTCGCCGCAGACCAGTAATCCACCGGTGGGAATGAATCGCCAATCTGTCTTGCCCATGACTGCATCGCCTCAATCGACCACCCCTCAACCACCGAACCGAGAATGCAACCAGCCAGTCGGGCCAGCAGCGCCCCGTCCAGTTTGTCAAGGTAGACCTGCCGGTCGAACCGTTGCCACAACCGCCGCGGACCATCGGGCCTCACCCGGCGAATCATGCTTAAGTTGTCTGGTTCACGATTGGCCAGTTGCTGGTCAATTTCAAGTTTCTTCAGCTTGGCAACAGTCTTGCGCAACGATTGTTCAGACTCGCGCAGGATATCAGCCACGCCCTTGGCGCCATATTCAAACCTCAACTGGCTGTGCGCCATGATCTGGGCAGCAAACTCCTGGTAATCCGGAAGTTTGGGATAATTCATTAGATCCTCTATCTACTTTTCTTTAACCACATACCTTGCCAGCACAATCTTAAACAAGCCCCAACTGTTTCGCCTTGTCTTGTATGGCCTCGATAGTATCTTCAAACGGGACCATCCGAGAACCGTCGGGCACTGCCCGGGCAAGGTTCTGGTGCTCATAAATAGTCAACCCCGCGCAACCACTATCATTAAACAACGATTCCATCTCGGCAAGGTAAGCGTCAATAGGCTCAGCCGAGAGATATCGGTTGACGTAAACGGGTATGTCACTCTGCTTTGCCAATTGGAGTACATCTGCGACAAAAGGTTCTTCCGGGTCAGCCCGCAGCGTCATGCCGTCCAGTAGCCCCTCGGCCAACCAGCGTTTGTAATCGAAGTAAATATTGGCAGGCTGCCAAAAGGGTTGCATCCGAGCGGGGTCCGGACGCAATGGATAACCTTCACCACCAAGGTGCATTTGCAATTTCTTGCCGGCCCTACGCACCCGCTGACTGGTCTGACGTACAAATGATGTAAAAAAACCAGCGCGAATTTTCGCTAACAAGGCCAAGTCCGCATCGTCTGCCAAGAGATCTGCTCCAAATCTTTTCTGATACTCCTCGACAATGGGCTCGTTGAAACCGTATTCATAAGCCTTGCTCGTACCGATGCCGTGCGATCCGAGGCGAATGTCGATACCGTCTACCCCTGCGTCAAGCATGCGCTGGACCCATCCGGTCCACAACTGCTGCACTTGAGGATAGGCCTCGCACGGATCAGCAGGCACATACTCGTTACGGCCCTTGGCAAAAGCGATCACGCCCTCACAAGGCGCATTTCGCCAACTGGCAACCCCTTCGGCAGACGGCAATGCCCTGTTATCCATATCCAGCGTGACCTGCGAAAGACCAATACCGCAATCAAATTCCAAACCATACTCATGGTAATCACGGGGGAACGGCATGATCGCCCGACGCGTGGCCACCTCAACGGGTAACAACTGGCCTCCCGGACCGTAAACCGCCACCATCTCCTGGGCTGTATTGCAAAAGCTGCCACGGTCATCTTTAAAATCCGTTGTAATCAGTACAAATGGGTCGGCAAGGTCCATACCCTCCAGCGTCAACACCCGCACCGGATCGCCAGTGGCGGTCAACTGCTGGCCGTACCGGTCGTACACGCTACATGGCGCCCGCTCCACACTCTGTCGCAACGTGAATTCAACTTCGCGCCGCTGGTAGCGGTAGTTGTTGGCGCTGGTCCAGATTTGCAGATTTTTCTTTTTGATGCGTGTCGGGGCGTTATCTTTATTAGTCAAACAAATCTTGTGCACCGGCAAGTTTGCCAAGTTGTCCGGCAAGTCCATGGGCCGCCGCTGTACACGCAGGTGCGGGTAACGCTCGATGAACTGACTGACGATCTGTAACCTGCCGCCAACACGACTCACTTTCCTTGTTTGCGCCTCGGGTGAGCCTTCGGGACAGGTGTTCGACGCTCCCAGCGAATAGGGATACAAAATACCGTAGAGTTCGACACCGTGACGATGGGCGCTGGCCGCCGCCGCCGTAACCGGGTCGCCGATGTGCTCAAGCGTCTCGGGCCCGTATGCCGTCAAGTTGATCAGCCCGTTGTACCAATCTGATTGTGGATTGATATCACCGTCGTACCACCAATACACCCGCCTAACCCCCATATCGTGGTAACGGGCCATCATCTCGTCCAGCAGCGGCACCGTGTACACGCCGAATTCCACGTCACCACGAAAATCCACGTACGATGCGAGAAGAAAATCAGCACTGCGATGCATGCTATAACTTGCCATATTGGTTGGTCGCCTGCGAGATACCCGGTCACCCACCCGCCCAGTCCAAACGCAGCAGTGTCCCCTGCATTTACCGGCAAACCTGATATTCCATGACCCCATATACCAGAATCAAACAACCAACCCAATCGTACAACTCGTGCTGCCCATGGCAACCTAATGGGAGATAAACCTGCAAGTGAACATTTTCGATGACAGGTGAATCAGAACCACAGAAATACCTGTGTTCACCGTCAACAAGAGCAAATGCATCGATTGGCGACGGTAGGCTAACGATCAAAAGCAATGATGCGTCGGGTAAACACAGGTTCGAGTTCTTTGTGCCCCATGAATATTTCGCCCTGTTCAGGGTCGGCCACCCATGCCCCTTGCCCATTGAACCGCAGCAGCACCACCATATGCTGACGATTGATCTCAAGTTGCAATGGGGTCAGCAAGGGGCCAGCCAAATCGGGCAGTTGGTCGTAGTCGACATCAAGAATATGTACAGCTACAGGTCGGCCAGCGAGTTTTCGACGCAACGCCTCGGCAGCACGAATCAGCGTAGCGCCGGTGCCGGGGCGCACCTGGGTCAGTTGCGCCATTTCCAATTCATTGGTCTCCACACCCATACCACGCAGGGCCGTGGCGCAGGCAGCCGGTACACAGGAGTATTCCTGGCTTTGGATGACCACGTCGCCACTCACGGTATCGACAAACAATTCGGTGGGCGTTGACTGGAGCATCCACAGCCCACCCTGGACAAAAAAGATAGCTCCTAGCATCATCGACAGTATCGCCAGCCGCTTCTGATGGGCCAAGTGACTGTGGGCATAGACCAAGCCCATCATCACCATAAAAAATGGCACCGCGCCGGTGCCCTCAATGTAGTACAGCACACTGGGTGATATGGCCTGCACCGCCAGCGATGGATGACGCTTCAACCAAGTCCAGCACAACAGCATGCCCAGTGATAGGCCCAGCCACATCCACATCCGCCGTGACGGGCCGCGGCCGGCCCAGAGGCCCAGCCACAGACCTGCCAGCGAGGCATTGGCCTGAAGCATGAACCAATTGACAGGTGTGTTCACCGGCTACTCACTCCCCCACACTGGCCCACCAAACTTCCTTGCGTCATCGTCAGCCACGGAGACGTGGATGGCTAACAGCAGATGCTCTCAATATCGTTCAGTGAGCTGGCGCACTTGGGCCACCAGCGATGGTAATGGCAATGGCTGATAGGTTTATGACGGTTGCAATAGATATGTGGCCGGGGCAACTTTCAGTCAACGATACCGGTGGCGATACGTTGGGGCCGGCCCTTGCGGTCGACGCATACCAGTGTTGTCTGCCCATCAGCCAACAGGTCATCGCCGCGATAGATCCGGTATTGATGATCGACCTTGATACCTCGCGGCGCCATGGCCTGAGCGTGAATACGCAGCAGGTCGTCATATCGGGCTGGCCGATGAAAGCGCAGGTTCATCCGGGCTACAACGAAAATCACACCCCGTGCCTCCAGATCCCGGTAGGCACTGCCCCGACGTCGCAGCATCTCCGTACGGGCCAGTTCCAGCCAGGTCGGGTACACCCCGTGATGGACCACGCTCATTGGGTCACATTCGTGATATCGAACACGTAGCTCCAGATCAATGCTGTCAACGGCTGAATCTTTGCTCATCGAGTTAACTAACTCGGCTTGGTCAGCCGCCAGGTGCGAAACCAAAGCAAGGCCAAACACAGCACACAGGAACCGCCCATAAAATACCAATTGCCCGGCACCAGTTGGTAATTAGCAAAATCAGGCGCCTTGATCAGCGATAACGCCGCGGCCACGGGGTTGACCATCAATACCGTTTCGACCATGCGATGGGTAAACGGCGCCCCACGACCTAGCCACACCAGCAACGTCCCGGCTACCAGCAGCACCAGCAGTGTGTACGAAACCGTGGTAGACACTGCGGTACGCTTGAAGAAGCTGCTGACAGTCGCCGTCAGCAGCAGCGTGAACACGGCAGTGATGACCATGGTGATCAGTACCTTTGTAATGCGCAGCCAAAGCGCCTCTTGTATGTATATCAGCACGGCATAGCCGGGCAACGTCGCGATAAGCACCAGTCCCAGCGTGGACATGACGCTCATGAGCTTACCGGTGACGATCGACAAGGCCGAAAGAGGCGTCATCTGCAGCAACTGCCATCCGCCGGTTTCCAGTTCCCCGCTGATCAGGCTCGAGGCCAGACTCGGAGTTAACAGGGTCAGCAGGGCCATCTGGAGAATGACAAGGATACTGCCGACGGTTTCGGCATAGCCACCGCGAGCCATGACGCCCATGGTCGCGACAAGGGTCAGCAGAAGGCTGATCACCAGACAGCCGAAAATCATCCGCATGACCCAGTTGGATCGACCAAACCGGCGGTTACGAAACTCCTTGGCCATGACCACATTGGTCAGCGGCCCGATCAGCCCAGAGCGCCGCTGCGGGTCGAAAAACCACAAATACATGATCCGCCGAAACACACGCACAGAGGTGCCGCGATCGTCGGTCACCTTGCCTGCCGGGCGGGGACGATCCAGCTGCCGCGGGTCGAGGCCCAGTGCCGTGGCGATCAGAAACAGTGCCGACAGCAACAGCGACGTAGTCGCAAAATAGGCCGGCACATTGATGGTATCGCGCATGCCTGACGAGCCGATGCCACCCATCGCGGTGGCCTGCATCATGGCGGGAATTGGCGAAAGACTGCGTAGCCAATCAGTGACCGTGTGCAGCAGCGGGTTGTTGATCTCCTGAATGAAATAATGAGGCCCTAGGGCTATCACCGCCAACAGCAGCATCAGCCCGTAGGTCAGCCTCAGTGCCGAGTCCGATGTCGAGGCCCGACTCGATACCCACAGGCCCATCGCCGTATATTGCAGCGACAGCAACACCAGCAGCAGGTAAATTACCATCAGCTGTTTGACCGGATCGACACCGCCCATCACATAACAAGCTACTGCAACCGGCAGGCTAAGAACCAGCAAAAGCAGCATAAAGCCCATCGTACCGATCACTTTGCCTACCAGAATCGACTTGCGGTTCATTGGCGAATTGAGCAAAAGCGCCAAGGTGCCCTGTTGCTTTTCGCGAACGATGCTGGTGGCGGGAAAAGCGGGTGCCAGCAGCATGACGGCAGCCATGAGCCCGTACCCTACGACACGCATCATTTGCTGGGCCTCAATGCCGTCAAGATCAACCATGGCGTCGCTGGGCCACTTGATCAACACCAATACCGACAAGGCGATGACAAACGCGATCTGCAACGCTACCGCCCTGCCACTGCGTAGTGTGCCGACAAGCTCGCGTTGGATGATTGGGTTGTTCATTGGTTTTGCCGGGTCACGGACAGGAAAGCATCCTCCAGGTCCATGTTCACCTCGCGAAACTGTGATACAGTCGCACCGCCGGAAGCCAGTTGAGCCAATATCTTGACCAGTTGAGCCTCCTCGGCGTTGGTGGTAAAGCGGACCATGGCCTCGGCGGGCGCAACGGTGACCTCGGTCTCTGCACCGACGGCTTGGCGCACAATCGCGGCTGCGGCCTCCACGTCAGCCGATGACAACAACTGCACCTCGATGACACGGCGTTGACTGACCTGCTTCATGATCTGTTCCAGCGAGCCAAAGGCACGCAGCTTGCCCTGGGTAACGATGGCCACCTGATTACAGATACGCGACAACTCGGGCAGTATGTGGCTAGTGACGATAAGCGTTTTGCCCATCTCCGCTAGGTGTAGCAGAATCCGGCGCATCTCGATGCGGGCGTTGGGATCGAGTCCATTGGCCGGTTCATCGAGAATCAGCACCTGTGGATCGTGCAACAGCGTGCGGGCAATGCCCACCCGCTGTTTCATACCGTGCGAAAGGGTCTCAACGTAAAGATCTCGCATATAAGTCGAACCGGTCAGTTCCATGGTCTGTTCGATGCGTTGCCGGCGTAGGCTACGGGGTATTTTGTAGGCGGCGCCAAAGAAATCGAGGTACTCGCGGACCCGCATGTTGTCGTAGCCGCCAAATACATCAGGCATGTAGCCGACCAGATGTTTGATGGCCGAAACATTACGTGTGCAATCCTGCCCGTCGATGGTGGCCCAGCCCGAGGTTGGCCGCGACAAGCCGACGAGTATCTTTATCATTGTCGTCTTGCCAGCGCCGTTGGGTCCGATGAAACCGAGGATATGCCCACGGTCAAGCGTTATGGACAGGCTGTCCAAAGCGGTAAAGTTACCGTACTTCTTCGTAAGATTTTCCATCACTACGACTGGCTGATCACTCATGGGCTGCTCCAGGCAAGGCTCAAATCATATCCTTAACACGACCAGTGCAATCACCTGCGGACATTGGCGGCCATGACCTGCCCGCGTAATTGCAGCTGCACATCCTTGATCTGCCAGGGTGCGGTGCCTCCCGAGGCGTCGCCTATCTCCAAGGCAAGGTGCAGGGTTCCATCATCGTCATGGGCAATCAATTCAGCATGCCTGTCAAGGTGGGCTTGGAGCCGCGGTTGACTGGTCCCAGGCATCTCTACGCGTTGGTTGTCCGCAAAGTAGTATGCGTGTACCGATCTCCCAGGCGCGTCAATATCCACGGCCAAGGTACCGCCGGTGATGTCCAGCGGCAGTACCTGCCGAGGCAGTTGGAAACGCAAGACGACAACCGTCGACGCGTTGACGGGTATCCATAGGCGTTTACTGGCATCGAATACCGTCTTGGTCCCCTCACCCGTGGGACCGGAATCTAAGCTGTAACTGATGAAACCGGAGGGCACGGTCACCCGCGTTCCAACGGGCACATCTATCAGGTCGACAGGTAGAATCATCAAAGATATTTTTTTTGTCTCGTGCTGCTGGGGCAGGCGATAACCTAGGTCGAGCGATTTACACCAGGCGGCAAGTATGGGCTGGGATACTGGTAAAAGTTGGCGTATGGACTTGCCGTCAATTTCATGTGCCACTGGCTCAAACATGTCCTGGTACATCTGCTGGTGGCGAAGTTGAACAGAACCCATTGTCTGGCCGCCAATGTATTGCCCCGCGACCAAGCGTTGTTTTTCACTGATCCGTACAGTGCCGTCACGGTTAGGTATCAGCGAGGGCGCGTAAAAACCATTGGCGGTAGCCACAACGACATCCTCCAGCGGTTCCAATTCACTGGGAAAAATGGTGGCCACGGCGCCTTTTTCATCAAAGGTTAACTGTACCGCCGCCGAATTTTTCAACTTCACAATGTGTCGTGTCGCAGCATTGAGAAACGCACGCGTCGGCAACACGACTCCGTCCCACACCCACCGGCCAAGGTCATCGGTCTGCACCCGCACCAGTTCATTGCGTTGAGTCTGCAAGTCGGGAAAGATCGCGCCACCCTTAATGCCCTGGAGCGGCCCCTTGCCCCCTTGGGGACTGAATACAGCCAATGAACCGTCCACCACCGCGTAGCCGGCCTGGGGAATCACACGGATGACGTTTGCTTCGGAGATGGTCAGCGGTATGGGTGTCTGCATGACCCCCATCAAGACCAGCAGAATGACCGACACACCGACAGCCAAGAGGGAGCCGACCCAGGCCGAGTGCTCCAGTAACCTTGCCCGCACCAGTATCAACGCGGAAATGAGAAGCCCGACGATAAACAACAGAAAAATGACCGCCACGGGCGTGCGTGACAATGTCTGGAAACCGATCTGGCTGCGCGCTAGTTGCGCCATGCTTTCCTGCGGTAGTGGCGGCGGCTCGAAGGACAAGTTGAACAGCTTAGCTAGTTCTTGCAGCGGCTTACGTGCAGTTTCCACGTAGTCGCGGCGCGGTGTTTTATCACCAGGCGGCGGTGGGGGCGGGGTCATCATCCGGTACCAGGCCCGCGGACCTACCGTAGTTACCAGCACACTGCCGAGACCAACACGTTTATGGAACGATGCCGGCCAACCACGCACCTGGTGCACGACTTGCCACCCGGAGGTAAGCATGCGGACCATGCGCACAGGCAGTTCAAACTCCATCTGGGCGCCACCTCGATTTCCACCGGTGATGTGGACATGGTTCAGTTCGACGTAATCCACGACATGGCAGGTCCAACTGTCCCCTAACAGTTTTTCGACAAAATACGGGTCAACCTGCTCAGCCATGATCCACAACCGACCGCCTGAAAGCAGCCATTGCCGCAGGGCAACGAGTTGGGCCGGGTCTGGATCGGGTTTGTCACGGGCGATCAGCAGGTTGTCCACACCCTGGTAACCAATGAACACTGGGGGCAAGTCCAACTCACGAAAGGAGGATTTGGCACGGGGCAGTCGACTGGCCAGGCGTATGGCCGTGGCGCAACGCTGGCTAAAGCCGTCGCCTACATCGGCCAGGACACTCATAGCCGGCCGCACCTGATCGACGCGAAACAAGCCGCGGTCGCCGCCAAGGGCTGATTCGCTGTCATCGAGCAGGTCAACTTCAACCTCGATGAACCTATCATCCGTAAACAACGGCGTTCGCAGGGGAACCTGGATAGAACGTTTACTCTTTGGCGGCACCCAGATGCGGCGAGTAAACTGCACGTGGGGGCTTGACCTGAAACTTATCGCAAGTAAAGGTTCAATGTCTTGCTCGGTCGGGTTGTAAATTTTAGAGCCGGCGATGCACCATGTATCAGACCGTACATGGGTAACGCCGCGCAGTGCTACGGAACCCGGCAGCCAATTGATGTCAAAGGCTGCATCCTCGGCCCAGACGGACGCGCAAGCAAGGGTGGCCAGTCCCGCGGCTACCAGTAAGGTTAGCCGGACTTGGCCGACGCATAGAATAGACTGCTGCCGCATGAACATTACTAGCCAATCATATCGACCTTGCCGCCAAGCGACCAAATCACGGGCCCTGATTGGATTGTTGCAAAGGCTTAAAGGCAATCGTATGCTGTGCCATCTTAGTGCAAGATCGTAACTTCCCAGACATTGAGGGCGATGTGCTGTCAGAGGTAAACGACTAACGAGCATGCCATACGTGCTCTACATCGCATCGACGCTCGGGGCGGTAGCGTTGTTCATGATGATGCCGCGACACGGGTACAGCCCGCGCAAGCTGGGTGCACTACTCGGCGCCGTGACATTGGGCGGCCTATGGCTGTTTCTGGCTCAACATTACCTGGAACCAGCGTCGGATAGGGGAATCACGGCCCCGGCGGTCGTCTACCACTACATTTTCAGCGGGTTGGCTATCGTCGCTGCCGTACGGGTGATCACGCATGACAAGCCGGTGTATGCGGCCTTGTGGTTCGTGATGATCGTGTTGGCGTCGGCAGGTCTGCTGCTGGTGCTAAGTGCCGAGTTCATGGCTGTGGCCATGGTCATCATCTACGGCGGGGCCATTTTGGTGACATACGTATTCGTGATCATGCTGGCCAGTCAGCCAGGCGACACCGCTGCGCCCGATGACGCGCCTGCATACGACCGTGTGTCCCGCGAGCCGGCAGCGGCAGTGGTGGTGGGGTTCGTATTGCTGGCCCTGCTATTGAGCGCCATGTTTGCCACGGGAGACAGTACTGATTCGCCCTGGTTAACACCCAACGTCATGGCCCAAGCCCCCAGCGATGAACTGATCATTGAAAAGGTACTAACCAACCGAGCGGCTCAGCGTGCACTGGATCGCATAGGCGGACAAGGCGAAGCAACCGTGTCACAGACTTTTGCCAGGACCGACCAGCTTGACAACACCGAAAGGGTTGGCCTGGACCTGTTCGAGGGCCATCCGCTTGGACTGGAACTGGCCGGTGTCATTCTGCTGATGTCCCTGGTCGGCGCGGTGGTCATCGCCCGTACGCGTGTGGAGGCGTCACAG
>CAUZAW010000080.1:0-11140 GCA_963577735.1 Phycisphaerae bacterium | reverse complement strand
GATGAGCTTGCCCAGGATGACCTCGCTGCGACCCTCGGCGTAGACATTGGCGCAATCAAAAAAATTGATGCCGGCATCTCGACATCCCTTGAACATATCGACCGAGACTTGTTCGTCAGCATCAGCGCCGAAGGACATGGTGCCGAAGCACAGCCGTGAAACCTGGACGCCGGTGCGGCCGAGGGTGACATATTGCATGGGCCTTTCCTTTCTCGGCCTGTTGATCCGAATGTAATTCAAGACCAAACGCATCACCCAGAACAGGCTGAGCCTGCATCAACAGGAAATGACATGGCGGAGCTCCATGCCGCCGCATATCTAATCGCATACCGTTGCCGGCAATTATGAAAACTTAAAATGCATACGCATATCAAGTGCCATGTAACCCGCGGCAACAGAAAAAATTGAATGCCCAGCTAGAGCCAACGACCTAGACGCATAGTTGGCGAGGACATCATGCCCGAACAGCCGGACGGGCTTACGGGTCGCTAATATCCCAACCCTGTTCCGATTCCTTGGCGTGAACTTCATCGAGTGTCAGGGCGCCGGGAAGCGCATCCATCTGCTCGCTGACATTGGTGCCGGCACTGTAGAGTTCGGCGTTCTTTTTAATCCATTCCTGATAAGGCTCAGGACAATCTTCCTCGGTATAGATGGCCTTGACCGGACACTCTTCTATGCACAGGCCGCAGTCGATGCAGGTGTCGGGGTCGATCAGTAGCATATGGGGATCTTCGATTTCCCAGAAGCAATCAACCGGACATACTTCACAGCAGTCCGTATAACGGCAAGAAACGCATCTGCCGGTAACGATATGGGCCATAGCCAATCCTTTCGTTTGAAACCCGCGTGTCCAACTCTTCTTCTAATTACCTCTGCCCGAGGTGATATCGTAGCATATTAACGATTAGCATTAATCTGTCCAAGACCAGCCGGTCAGCGTTGGTTATGAGCAACGATCTGCTGGGCCAGTTCGCGACGGGCAGCCAGCAGGGCATCAGGGTCCTTATTGTAATACCTCAGCCCCATGGCCAAGTCGTGAGGGACATTGGCCTGCTCCCTTGGCAAGAGGCCCAGATAATCGTAATCCTGCAAGCCGTCACGGATGGTCTTGAGGCGAATGGAAGGCCATGGCAAACCGTCAGGGCCCGGGTAACAGAGAAAGCCATTGGCGTTGTGCTGGCCGCTGTAGGGAAACGGCGAGCGAGGATTGGCCGGCCAAGGCTCTTGTGGCCAGCGTTGCCAACCATCAGGCCAGTGGGAGATGGCCCAGTAGGCGACTCCCTGGATACGGTGCTTGAACGCCAGCCAGTAGGTAATGCGGTGATCGATAGCGGGCCGGTCGACAACGACACCGGCAGCGGCGTGAATAGGCCCCGGATAGCGGGCATGGATAGGTAACTGGCAGTGGTACCACCAGGTCCGCTCACCACGGTCGCGGGCTAGCTGAGCGTTCTGTTCATTATGAGCCGCCGGTTCCGTGATCCACATATCGAAGAGACCGGCCTGCTCGGCCGTGGGCTCATCGGTCATGGCCACTGCCAGTCCCGGGTACTGAGCACGCAACTGTCCACTACGTTGGTGGTAATCCGGATAGTCGCGAGGATGCGGTTCGTCACCCCAGATACAGATGTAATGCTTGAGCCAGTCCTTTTTTCGAAGATGATCAACAAAGTTCGCTGGCGGGTTGCCTTGCGTAGACTGGATTTTTACGCCACGACTAAGCAGGTGCTGCATCACCCGGTCGTGATCAGTCAAATTTTCATGGTAACTGTACGCCAGATGCCAGGGGGCGATGCGGTGATCGAGCAAGACGTCGAGGCGTTCAAGCAGCGGATCAATACCATCGCGGGTGAACCAGTCGTTGAGTTGCCAGCCCATGGCAAACATGGACGGCGGATCGGGCAGCATGAAATCCCATACCGTCACAACGAGGTTGATAGCCACATCGTGTGGCCCCTTGACAATGACTTGGCCGCGGTAGACACCCGCCACCGCATCGCGAGGCACCCGCACGTCCAGCCACAGGGGCTGACAATGGGGATTGGCAACCTCGAACGGGGCAAAGGGCACCAGCGGGTCGGGCCATTGACCCACGTGCATGACCGGGTATTGCGGGGCCACGGTGCGGATGTAACCCACGCGGTAAATTTCAAAATGGTCTGCCCCGATGCGATCTCCAGTCTGCTCGTGCACAAGCGGGGAGATTTCAACGGCCTTAATGGCAATCGACTTGGGCTGCAGTGAGCCTTCGGCCTGGTCCCGTTCACCGGAAAGGTGTCCGAGGTCGCGCTCAGCGTCGGCCAGCGGGCAGATGACCAGTTGAAAGGATTGCGTTTCACCCCGCGCTGCTTCAAGAACGGCCTTGCCCGAGAAATCGCCCTTGAACCAGACCTTGGGGCGGAAGACTTTGCGCAGGGAAATTTCCGTGCCGACGGCGAACTGCATCTGGTCAGAGTTAACGCCCTGGCTTTCGAGCAGCCGACGTTGATCTTCCAATTTAAGATAGAAATCCGACGCGGCATCACACCATGGCCGGCCCCATTCGTCAGTAGTATCTAGCCAGGCTACGCCCTGTTCATTTTTTGACAGGTCCGCGGCTGACGCGACGGTGGTCAGCAGTATTGACAGTAATAGCAGCGTCCTTGTCATGGCTAGGCTTTTATCCGGCTGATCCGTTGGCCTGATCCAGTACACAGGTGACCACGGCGGCAACTAACGGATGATCACCCACAGCGACAATATCATGTTCTACTTTCGGGGGCATAAAAGCAGATCCGCCGGCTCCGACGGTCATCGTCTCATGGCCAACGGTGATTTGAGCCTGGCCGGCGAACACGTAATAAATCTGCTCCCAATCATCATGATGGTGACTTCCGTGGGCTTTGCCCGGCGGCCAGGTGTGTATGGACATGGACACGCGTTGCGTGGGAAATTGATTGAGTTCGCGACCGGTTTTCTCGGGCGCATAATCCTGCCGGGGGCCGGCAATAATAACGGTGTACCCTTCTTCTTCCGGCCGGTGCAAAAAACCGGCAAAGGGCCTCAGGTCTTCGGGGGTATGAATGAATTTCATTGAATACGCATTGCCCTGTAAAAAGAGGAGTTTTAAACCGTCGTTAGCCATCATACTCGTTCAGTGATTGATTATTCAATGCCCGCCTGTTAGCGTGAGCAGATAATGTTTGAAGCAACCATTGAATTTCGAAAACGCCTGCAACAAGGCGAGGTGCTGCTGGGGCCAGGCGTCTACCTGACGGACCCTCTGGCCAGCGAGGCGATGGCCCCGTCAGCGGACTTCCTGTGGTATGACCTCGAGCATCAGCAAATCAGCATCAACGCGTTGCGAGCTCACCTGCTGGTGGCACGACACATGAATACGCCGGCCATTGTCCGAGTCCCTGGCCCAGGCGCAGCCTTCCTCAAGCCAGTGCTGGACGCCGGGGCACACGGCATCGTAGTGCCGCAGGTGCGTAGCACCGAAGAGGTCATTGGGATTGTCAGGAATTGTCACTACCCGCCCAAGGGCGATCGCGGCTACTGGCCAATGATCGGCACCAACTACGGCCGGGTACCCACAGCCGAGTATCTTAATGGGCCCGACAGCCGCTGTTTCGTGGCGGTGATGATTGAAACCCTCGAGGCCGTGGAGGCGATTGACGATATCGTAGCCATCGAGGGTCTTGACTCGGTAATCCTTGGCTTAATGGACCTATCCGGTGCGATGGGAATTCTCGGGCAGACTGATGATCCTAAAGTATCAGCGGCCACGGAAAAAGTAATTGCCAGCGCCCGTGCCGCAGGCAAACCGGTCGGTTGCGGCCTTGGCGTGGACACGAAAGTGATCTGCGACCTTGCCCGGCGTGGCGTACAGTTGATGCTGACAGGATCCGATTGTACTTACCTGGCCGAGTTTATTGACCAGCTCACTTCTCGCGTACGAAGCCAGTTGAAAACGTAAGCAGGCCAGGGCTTGGATAGCACAGTGGCGATGAAACCGTTCTCGCTATGCCTTGCCGTTTTGGGCCCACCATATCATTTTCTGGAACTCCAGCTTACGGATAGCCTCGAGCGATTCGTACATGTAAACGTTAAGCGCCGCAACGGTGCCCTGGTCTGCTCGGTCGGCGACAGACCGGGAGTAGGCCTCGATGGCCAGTCGCATTTCAACTAGGGCCACATCGAGAGCCGCCACCACCTCGAAATTGAGTCGGTCATAAGTCTCCACGTCCTGCTCTTGATCTCGGGCATGGTCTGCCAGTTTGCGCAGGTGACCGCCCTGGGACACCTTGCCGCGAGACTTGTGCCAGTGGATGGCAAAAATGGCTTGTTCGCGAAGTCTGTCAAGAAACGGCCTACCGGCAGGTCGAGCCTTGACAATAGCAGCATCGAAATGGTCCACCATGTTTTGGTAAATATCGATATTTTCCAACCATGATTGAGGTACCTGCCACGGTTGGGCCTCTGGGCCTGCTGCGTGTTCAAAGTTACGGGTGATCACATCGGCAACAAGGAACGAAGTGGCCAAATCGAATTCCTTGGCCGTCACCTGCTCGCCAGCGCGGAAGGCAGCGACGGCATCGTCTACCGCGGCAGAACCGCAGGTGCGGACCACCAGGTCGCGGTAAGACTGGTCGACGGACACGCTTTTGTCCCAGTTGGCATGCGCCATGTAATACGCCGCGGGATCAACCTTTGAGATCAGCCACTGGCGACCGTAGTAGCCGTCCAGTTCATATTCGTCCATGACGTCGTAGAGCTTCGAAATCATGGAGGCGTTGTACTGCGGCGATTCCCCAATGTTGTCATCCTCGATGGAAATAATGATCTGCGTCTTGACTTTTTCCTCTTGCGTGAAACCAAGCAGGTTGGTTCTCTGAGTCTGAGCGAAGGCGGTGTAGCCGAGGCTGGACATAATTTCAACGTCATTGAAAATGCGGGGCACGAACCGCGCCATGACAGGGCCAGCTTGAATGACTACGAGAGCCTCGGGGTTGGCTGAATTTGCAATTACCTTGCGGTGGTTGATCAACTCGTCGAGCAAGTAGAACTGGCAGATGCTCAGCCGCAGGTCCAGTTCGTTACGTTCAGGGCCAACGTCTCCGGCTGCCAACGCTTCGTCTAACAGTGCCTTAAAATCCTCGTCGATACCGTGGCGTTCCTTCAGTTGCAGCCAACACTCCTCAGCATCATCGCGAACCGTAGAAAATTCCAACGTGCAAAATATGTACTGGTCAGCATGTGGATAACGATCCACGTAACTTCGAGCAACCGACTCGGCCAAGTCCTGGAAGTCGGGGTTAAGCGGAGTCATATATGGCGCATACTGAGGCATGATGCCTTCACGCATAACGCCGATCCGCAGCCCCCCATATTCACCCTTGAAGGGCCGGGGCTTGAAGCCGTGGCGATCAGAAGCGATCTTCAGTTGCTTTTTTATCTCTGCGGGGAATTCCGTGTACCAGAACCCGACTGCGAACTCGAGGCCACGAGCATGGCAAAGATCAATAACCGCCTGGATGTGACGCTGGCCCGCTTCATGGCGTTGCTCGTTAACTGGGGCAGTCTCAGGGTCCGCCTCATAAATAGTATCGGGCTCGGCAGGCAGATCGGGGTTATAAAAACTGGTTGCATCATCGATGACGTGACGCCCAATGGTCTTGTCATGCAGCGGGAATCGCTGGCCCCGGCTGATTTCGACGGTACGTTTACGCAGGCCATCGAACGTGTAGTCAGTGAAGGCGTCGTACGTGCGAAACCAGGCCCAGATACGGTTGTATTTCTGCTTTGAAAGCTGAATGAACAACTTGTTGTAATCAGCAATGCCCCAGTAAGCCCCGCAATGCGGCAAGCAGTTGACGATACGCCAGGCCCGGGTTCGAATCCGGGGGGTCCATGTCTTATTGATATCAGGCAAGGCAAAGGTGCCCGGATTCTCCGGATAAATATCCTCGGTGAGCAGGAAACAGACACCCCACTGCTCGGCCAGTTCATAGGCGGCCCAGAGCGTGGCCACGGGACTGCCGCCAACCGCGATCATGGCGGGCTTGGAATCAACCTCGCTTCGCCGCAGGATGAAAGCCTGCTCGTCTTCAGGCTTTTGGCCATCGGCAGGCACAAGGTAAATTCGAGCGTCGGCATTGGGTAGCGGATGGCAGGACAATCGAGGCACAAGGCCGAACAGCCGAGTAATAATGCCAACCAATTGCGTACCGGCCAGAGTGACTAGGTTATGGGGTTGCGGCCCGGTCACAATATTTACAATTAACGGCGACATTTACAGACTCCAGGGGCAAGACAACGATCTATTGAAACTGGCCTAGTGATACCATAAGCAAATCAATGTTGCCATGGCATAGGGCAGCGTTGCTTTGCATTGGTGAGCCACATACCATCTAGCAGTCCGGTGGCCTTGCCGCCGCCTCTTACCTATACGTGGGAGCTCTTAGAAGGATGACAACACAAACCCAAGCGGAAGCGGCCTTGGCCATGCCTGACGTGCAAGCGAGCGAGGACACCAGACAGGTGCCCATCGACAAGGTCGGGGTCCGGCACATCACCTACCCGATCACGCTGCAGTGCCCGGCGACCGGCGGGGTTCAGCACACGGTGGCCAAGGCCAACATGTACGTGGGCCTGCCCCACTATCAAAAAGGCACGCACATGAGCCGGTTCCTCGAGGTGCTCAATCGCCATCACGAGAATCTTCAATCCAACCAGATCATGGCGGTATGCCGCGACATGCGCAAGCAACTGGAAGCAGAGGAAGCGCACCTGGAATTAAATTTCCCGTATTTTATTCACAAGACTGCCCCGGTAACCGGCGCGCCGGGCATGCTGGATATCGAGGTGACGTTCGAGGCCTCATGCAATACCGAAGAGGATTTCGTGATGACCATCAAGGTGCCGGCGACGAGCCTGTGCCCGTGCTCGAAGCAGATATCCGAATACGGGGCGCACAACCAGCGTTGCGAGATGGAGGTCAAGGTTCGTTTCCAGCCTGACAAGTACATGTGGATAGAGGAGTTGTTCGAACTGGTGGAACAGACCGCCAGCGCGCAGGTGTTCGCGGTGCTGAAACGCCCGGACGAAAAATTTGTCACCGAGGCGGCTTATAACAACCCGAAATTCGTCGAGGACATCGTTCGCGACCTGGCCTTGGCATTGGATCGGGAGGACCGGGTCATGTGGTACCAGGTAACCAGCGAGAATTACGAGTCAATTCACAACCACAACGCCTACGCCTATATCGAAAAAGACAAGCGTAGTTAGTGCGGGGCGTGATCCCGGCCGGCAGGAGCACATGCGGTGAATCTGGTGATGTATGTACGCACGGCGTGCCCGCTTTGCGACCGGCTCGAGTTGATGATGGACCCTTATCTCAAGCGAACCGGCCACCAGTTGACGAAGCACGACATTGACGAACAGCAGCAGTTTCACGATCTGTACACGGACCGGGTACCGGTGTTGACTCATGGCCAACAGGTGATTTTAGAAGGAAGGCCGAAAGCCGCCCAAGTAGAGGAGGCCATGGCAAGGCTGGAGCGTTGACCTTGCCAAGAATCCTTAATCCGAATCTTCAAGCCCAAGCGGTTTTGCAAACGATATGAAAATCAACCCGTTGAATTATCATGTTTTCGGGCAGATCTAGAATAAGTGTCCATTTGCCGTTATCGTCACTGTGGGGCAGGATAAGGCCGGACAACCATGTCAAACAACCTGATTGCACTTCAAAACAAGTTCTTGGGCCAAGGCCAGACCGTCTACGACAAGCTGAGCCAGGTGCATGAAGTGCAGGGCTATATCAGCGACGACGACATCGCCCAGATCGCCAACCAGTTCAACCTGCCGCCGCAACACGTGCGCTCGACGGCCAAATTCTATGAGGAACTTTCGCATGACCAGCCGGCCAGACACGTGGTGAAACTCTGTAACGGGGAGGCGTGTCAGGCAGCGGGCTTCGCCTCGGTGGAAACAAAGTTGTGCAAGTCGCTCGGCGTGAAAGAGGGCCAAGCCTGTCCGGACGGGTCCGTGCGCTATGAACACGTAGCTTGCCTCGGGTACTGTGGGCTGGGCCCCAATGCCATGATCGACGGCTTGCCGGTGTCCCTGGCCCAGAACGGTGATGCCGAGAAGATCACCACTTTCGTGCGTGAAGGCAAGCCGCACGGATTCACTGAGCCGACCAACGCGGTCTATCCTCCCGCAGGGGACAAGCCGTGCATATTGATGCGGTTTTTTGGACAGAACACAACTTTACTTGATGGCGCCCGGGCGGCAGGCGTGTACCGGTCCCTGGAAAAAGCCGTGACGACCATGACGCCGCAGCAGGTGATCGACCAGGTCAAGGCCAGCAAACTACGCGGCCGCGGTGGCGCGGGGTTCCCCGCCGGGTTGAAGTTCCAGGCCGTGGCTGACGCGCAGGCGCAAGATGGCTCAGGCCGCAAGTTCGTTGTCGTAAATTTCGACGAGGGAGACGCCGGTTCCTACATCGACAAGGAACTGGTAGAACGAGACCCGCACACGCAACTGGAGGGGATCCTGCTTGCCGCGTACGCGTGCGGCGCCCCGGAGGTTTTCATCTATGTGCGTTTTGAGTATCCACGGGCGCTAACGGTCCTCAAGCAGGCGGTCAGTGAAGCAATCGCAGCGAAGGTCATCGGACCGAATATTTTCGGATCGCGGTTTTCTTGCGTGGTCAACGTGGTACAAGGCCAGGGTGCGTACATCTGCGGCGAAGAAACAAGTTTATTGCGTTCGCTGGAGGGCGTACCGGCTCTTGTCAGCTACAAACCGCCGTTCCCGGCCCAGGAGGGCTTGTGGGGCTGCCCCACGGCGGTGAACAATACGGAAACGCTGCACAACCTGCCTTGGATCATCGAGCACGGCGGCGAGGCCTATGCCAGGTACGGCACTGAGAATTCGCGTGGAACCAAGGCTGTGAGCCTGAACACTCGCGTAAAGAGGCCGGGGATGTACGAGGTGGAACTGGGAGTAACACTCCGCCAGTTGATTTTCGATATCGCCGGCGGAATGGCTGACGGGCAGCAATTCAAGGCCGTGCAGGTAGGCGGCCCACTGGGGGGAATTCTGCCCGAGCACCTGCTGGATACAGCATTGGATTTTGATTCTCTGCCGAAAGTTAACGGGATACTTGGACATGCCGGCGTAGTGGTGTATTCCCAGGAAGACGACCTTGTGCAGATCGCAAGAGGTTTAATGGCTTTTTGCGCCATCGAGAGTTGCGGCAAGTGTTTCCCCTGTCGCATTGGCGCCGTGCGGGGAACGGAACTGTTCGATCAGATGATGGATGTTGCCGGCGGCGGCGTGACCGACGAGCGACTGTCACTGCTATCGGAACTATGCGAAACGATGAAATACGGATCCCTGTGCGCCCTGGGGGGGATGATCCCGACGCCGGTCGAGTGCCTGATGGAATATTTCCCCCAGGAACTGCAACGGTACCGGCCAAAACGCGTCAGCGAGTAGCGGCCTATAATGACTGGAATTCCATATCCGGGATGTGGCGATGACGATCAATATCAAGTTTGCTGCAGGAAAAGAACAAAGCCCCAAGAAGCCGACTCCTCTGTTAGAGTAGGTTGGCTGGGCAAAAGGCAATGGACCATTGATCTCGACGAGGCCAGTACATGATCAGTAAAGCTGCGATGACAGAGCAGACGGTTACGGTGACCATTGACGGGTCGCAAGTTCATGTCCCCCGTGAGGCAACAGTGCTGACAGCGCTGCGCAGCGTGGGCAAGAGTGTGCCCACGCTTTGCTATTCAGACCGGATGAAACCTTATGGAGCGTGCCGGACGTGTCTTGTCGAGCAGGCAGGCCGCAAGCCGGTAGCGGCCTGCCATACGCCCGTGCAGGACGGGTCGAAATACGTGACCGCCTCACCGCTGCTGACGCGGCTGCGACGCAACATTACCGAACTGATCGTCAGTGACCACCCGCTGGAATGCTTGGACTGCACGGCCAACGGCCGCTGCGAACTGCAGAGCCTTGCCCAGCAGGTAGGGCTGCGAACACCGAGATACGAGAACCCGCGCACGCACAATCCAGCCCAGGACAATTCACACCCGTTCATCAAATTGGAAATGGCCAAGTGCATCGGCTGTGCCAAGTGCGTACGGGCCTGCGATGAGGTACAGGGCTCATTTATCCTGGGTATGGAAGGCCGTGGCTACGACGTGCGAGTCATTGCGGGCAACAATACGGGGTTTGAGCAGGCCAACTGCGTCAGTTGCGGCCAATGCGTGGTGGAATGCCCGGTCGCTGCCCTGGAGGAACCGGGCACGCGCAATGCCGGGTTGCCTGACAAGACGGTGACAACCACATGTTCCTACTGCGGCGTCGGTTGCTCACTGGACGTAAACGTCAAGGACCAACAGGTGGTAAACATCGTGCCCAATGTCCAGGGGTCAGCCAACCTGGGACACGCCTGCGTAAAAGGCCGTTTCGCCCACCAGTTTGCACACTCACCGGACAGGTTGCACACCCCCTTGATCAAGGACTCTGGCGGCCAATTTCGAGAAGGGACGTGGGACGAGGCGTTGGATCTTGTGGCCCGTAAATTCAGCGAAATTCGTGACACCTACGGACCAGAGGGGTTCGGACTCATCAGTTCGTCGCGATGCACCAACGAAGAAAACTTTTTAATGCAGAAATTTGCCCGGGTAGTGATGGGAACCAACTCGATCGACAACTGCTCGCGGGTGTGTCACTCCCCATCCTCGTACGCACTGGGCCAGGCGCTGGGAACCGGAGCGGGGACCAACAGTTTCCATGACGTGCACGAGTCGGACGTGCTGATGATAGTGGGCGCCAACCCGACCGAGGCGCACCCGGTATTTGGCGCCATGATCAAGCAGTCGGTTCTGGGTGGATGCAAGCTTGTGATCCTAGACCCGCGGAACACGGAACTGGCGCGCCTGTCTGACATCCACCTGCCGCTGCGCCCGGGCTCCAACGTATCGGTGATCAATGCCCTGCAGCATGTACTGATCGAGGAAGGGTTGATTGACCCGCAATTCATCGGCCAATACACCGAGGGGTTTGAGCAGGTAAAGGCCGAACTGGCGCAGTGCACGCCGCAGTGGGCTTCAAAGATCAGCGGCGTGGAACCCGAACT
>CAUZAW010000079.1:0-11261 GCA_963577735.1 Phycisphaerae bacterium | reverse complement strand
GACAATCCCGAAGCGATGGGCCGAGACCTACCGGACGCGCAACAGATGCCGGGCGGTTTGAATGTGGTGGTGATGTTGTGGCTTCGCAACCTGCTGTTGGGCTGGGGCATGACCGAGTATGCCAAGATGCGGTTTAACCTGCTGGGCAACGGCGGACACTGGTTCACCGGCGCCAAACCGGACGAATTGAAAAAAATCAACGAAAAGACCTTGCGTGAGGCCGTGGCGGGCTCACCGTACGCCGATCAGATTCCACAGTGGCTAGACGATTCTGTTGAACTGCTGGCCGGTGAGGCAGTGCAACGAGAAACTCAACGCCCGTAACCATGCCTATCGTTAAGTATCAATCGAAAACGGCAATCACCGCCCATGACGGCCCAGTTTTGCCATCATCCTATTTGCATGGTGCTGTCCAGCGTATCAGTGATCTCGGCAACAATCAGGTCGTTGTGGCCATTGCAACCGACGACACAGGCGCTGCCAAAGTGGCGAATGAGGACGAAAATCGGCAACGTGGCCCTTCTAGCCATGATCCACTCGTGGACTGGCAAAATCAACCTACTCCAGGACACCAGGCCCACAAAATGCTTTGACAGGTATATACTTATTGGTTAGCGTGATGCTTACCCTTGACCGTTCTAGAGATAGACGGACCAACCATTCGGCATCACCCACCCGGATGGTACTGGGGCAGGGGAATATTCGTTAAGGTCAGGGAGCTACACTGTGTGGCGAGGTCTGATGAATTGGACGTGGTAGAGCAGCGCAGCGTGCCGACGCCGCGGGCGGTATCAGTGCATGGCGAATGACACCGGGCAGTTCACTGGGTTGGAATACCTTGAGCCGCGTGTGCTGCTAGATGGCACGGGCGGTGATGGCGGGGGATTCCTTTTCGCTGCGGGCTCATTCTTAAGCGAACCATCGAACGATGATCCACTACAGATCGCTCTGGACTTTCTGCGCGACAACCACGACCAACTGGGACTGACAGGAACGGACCTTGACGACGTGGTCGTCACAGACCAGACCGTTGCCAGCCACTCGCAGACGACCCACATCTACCTACGACAGCGCCACGCGGGGATCGAGGTGTTTGGCGGTGACATCAATGTGGCCGTAACAACTGACGGGCAAGTATTGAGCGTGGGCAACCGCTTTGTACCGGACATGGCGGGCCGGATTAATACACTTGTACCGACCATCAGTGCCGAGGAGGCGATCAGGCTTGCCGCTGTGGACTCCGGACTCAAGCCGGATGAAACATTGACTTTGCTGGAAAACATGGGTGGGACAGCTCGCAATGCCGTCTACAGCCCTGGCGGTGTATCACTGGATGAGATACCGGCAAAGCTGATGTACGACATGAGTGATAATCAGGCCCGGTTGGTCTGGGAAGTGCTCTTGCGATTACCCAACACGGTCGACTGGCTGAATATGACGATCGATGCTCAAACCGGTGACAATATCAGCCAAGTCAATTGGACGCTCTTAAATGATACGGGTGGTGTTGAAACAGCTGACTGGTCATCTGGTGACACTACGCAAGACGGGGCGTTCGATTTTTCGACCGCAAATTCAACGGCGATTGGCAGCAGCGGTTACAACGTGTTCCCCTTGCCGCTGGAAAACTACAACGATGGACCCCAAATCCTGACGATTAATCCGGCCAATGCCATCGCTTCGCCCTTTGGCTGGCACGATACCAATGGTTTCGACGGTCCGGAATTTACCGACACCCGAGGCAACAACGTTTCTGCCCAGGAAGATCGCACCGGTGTATTCGGCGGAGACGAAGGTACCAGGCCCGACGGTGGCGCTGCACTGCTGTTCGATTTCCTTTTCGACCCGAACTCGGAACCGGAAGACAACATCAATGCCGCGGTGACCAACCTCTTCTATTGGAACAACATCCTCCACGACGTCCATTACCAGTACGGATTTGACGAGGCATCGGGCAACTTTCAGGTCAATAACTACGGCAACAGCGGACTGGACGATGACCCGGTTTTAGCTGATGCCCAGTTTGGCGCGGACATCGGACTGGTGAACAACGCAACCATGACAACGCCACCTGACGGCATGTCACCGTTTATGGCCATGTACGAATTTGATGAAACAACACCGCATCGCGACAGCAGCCTAGACAACGGGATCATCGTCCACGAATACGGACACGGTGTATCCAACCGCCTGACCGGCGGCCCGGCCAACGCTAACGCACTAACCTCCATTCAGAGTGCCGGGATGGGCGAGGGGTGGTCTGACTGGTGGACGCTGATGTTTACGCAGATGCCTTCGGACGACAAGTTTGACCCCTACCCTATCGGGACTTGGGCAATTGGAGAATCGAGCAATGGCGATGGCATCCGCCGGTTCCCCTACAGTTTTGACATGAACATCAATCCGCTGACCTACGGCGCTTTTAACGGCGGATTCCCAAATAACGAGGTACACAACTCCGGTGAAATCTGGGCATCAGCACTATGGGACATGAATTGGCTACTGATTGACAAGCACGGATATGACCCGGACCTATACAACGGCACGAGCGGCAACAACCTTGCCTTGCAATTGGTCATGGACGGGCTGAAATTGCAACCGAGTAACCCGACCTTCCTCGACGGTCGTGATGCCATCCTTGCCGCTGATCAGACATGGACCGGCGGGCAGAACCAATTGGAAATCTGGATCGCTTTTGCCCGCCGGGGAATGGGCGTCAGTGCGTCAGACGGTGATCGCGATGCGACCAACGTAACCGAGGCGTTTAACATTCCCGTAGATAGCCACGGTACTGTCCTGTTCGACGCGGTGACTTATGCCGTTGGCGATACGGTGACCGTCACGGCCCAGGACGGCGATCTGCTCGGGCAGGGGTCGGCCACAGTGCAGATTGTCTCCGACAACGGCGACGTAGAGACAATGACACTACCGGAAACGGGACCAGCTATTTTCTCGATGACCATTACGACCGCATTGCCCGACGCGTTGGCCGTGGAAAACGGCGTGCTCGAGGTAGATGAAGGTGACACGATCGTCGTAACCTACAACGATGTCGACGACGGTACCGGCAACCCGGCGGCGGTGACCGATTCAGCTTTCTTCCCAGGCACTGCGTCAATCAGCGGCATCAAGTTTGATGACCTCAACGCAGACGGCATCAAGGATCCCGACGAACCCGCCCTGGCCGACTGGACGGTCTTTCTTGACGCCAATGCCGACGGCGTACTCGACCCCAGCGAGGCTACCGACATCACCGATACCAACGGCGCATATTCTTTCACTGCCCTGTTGGCCGACGATTACCGGGTAACCGAGGTGCTGCAGGCGGACTGGATTCAATCACTGCCGGGAGATCCGGACCCGTTCTACGCAATCACCCTGTCACGGGGCGAAGTGGCAACGGATATTGATTTCGGCAATTATCAACTAACCGAGATCCACGGCGTAAAGTTCAATGACGAAAATGGCAACGGCATATTTGATCAAGGTGGCTTCAGTGAATTTTTTGGTGAAATTGAGCTAGCCGAACTGGGGCCGATCATGCTGGTGGGCAATGACGATCAGTCCACAGGCAAGCTCAACTTCGGGTTTACGTTTGACTTCTTTGGCCAGCAGTATGAACAGTTCTATATCAATAACAATGGCAACATCACTTTCGATGCACCACTATCTGCGTACAGACCACTAGATTTCCCGCGATTCGTACCCATGCTGGCTCCGTTCTGGGCGGACGTGGATACCCGGCCCAGCGAAAGCGGCAAGGTGCGTCTGTCCCAAGGCGTCAGCCCGCGGGGCAATCCGTTCATGCAGATCGACTGGCCACAGGTCAGCCACTTTGACCAGTCGATTGAACGCTTTAACGACTTTACACTCTATATAGAAGATGATCCGGCCGGTGATATCGTCGCCTTCGTCTATGGCGAAATGGAGTGGACCTCGGGCGACCTACCGTTAGGCGTCGATGGTTTCGGAGGCGTGGGCGCCCAGATTGGTGCCGATGCGGGCAACGGCCTGAGCTTTTTGAGCCTCGGTCGGCCTGATACCCCGGAAGAGTTGCTCGAATTTACCAATACATCATTTAGCTTTAGATTCGACCTGTTGGGTAGCCCGGACATTGAAAGTGGCCTGCCGGGCGTAACGACTTACCTTGATTTGGACAACAACCAGATCCTCGATCCGCTCGAACCGTTCACCGTCACCCTCGACGATGACCCGACTACTACGGACATTGACGAAACAGGTCAATTTTCATTCACGGGGCTGGTACCTGGGACCTTCACGGTGCGGGAAATAGTACCTGATGGGTTTGTGCAGACATTCCCGCTGGGGACCGACGAACTCGACCCATTTAACGACTCGCACGTGGTCACATTGGTCAGCGGCCAGATCATCGAGGATATCAACTTCGGCAACCTGCAACTGGGCTCAATCGCAGGCCAGAAATTTGAGGATCTTAATGGTAATGGCGTGTTCGACTTGGGCGAACCGGGCCTTGACGGATGGGTCATCTTCATCGATGAAGACGACAACGACGAGCTCGATCCATCCGAGCCATTTGAAACCACTGATGTCGATGGGAACTATGCTTTCTCAGATATGCCTTTTGGCAATTATCTGCTACGAGAACAGTTGCAGGCCGGCTGGGTACAAACAACGCCTGACACCAGTTTTCTTGTCAACCTGGGCTTCGCAGAAGATCGTACCGATGTGGACTTTGGCAACTTCCAGTTGGTGGAGATTCAAGGCAGTAAATTCCAAGACAACAACGCCAACGGCGTGTGGGATGTCGGCGAGCCGTTATTGGAAAACTGGACTATGTTCATTGACGAGAACGGCAACAATATATTTGACCCGCTTGAAGTTAGCACGCTTACCGATGGCGGGGGTAATTATGCGTTTGCCAATCTTGGCCCTGGATCATACACCATTAGCGAAGTGGTAGAAGACGGGTTTGTCCAAACATCGCCACAATTTTTCGGTGATCTTCTAGGCGACAATGAAGTACCGTCAGTAACAACTGACGGATCCGGTCTTGTACGCGCTGCTCTGGATCCAACGAACAACGAGGTGTCGATCACAGTTGAATTTTCCAATCTTACCGGCACGACCACAGCCCTTCATGTTTACCGCGGCGACGAAACAGAAAATGGCGATTTCCTTTACGATCTGGATGACTTATTCGGAATGTCGCCGGGATTCGGATCGTCGGTAACCGGCAGTTTCATCATCGACAGCGATGACTTGGTCGACCTGCGCACTGGCAATCTATATGTGAACCTTATCACCACCGAATTCCCCAACGGCGAACTGCGAGCCCAATTGATCCCCGGCGGGTTCTATGTGGTGACGCCCACAAGCGGCCAGACGGTGGTGGCCCGTGATTTCGGAAACGCGCCACTTACTGAGGTGCAGACCGGCACCGGGGCCAGGCATGTGATCAGCGTGATCCAAAATGACGGCAACGAAGGGCGCATCAATCTCAAGAACGGATCGGGCAGTGTCTTCGTGCTCGGAGCCAACATTGTCCAGCAGGCCCACAACCGAGGGGTGACGATTACCGGTGACAATGCCCGCTTCCATGCATTGAATGTAGATCAGTCTACTCTACAAACCACCGTGCACCTCAGCATCAAGGGTAGCAGGCAGATGGTCAACATCACCAACATGGATTTCGTCGGATCAGTGGGCAAGATAAACGGTCGCAACGCGCGGCTCTTGGGAGATGTCAATGTGTCGGGCATGGCCAGACGTGTCCAGTTCGGGGAGGTGGTCGGACCAAGTACGTTCAGCACAGGCTTGTGGGACGGGCGCAAGGCCGTAAATATCAAAATCGGCGATGCGTATGATTTTTCGGTTGACTCGACCATGCCGATCCGCACCTTCAACGCCAACCAGACGACCAACACGGACAACGTCGCGGACACGATCCATGCCCCGTGGATGCGCAGCCTGCGGGTCAAGAAGAGTTTTTCCAACAACATCACGCTGACCAGCACGGCCGTGAAGCGTTCACTGCGCAGGGCAAAAATCGGCCAGTGGCTGAACGGCGCCAGCGTGTGGACGGCGCGGGACATCGGTTCGATGAGTGTCGGCGGCGTGCGCGACACAGTCGTGACCAGCGGCGTGCGCCCGGACTTTGTCACCGCCGACGCGAGCATGCTGCCCGACTCCGTGGATGACTTCGACCAGAGACAGTCGACGATCCACAACTTTACCGTCCGGGGCATCAAGGACGAACCGTTTGCCATGATTAATTCGAGCGTGGCGGCGTGGAGCATACGCCGCGTTCGCGTTGACCTCGTACAGACCGACAACGCGGTAACGCATGGCTTTGCCGCCCACTCCATTTCCAGATACTTCCGCCAACGCAGCCTGGGGTTTTCGCCGACATCACGCAAGCTTAATGGCCCTGTGGACCTCGATACGGTCGATCAGTACAAGCTGAAGCTCGTCTAGAATTAATACTGCCCCGCGACGGCCTGCCGTTCCAGATATTGGCACCTAGACAGCCAACAAATATCCTCAAAGAAATGTTAACCGGTCCTGAAACTTTGCCGATACACCCCTGTGGGAAGAGGGGAGACACCCGGTTAGGCTACACGCCTGCCGGGTGTTTTTATAATCGGACTCGGCTGATTTTAGCCGTCAACAGAAACGCCTAGGCTTTCTGCCAACTCTGTAATACTATCCCATGTGGCCGGTTCAACCTCGATTCCATCCTTGAGAATACGATTGTACTGGCGACTTTCCGGCTCGTAGGGCACAAGAACCTCACCTCCCTCTTGTATCGGCAGCGAACCCTTGACGTAGGCTAGCACCGCGTCAAAGTCCGAGGTGACATCCGTCAAGGACCGAATCGACTCAACACCTATCGCCATCATGCAAAATGAATTGACATGGGTAAATTGCGCTGCCGGTGCATGGCAACTACCGCCCCCGGAAAGAACACCGGAAAGAAATTCGACCATTAGTGACAGGGCGTAACCCTTGTGCTGGCCTGCCGGTAGCAAAGCGCCTCCCGGTGAACCATAAAGGTCATGCGTATCGGTACTGTCGCGACCATCGGCGTCAATCAACACGCCCAGTGGTACTTTCTCGTTACGCCTATGCTTCACGCGTACTTTTCCTTCCGGCCAGGCACTGGTGGACATGTCCATGACCACCGGCCCCTCGGCACGGCCAGAGGGAAAACCCCACGCCAATGGATTAGTCGTTAACCGCCCCTGCTTGCCCCCCCAAGGTGCAACCATTTGGCCCGCTCCCTGCGCGTTGCAGCATACGAACCCGACCAGGCCTTCGCTGGCAAGCTCATATACATACTCACCCAGTCGCCCGATATGTGTCGCGTCCTTGACGCTGATGATCCCAACACCCAACTTGCGCGCCTTGTCAGCGGCCATCTGCGCTGCCTGCGACGCAGCGACAGGCCCAAAAGTAAAGTGCGCGTCCAGCAAGGCTGTGCCACCCTGGTCATTGAGGATCTCGACCCGGTTGTCCGGGGCTGCCTTCCCCTCCTGCACCCACGAAACGTAATCTGTCAAGCGGATGACACCATGCGAATCGATGCCGACAAGGTTAGAGTTGACCAAGTGCTGTGACACGCGGGCAGCAACGTCTGGCGCAGCGCCAGCGGCAGCCATCATCGACCTGCTCAATTGCACCAATTTTTCGTGCGCGACAATCGCCATGGTTGCGCATGGTAGCTTCCCACCGGATTAGGGCAAAGATCTCCTTTTAAACTAAAATCTGGTACTTTCTAGAGTACTCCGGGCGTTACTTTGGAACAGGAAAGCGTTAATGGCTAAATTCGATACCAGCCCTTGGAAACTAAATGACCCAGCGATCACGGAATATGACGAAAAGGGTTTTTGGATTTCACCCAAACTGTTCAGTGATGAAGAAATAGATCAAATGCGCTCATCCTTGATGCAAATTGTGCGCGGCGAGCGGGATTTTGATTCCATGCACTGGCAGGGACCACCCCCGCCCTTTGACCCCAACGATAAGAAGATTATTCAGATCACCTACGCCTGGTGGGTCAACGCCAAGATCCGCCAGTTGGTGCGCCATCCTGGCATCGGTTATATCGCTTCGCAACTTATGCGAACACGTGGGGCAACCATGATGCAGGACCAGGAACTCTACAAGCCGGGACTAGGACCCGACGGCGCTGATGCGGTGGAAGGTAACGTTGGATGGCACCAGGACGCACCGCACCTGGCGTTGTTTAACAACGCTCACGTGTTTACCACTGCTTGGATCGCCTTGCAGGATACCGACGCAGCCAATGGCGGCATGCGTTTCATCACAGGCAGTCATAAATGGGGCTTTGACAAGGATGCAGACACGTTCACAACGCCAAACTTGGATGCCCTTCGAAAACAGTTCACACGCGACGGACGACAGTGGACCGAACACCAGTGTGTGCTCAAAGCGGGACAGGTAAGTTTTCACAGTGGACTGACCTTCCACGGGTCGGGGGCCAACCTCACACACGAGCCGCGACTATCAATCGTGATGAACATGATGCCCTGGAGCACCACGTTCAACGGCCAAGGTAGACAGAACACCATCGGCTCGCTGATGGGGCCACTAGCCAGAACCGGTGATGTCTGCGGTGAACCGATGTTCCCCACCATGTGGCCCGCGAAAGCTCGCTGGCGCCGCGATTGACTATTATCCCCACCCAGGAGGATTTTAAATGCATCAGGCCATGCATTATGCACGACGCCGCTACTTTCCCACGCTGGCGATGCCTAAAAACTACCGCGTGGGCAAGTTCACCGGTTATGGTTTCGAAGCCAAGCAACGCCACTGCATTGTTGATCTGACCGGCCGTGGCATGATCAAGAGATTTTGGTTTACACACAGTGAAAAAGACGGGACGCTGGGACGCCTTTATGTGTACGTCGACGGCGCTGATGAACCGGTTCTTTGTGGGCCCATTCACGAGATTGCCCAAGCCGCGGCGCTAATATCCTCGGTGGGGATTCCCATCGGCGGCTACCGGGACGGCAAGGCCAGTAATCTGTACCTGCCCATCGCTTTTAGCACATCGGTGCGCGTCGAAATCGAAATGGTCGATGATCCCGGCGACGGGCCAGCAGTGCAGGTGGATTATGCACTGGACGGCGAAGAGACTCATCCGCCACTGGTTCAGGGTGTAGACCAACAGGGTATGACACTCGCCTATGATCTACCGCCTTGCGATCAAGTTACCGACCCACCGGTCGAGATCGTTGAACAAGAGTTTGAACTACGATCTGCCTGCCCCCAGAACCTGTACATCGATGGGCCGGCCATGATCACGCGACTCGAAATTACCTGCGAACAGATTGATTCATTGCTGCTGCGTATCGCCTTCGACGACGCAGTAACCGACCCCAAGCGATTGGACGAACCGTTCCAGGTCGCCGCCCCCCTACGCTATCTTGTAGGACAGTTCCAGCACGCGGGCGTACAGCGGCTGGGTACCACGGCTGTTATTCATTTTCCCATGCCATTTCAATGTGTCGCCGGCATTCAACTCAACTATGCGATGGACTACGGTACATACGAGCAGAAATACCCGGTGAAGATACGCGTTGAATATGAAAAAAATCCTCCCAACATCGAGAAGATGTACTATTTTCACGCCAGGTTCGCCAGTGAAGTCACCAACGGCTACGACGACTTCGAGTGCCTGTCCACCTCTGGCCCCGGCCATTTTGTCGGTATCCACCTGATCGACACTGGCCACGACCACGGGGGCGGTGAAAGTATTCTCTTGGATGCCGGGAGCGACAAGGCTAGCCAGTTCCACGGTATTTGCGGCGAAGACTATTTTCACATGGCCTACTTTCGCGTGTGGAACCAGTCGCCTTATTCCGGTTGCCCCACCCACAGCCAACGCTACCGTCACCATCTGGAGTTACCCATTCCTTTTGAGGATTCATTCGTCTTCAACTGGGGCTGCTATGCCCAGCAGCCGGCCAAGTCCGTATCGTTCTGGTATCAGAAGCGACCTTGCGGCGTCGAACAACCTCGAGAAATGACATGGCGGATAACCGGACCATTTGCTGTCGATGTGATGGAACAAGCTACACCCGACTTTGAACTTCCTGACGAGGCACTGGTGATGAGCATCAATGACATCCGCCAGCCAGCCAAAACATGGCTTAAAAAAGCGCAACGGGATTTCGTTGATCTTTGCCACATCCACCGCCATTACATATGGGCGGCGCCGGTATCGCATGGCGGGTTGGCTTTCGACTGCTTCGTGCGGGCACAGACCCATATCTGGACGGCAAAAGAGACCCACACAGACATCTGGATCGGATGTGATGACCCTATCCGGGTGTTCGTCAACAACGAGTTGATTCTCGATGACCCAGGCCGATCCAATAATGATCCTTACAAGCAGTTTTCAGACAAGGTAATACTCCAAACCGGCCTGAACCGGATCACGGTATTTGCAGCCAATACCATCAACACCAACTGGATGTGGTATGGTTTTTCATTGCGACTGAAAAACGATCTAAGCGACAATGAAATGATGTTGCTCGCATAGATCCCAACTACTTCTTTATCTGCAGTGCAGCCCAGCGCGCCGTTTCAGCGATCGCATCTTCGGTCGTGCAATGCGGCTGGTAGCCCAGTTCGTTGACCGCTTTGCTGATATCGAAACACATGTGCGTGGCCAGAAAATGCAGCCCGATGACATCGACTGATCCGGTGTATTTTTCCAGAATTTCATCAATGGGCATGTAGTTGATACTAACCTCTCGATCGAACGCCTCGGCGGTAATTTGCAGATAACGGTTAAGGGTCACAGCCTTGGTCAAGCAGATGTTGTATGCCTGACCAATGCTTTTTGGCTCCTGCGCAGCCAATAGAAATGATTTCCCCAGATCCTGCACGTGGTTAGGTTGCAGTAATGACTGGCCGTCGTTGGGTAAATCCAGTGTTACGTTGCTGAGGATGTCGCTGATAAAATCCTGGCGCCGCCCACCTAGGTTGTCCAGCGGCAGCAAGCCCGGACCCGTAATGTAAGACGGACGAATCACGGTGGCGGCAAACTTCTGCCGTGCCCAGAGGCCCAGCACCAACTCGTCAACCTGCGATTTTTGTTCCCACCCGCCCATGAAATGACTGTAGGGCATCGTTTCATCTCCGGGAATACGGGGCAATGGGGCGTAACCACCGGTCGAACTGCAATGAATGTACCGGCCGAAGCTTCCAGCATGCTCGACAATATTGCGAATTGACTCCAGCGAAGGCAC
>CAUZAW010000078.1:0-11353 GCA_963577735.1 Phycisphaerae bacterium | reverse complement strand
TATAGAAAAGACCCTAAAACTCTACTTGGCCATCATCTATACGTCAATGGTCCACAGCCTGAGAATTTCGGGTCTAGGGTGTTATTATAGATCAGGGCTTCTCACTGAGTATTTTTTCGGCCTCTTGCCAAGTTTTTCCCGCTTCGACCAATTCCTTGGTGCGTTGTTCCCACGCACAGATCGCCACGGCGCGGGCGGCTAGGCGATCAAGTTCGCTGTCCCTGATCACTACTACACCGTCATTATCGGCGACAACCACATCGCCATCACAGATAGTCTGTCCGCCGACCTGCACAGGTTGACCGACCGACTCAAAAGCCGCCTTGCCCATGATCAATCCCGGCGAAACGGTCCGGGAAAAGGCGGCAAAATTCATCTCTTTTAGGCCAGAGGTGTCGCGCACCGCTCCCTCGACAAGGGCGCCGACAAATCCATGGCGCCGTCCCATTGTTGCGCCGCCATCGCCCACAATACCGTACGCATGTAGCGGGGGGGGTACCTCAATGACGATAATCCTGCTGCACGATTCACTGGGCGATCCGTACACGCCCTCCATACCCATCAGGTCGCACTTCGCCTCGTCGTCGATCTGTTTAAGCTTCACGGTGGTGGCTGCGCCAACCATTTTGCTATAGGCAACCACGGGCCTGATACCGATATCGAGGTGCCGTTGCGGAATACCTTCGCCATGCATGGCATCAACCAGAAAGGGTGTGGATAACGATTGCAGTAAATCTCTTTTTTCTGAATCAAGCACGGCCATCTCCCGTCAAGACACTAGCAGTGTTGCATTATGAAGATCAATCAACCGACGATGTCCATTTTCCGTGACCAGGATCGGGTCTTCCACGTGATAGCCCTCGCGACCGTCAAAGTCCAGGACAATCTCCACCATGAGCACCATGCCCGGCTCCAGTGGACGATCCATATTCAAACCCAGGAAAGGCGGCTCGTGGATTTCTAGGCCAAGGCCGTGAGCGACCCACTCCTGCGGACAAATCTCGTAGTACTGGCCCATCCCTCGTCGATAGATCTCGTAAATGTCACGGCCCAGCACGCCTGGCCTGATCGCTTCGATCATCGCTTGGTAGGTCTCAAACACGGTGCCATAGATTTGAGCCTGCTGCGCCGAAGGCTGGCCACACACAAATGTCCTGCCGATGTCGGAGTTATACCCGCGCCAGCGAACGCCCATGTCGAAGCGCACCAAGTCACCATTGTGAATGGAGTAATCCGACGGCGGGAGATGCTCGACACTCGACCGCACACCGGCGCCGCAATTCATAAACCCCAAAGGCGGCGCCCCATGCCGCCAGAACACCTCGTGAGCAGCCGAGGCAAGGTCAAGCTCCGTCTTGCCTTCTTCGAGCAACCGCCACATTGCCAAATAGGCCTGCTCGACGATAGCGGCTGACTGGGCTAGGCGATTGACCTCTTCTGGCGTCTTTACCTGGCGAAGCTGGCCAAACACATCACTGGCCTCGACAAATTGCCCATGGGGAAGTTGGGACCGTACCAACCGGTCAACCTGGACGGGTGTGTAACTTTCGTCCCAGCCGATACGCCCACGTTCCAGTCCCAACTGCGAAAGCTTGGCCGCCAGTTCAGCCTCCGCCAATCCACCACGCGAGGCATCCGTCGCCGTACCAGCCCCGAACTGACGAAAGGGCACAACATCGCGGACCTACGTTTCTTCCCGGATGGACTGCATTTCGAAAAAAGGCACGATCAACGCGGCCTCTGCATCTTGGGTCAGTAATGCGTAGGTCGTGTGATCGCGAGCGAATCGATGTTCTAATGTGCGCGTGACGCCGCTGATATAGCTGAAATTTTCCGGCCGGCAAGCGATCAGCACATCCAGGTCGGCGGCCTGCAAAATCGACCGCACGCGATCAGCATCATATAAAGGTGCGACCATCGGCGGGTTCCCTTTCAGTTGCGCGGCCCAACTATATACGATGACGGACCCGATCACCTAACGCGGCGATTGAGCGTTTGGCTACACTGTGTACCCAAACGCAGTGGAGCAACACGTGCGATTCGTACTCGACAATACGACTCTCTGGACCGGCGACGGGCGATCATTCGCCGGGCACGTCGTGGTTCGCGATGGATTAATAGAGACGGTTGAAAAAGGCCGTTTCCAGGGTGAACTCCCGGTTGACGACCTGAACGGCGCCGCGTTGTCGCCCGGACTGGTGGACATCATGGTCAACGGCGCGCTGGGCCAGAGCATGTTCGACGGCGATCTCGGGCAGATGGCGCAGGATTACCTCAAGCTCGGCGTTACCACGCTGCAGATGTGTTCGGGCACCCGCGAGTGGGCGTTTCTCACCAAGGCATTGGACAACTGCTACCGGACTGCCTGCAGTGACGGCGCCGACGCCGCTCGCGTCACTGGCGTCTATATGGAAGGGCCGTTCCTCAACCCCGGGGGCATGGGCGCACACTTGCCCGAGCACCTCAAAGCCCCGACACCCGACAACGTGCGTTACATCCTGGAGCATTACGATCACGTGATGCACATGATCAACGTTTCACCGGGTGTAGAGCACGCAACCGATGCGGTGCGCGCGTTCCACGACGCTGGAAAAACAATCACCATGGCGCACTCAGACGCGTCGGCCGAGGACGTGTACGCCTGTCTCGATGTGGGCACCAGTCAACTCGGACACATGTGGGACAACAACGACGGCCGGCAGACCGAGCCCGGCTCTCCGCAACCGACGATCGAACACGTGGGCCTGATTGATCCACGCGTGCGATTCGTGCACCTGATCACCGACGGGGTGCACGTACATCCCGTGCTGGTTCAGATCGTGCTCAAATGCCGTGGGCTGGATTCGATCTGCATCCTTTCCGACGCATTGCCTTGCACGGGTATTCCTCAGACCGAGACCCGCTACGACGACGGCCGTAAGCTGTACCGCAGCGGCGGCGCGTGGCGGATGGCGGACAATGGCGGTCTCATCGGCACCGCGTTACTACTACCCGACCAATTTCGTAATTTCTTAGACATGACCGGCGCCGCGCCGCACGAAGCCATACGCACCGTCACTGGAAACCCCGCTGCTGCTCTGGGCATGGATGATCAAATCGGCCTGCTTGCGCCCGGCCACTGCGCCGATATGGTCACTTGGGACAACGCACTTCAAATCAAGCGTATCTGGCGAGCCGGCCGTAAAATCGACGCGTCGGCTTAAACCCCAACCGCAAATTCAACGATCGCCCCACCGGCTCGGGTTAATGCCCGGCGCCTCGGTCTTCATGCCCTTGGGTTTGTGCGGCTGAACCCAGGAAAACCCCGTGGTATTGAGGCTCTGGAGAAATGGTTTGGCTACATCAGGCGCAGCTTCCACCAGCTTGGGATCCCAGTCCTCCACTGGCTGAATTGGACCCGCCCACGCCGGCCTATATCCGAGCTGCACCAATTCACGCGAGTGCGAATCCTTGTTCGGATGACTACCATGAATCAAAAGCGAGGGCACCGCCACGGCCGTACCTGCTGGAGCCGTCAGCGTGATTTCTTCCGGATGATACTTGTAGCGCACGTAAGGGCTGGCCTCGGCATGAAACGAAATATGCGATCGCGGAATCAACCGAAACGGCGCCCGCTGCGGCGTCAAATCGTCAAGGTAATAAAGCACCCGCAGCAGACGAGGACAACTACCCTCATACCCGAAAATATCCGATCCGTGAGGTTGACCGTCCGTGTGCATGGAAATACCCGGGCACCCCGGTAGCGTGCGTTGAAAAAATCCGCGGGTGAACACGATATCAGACCCCATCAAGTCGTTTAGGAAATCCACCATGGGCGGATAAGCGATCAACTCGGCTGCGGCCTTGCTGTGCCATTGTGGCTGCACTACCGATCGCGTCTGGTTTTCGCTGTAGTCTGTGTGGTCCATCTTAATGTCAGACAGTTCACCCTTGAGCTTGTCAATCAGGACGGGCGGCAGAATCTCCGGAAACACCACGTACCCTTCCACCTCAAGGTGACGAATCTGCTCGGGGCGGGTCATCGCGGTGAAATCCGTCTGGTCAAGGCTCATGAAGGGAACCTCTTCTTCGGGATTGGCCGCGTGTGTTTGAACCTTGGCCATCATGCACTCCTTACGCTTACCTGTTTTCTAACAGGCATATCTTAACAAATACAGTTTATTTTTTTAGTCTCACGAGCCGTAATTCAGTAATGCCAGAGACCGTTACCAACGGGGGGGGGGATATTAGTCATCAAGGCCCAACGTGACGAACGGTAAACACCTGTTCACCACCAGTCAAAATGGGTATCACCACCCACTAAGTCGTCTTTGAATAGCGGTTGATCTGCTCGATACGCTGAGGCGCATGAAGTCTGTAGCAGTACCCACGCCAGCAGATGACTCGGCTAGTCATCGCAGAAAGCATGACCAGCCAATGCACCATCATCCAGAGAAAGGTCAGCCAACGGTCCATCCACAATGTTGTCCGTAATTTCCTGAGAATATCGGGCCCAAAGGCCTGCTGCACGACGCGGGCACGCAGGGATGATCGGATGTGGTTGGCAAGGTAGACCACAAGCATACAGGCAGCGGGAAACCACCACTGACCAAGCGGTTGGCCGGTGATCCAACTGGCCATCAAAAAGGCGATCGCGCTGACACTGCCCACGACGTAGAGGCTTGTCAACGCCAGGGCTGCAAGGTAAAGCTTTGGAGCATAAACACGGGTTATACGATACTGGCGGCAGGCAAATTCAAAGAATCCATTTCTGCTGAACTGTACCGGAGAGCAGACCAGGCACATGGGCACGAAAGAAATCCGAAGATTCAGATCATGGCACATCCGCGTACACTGATAGTCATCGGACAGCGTGTGTTGCAGGTACTTGAGTAAGCCGCCACGCCGCGCGGTACCCACCGTGATCGCCATCGACCCTCCCCATGCGCGATCAAACGGATGCCGCCCTAGCTGGCATGCGATAGAGCTATTTAATATTGAAGCCAAGTGGGACCAGAGCGTAGTCCTACCATTGTCATGCCCTGCCGTGGGAATCAGCCAGCGATACCCGCTGGTCATGGCCGTCGTCGTGACACGTCGCAAGGGGCGAACAATAGCGGCCAGCCAATACGGCCCAGGCACCGCGTCGGCATCGGCGAACACCCAGACTTCATCCTCGTCACATTCTTCTTCAAGCACCCGTAGGGCAAACAACTGATTATGCACCTTCTGCCCCTCATCGGCGCTCGCCTGCCCCGCGACAAGTACCCGCCAAGGCGGCCCGTCCAATCGTGACAACTCACGATCCAATACTAAATAAGCCGGATCCTGATTGGATTCCACCACGAACACGAGTTGATAATCGGGATAGTCCTGACAGCACAGCGCGGCAATGTTGGACACCAAATCATCATCAATACCTTTAACTGGCATGATCACAGTTGCGCGGGGCCGGTACCGGGCTAACGGACGGTGAGTCCTACGCTTGAGCTTACGGTGGAGATGCTTCACCTGAAGTACGCAGGCAACCGCCTGCATCAGCCACACCAGCCAGAGTATCGATAACGTGTGGGACAACACGTCGAGCATGTTCGTTGCTTGAATACAAGATTGCAACCAACCGGACCGGATGCCAAAAACCGGGTGATCTTATTGAGACACGCCCACCGCCTCAGTCACGGCCTGGCGATAACGGCAGCGCAGGCTTTCCCCTGCCCCGTCACGAGCCAAAACCCGGTCCATCACCGCAAGCATCCGCTGGATTTGGCCCGTCTTCCGGCAACGGCAGACACTTCCAACGTCTATCAGCTTTGCCTCAGCTTGATCATCGACGAGAATGTTGCTTGGTTTCAGATCCTTGAACCAATAACCTGCACGGATGAGCCGGCAGGTGAGGCGAACCGCCGCATCCACAGCCACCGTACGCTGGTGATCGTCAGTGGCCTCCACCAACAGTTGTTGCAGTGATTGACCGGCGAAAGGGGCCGACAACCATACACGGCATCCGAGCTGACAGGCCTCGAAGCCGCCATCCACCACGGGCGCAACCGGCACCTTGGCCTTGAGCAGTCGCCTTGTAGCACGACATTGCCGCTGGGCAGGATGGCAGCTGGCGCACAGAGCCAGCCATTGTCGCAAGGGTGTGTACTCGAATCGTTTGATGACGACCGGCCCATCTACGGTTTGAACCAGCCACACCCGACTGCGTCGATCTGACTTGTAAAGCAAGCCGTCGTCTGTCAAACCGATACTGGCCAGCGACCGGCTTCGAAATGGGTGCAACTTGACGGCCATGTATCGTCCGCTTAAGAATCGTCAGGCGTGGACCAATCTCCGGTGAATTCGTATCGGCCGATCAACGGCCTTCTAATCAACGCCGACTACGTCGACGCGCTGTGCCAAGCGGGGCTGGACTCATTCGATGCCCTGATGGCAGTGCCCGGAGATGCCGATTTACACAAACCAAGCCTAGCACGTTGGCGTCAGCGGGTAGCCCTGCGGGTGGGCGATACCACAATGTACCTCAAAAGGTACAACCGACCACCCCTACGTGAACAGTGTGCCCAACGTCTGCGTGGCATAAGCGCTACCGCTGCAGCTGAATGGACCTGGCTTAATCTAGTGCGGCAGGCCGGGATTGCGGTGCCCCAGCCCATCGCCTTTGGGGCGCAATACAGTGCACCCTTGCTGGAACACCAGAGTATATTGCTACTAGGCCAGGCACCCGGGGCCTCGCTTGAATCTTGGATGCCCCGCCACACGGATTATTTTTCTGATTACCAATTCAAGCGAGCCCTAAGCGCCGCGATGGCGAAACTGGTCGGCAAGCTCCACAGTCATGGGTTGATCCATCGCGACCTATACCTGTCGCATGTGTTTATGGGCCAGCCCCAAGCTCGGCCGATCGAGCTGACGTTGATCGATCTGCAGCGCATGATTCGCCCGCGCCTGCGCTGGCGGCGCTGGCTGGTCAAGGACCTAGCGGCGCTCAATTACTCCACCCCACCGGCTGCAGCCTGTGCAACCGATCGTATCCGGTGGTACCGCCATTACCGGGGGATTGCGCGACTGACAGCGACCGACAAATCACTGATCCGTGCTATCACAGCCAAAACACGCCGCATAAGCAGACACAGCAACCGTCATGCCTTGGGGTAGTCAAAACTCCACCCCAATGCGTTATTGATTGATTTCCGGCTTGAATACAGGGTGCATCCGCGCCAAGCCGGTGCGGAGTTGTCGCGATTGCAAATCATTGAGACCCGCAGCCGCGAGATAGCCATCGGTCAGGCGGGCCATACCGAACCCGCACACCGATTGCATGTCCTTACGGTACAGTGCAAAGTGACGAAAATTGCGCACGCGCATGCGAACAGGAAGCGACTGGTTGAAGAATCGCGCCGTCGAAACGTCCACCAGGCCGAATTGGCCGTCCAGGGCGACGATCACGTTGCCGAAATGAATGCCCCTGAAGTACACGCCCTTTTCATGCAGCTTGGCGAGAAAGATGGCGAAACGATCGAACAGTTGTTCATGATCGCCGCCGCGCAGCGAAACGCGTAGATTCTCACCCGGCAACGGGGTGTACGTGACGATATCGCGCCGTGGGCGGCGAAGATGAAATCGATCCAGCACATCGATACTGGAAAAGCCGAGCTGCTTGAGCCCTTGCGCCGCACCGACGAACCGATCTGACACCGGCCGCCACCAGCTGGACGACCATACCGGGCCGCACACGAATACCTTCGCAATCACACCAGAGGGCAACCACACCGCGCATGGAATATAAGTATGTACACGATCTATAGATGCACCCTTCATCATGTGATGGAACTTATCGGTGTTGATGGTTGTCACGGGAATGGCGTATGCACCAGTCGCATCCATTAACGCAGCATACCACGTTCACGTGGTCACGCTTTGCCTTCAAGACCAAGCAATCTGGTTTATTCCAACCACCCGGTTGATCGGATAACATGGCTCTGACGGTCAGATATCTGGAGTAACTGAAATGTTTGAAGGCAAGCAGATCACTGATATTTCACGAAAGATGGTCCCTGGCCAGATCAACAATACATTCGGCACGATGCGCGAACTGGAAGTGGATCCGATTGTGTTCAAGATGGCCGGGTTCGCCGACTCGCGGATGAGCATCGTGACCATTCACAGCCACATCGGCACACACATCGAGATGCCCGCACACCGATATCCGCAGATGATGGATGTCTCGGCATGCCCGATGGACAAGTTGATCACACCTGTGCGGCTGGCGGACGTGACGTTCGCAGGCGAATTAGCCCCTTTGACAATTGCCGATATTGAGCGTGCCACGGACGGGGATGTACGCGACGGCGACACGGTCATCGTTTACAGCACTTTCGAGCCGGAGAAACGTCCGGTGATTACGCTCGAGGTGGTTGACTGGCTGATCGACAGGGGGATCGTTGTGCTGGGTTTTGACTCGATGGCCGGGATCGACAACGACGCCCACGACCGTATCCTTGCGGCCAACGTGCCGCTTCTGGAGGAAGTGACCAACATGACAAGCGTACCGGCAAGAAGAGGGACACTCATTGCCTTGCCGATCAGCGTGGAAGGACTCGATTCCTTTCCCGTTCGTGCATTGGTTGTTGTATAGATCGGGTATCGCAAGCTTATTTTCGACACCGGCAATGTCAGGCCCTGCACATATTGAATCTCCAGCTCAATGCCCCGTAGACCGCACGCCGCGCCGGTAGTCAGCAAAGTCCCAGTACACCGTTGTGGGTTCGAGAAACTCGCGCATCACTTCGATGCCTTGCGTCCTGCCCACACCACTGGCTTTGCAGCCGCCGTAGGGGCACTGCGGGTAACTGAGATGAATGTCGTTTATCCAGATGCTGCCGGCCTCAAGCTCGTGCATGGCGTAATGGGCCCGGCCGGCTTCACGTGTAAACAGGAATGACGACAGGCCATAAGGTGTGTCGTTGGCCTGCTCAATCACCCTGTCAAACTCGCGGTAAGGGGCAACGGCCAATACCGGTCCGAACGTTTCTTCCCTCATCACCAAGGCGTCATCCGGACAGTCAGATAACAGCGTGGGGGCAAAGAACCAGCCGCGGTCGAACGGAGGATCACTCAGACGACTGCCGCCCGCCTGCAATCTCGCACCCCTGGCCAATCCATCTTCCACGTGCCGCTGGGTTTGCTCAAGTTGCTTTTGATTGATCAGCGCCGCGTAGACCGCCTCCGGGTCGTCCACGAGGCCGACCTTGATTCGGCTGATTCGCTGCCGCAACATGGCGACGACCTGGTCGTACACACTTTCGTGCACGTACGTTCGATTAACCCGGTTGCATACTTGTCCGCCCTGGCGAAATGCCTGGAAGCTGATGGCATCAGCAGCGGTTTCGAGTTGCGCATCTTCACACACGATGGCCGGGCACTGACCGCCCAGTTCGAGTGCGGTGGGTTTGAGGTGACGGGCCGCCTCGGCCATGAGCCGGCGGCCCGCGTCCACCCCCCCCGTCAGCGCCGCCTTACGAACCGCCGGGTGGCCCAGCAGCGTCTCGGATACCTGCGCACCCCGGCCCGTCACCACATTCAACACGCCAGCCGGCCAACCCGACTCAACCAGTACCTCGGCCATCAACAGTGTCGACAGCGGACCTTCCGACGGTGGCTTGGCAACCACCGTACAGCCAGCTGCCAATGCCGGGGCTGCAAAACGGCTCCACAAAAACAGCGGGTTATTCCAAGGCGAGATCACCAGTACCACGCCGACCGGCCGATCGAGGATCAACACCTGCTCGTGCTCGTGGTCACTTTGCGCTATCCCGCCACGCCACCGTATAGCTTCTTGTGCGTAGTAGCGAAGTTGCCGAGCTGCGGCGTGCACTTCACCCTCGGCCTCGTGAACGGGCCTGCCCAGTTCGTCGGCGGCGACGCGACCTATGCGGACGGCGGCCTCGTCCAGCCTGTCGGCACCGGTACTTAATTTTTCGGCGCGGTCCCGGGCCGGCAGTTTCCGCCAAGGACCCAGCGCCTCGGCGGCAGCATCGGCCGCTTGCGTCCAAAGGTCACCGGTCGCGGCTGGTACCGACCCCAAAACCCGCGACGTATCACAAGGTGCCGTGATCTCAATGCGATCCTCCACTTGTGCCTTGCGCCAACCGCCGGCAACGATCTGATCCAGGTGCAACGGGTACTCGACAGATGCCATCATTTATCCTGTGCCAGTTTCAAGAATTGCTCATCACTTAGCTCGCCTTTATGCTCGGTCGCGTACCGCTGCACACGCTCAACCAGCTCGTCGGCCTGTTGTTCATTGAGCTGTAACCCCAGGCGCTCTGCGATGCGGCCGACGATAAACGGCCCGCTGTATTTTCCTGCCCGAAACTGACGGCGATTACCCAATGCCGCCGGGTCGACCGGCTCAATGGACGCCGGGTCACTGACGGCCGCCCGTGCGTGCGTATCGTGACGGTGGGTAAAAGCGTGCGGACCAACCAATGGCTTGTTAAACGGCAGGGCCACATCGGTTACGCGTGACATCGTTGATGCCAATGCAGCAAGCTGCCTGGCTTCAACGCCTGTATCGAGATGATAAAACTGACTGAGCACAACCACCAACTCGGCAATACATACATTGCCCGCCCGTTCTCCCATACCGTTAATCGTCACATCCGCAATTGTCGCCCCGGCCTCGAGAGCACTTAGCGTGTTGGCCAGCGCCAGGCCCAGGTCATTGTGACAGTGAATTCCAATGCGAATGCGGTTGTGGTCAACCAACTGGCTGACCAACCGGCCAATCCACCCGGGCCCGGCGACGCCAACAGAGTCACAGACAAATATTTCCTCGGCGCCTGCCCCGGCAGCGACACGGGCCACATCAGCCAATACCTGCGGTGCTGCCCGCGGCGCATCCATCGCGCTGACCGTTACATGTTCCAAGCCACACTTGCGTGCATACGTCACCGCCTCCTCCACGCGATTGAGCATAGAAGGCGCACTGATTGCCAGAACTTTTTCCAGGTGCATCGGCGACACGGGATGAACCAGGTCGATCGCATGGGCACCGCAGGCCGCGCACGCATCAATGTGCTTCCGCCAACTGGGCACATAGGCAATGGCCAACGCATCCAGGCGCGCAAATCGCTTGGAGGCCTTGAGCTGCACCATTGCCTCGCGGTCGATATCACTGCGACCCGGCGTGCCCACCTGGACACGCTGCACCCCTGCGTCGGCTAGGGCTTCAGCCAACCGCAACTTTTCATCCAGCGTCAACCCCACGGCCTGCTCGGCTTCACGCAACGTGCAATCGCGTATGGCGATCAACCCCGGCCGAGCGGGTTGTTCCTCGTAATGGGTGAACTTGCCCTGTTCCATGTTGCCC
>CAUZAW010000077.1:0-11411 GCA_963577735.1 Phycisphaerae bacterium | reverse complement strand
CTGCTCGGCGCCAAGCACAAGGTCGTCAGCTACGAATGTGACGGCTGCGATCTTGAATGGCGTGACGGCATACCTGTACCTACCGGCATTGATGGCACTCCCGAGTCTTTTACCATTGTCGCCACTGGGCCGGCTGGGGTTACCAGCACTGACGGTTCCCTCGAGCTGACTAAGGATGCGCTCTATGAGCAGTCCAGTGACCAGGAACATCCCTACCCCGGTGCCGCGGTTCTGGGCGCTTATAATCGCGGCGGCACCGTCGTGACCGCCGGTTGCACCCACTGGTCCCACGGCCTGCGCGGCGGCGACGAGGCCGTCGAGCGCGTCACACGCAACATCCTCGATCGCTTGTCAACATAATCAGTTGCTACAATCAATCCCTTGCAGGCATTACTTTCGACCCGGAGCAAAAAAATGGACACAGCCGGTAAACTCGCCATCGATGGTGGTAAACCCGTGGTCAGCGAAAAACTTATCGCACACGACTGGGAACGTTACCGCAAGGCCAACGACGAGGAAGTAGAAGTCGTCAGCGCCGTCTTGCGTTCGGGACACCTGAGCATCGCGTTACCCGTGGGCATGCCCCAGGCTGACGCACTTGAGCGAGAGTTTGCCCAGTGGGTGGGATCCAAGCACGCCCTGGTTGTCAACAGCGGGACTGCTGCCCTGCACTGTGCGGTTGCCGGTGTTGGGGTTACGGCTGGGGATCATGTTATTCTACCCGCCGATACGTTTGTGGCTTCGGCCATGGCTATTCTCCACCACAATGCCATCCCCATTTTCGTCGACGTAGATCCTTGCACCCATTTACTTGACCCGGCGAAGCTAGAAGAAAAAATTACCGACAAAACCAAGGCTATCATGGTAGTCCAACTGTTCGGCATGCCCGCTGACATGGACGCAATCAACGCTATTGCCAAACGTCATAACCTCAAGGTCATCGAGGATTGTGCACAGGCCTATGGCAGCCAATATAAGGGAGGAAAAGCTGGAACACTTGGTGATGCCGCCGGGTTTGCCATGACCACCACCAAGCAACTGATGGTGGGCGAAGGTGGGTTGGTCACCACCAACAGCAAGGAAGTCTTCGATCAAGCTTCCATGATCCGGCTTTTCGGCGAGTCCGGCGATATGAAATCTCCGGATCGCGCTTACATGTCCGAGCAGGTGGGCTGGAACTACAAACTTTCCGAGGTTAATTCAGCTCTGGCACGGGTTCGGTTGCGTAACCTTGACAATTACATTGCCGGTTGCGTTGACAATGCCAAGCGTCTTACCGATCGCCTTCAGCACATCAAGGGTGTTAGCCCGCTAGTTGCACCTGACGACCGGACCTATACGTGTTACCTGTACAACGTGGCCATTGACCCGGCTGCGCTCAATCTTGATATCGAGCCTGGCAAGCTCCGCGATGCGGCCATGGAGGCCTTGGCTGGAGAAAACGTGGATGTCATGCGTTGGCAGAAAGTGCCCGTCCCTGCCCAGCCCATGTTCCAGAATAAGTTTGGCTATGGCAATCAAAGTCCATGGGATCAACCAGGTGGTGATGTCACATACGACATCAACGATTACCCCAATGCATTTTTCGCACTGGAAAGTTCATTTATAGTTCGTCGCATCATTCCGCCCAACGGCCCTGAGTTGATGGATAGCTATGCTGACGCTTTCGAAAAAGTTTTTTCACAGATTGATCGTGCCGTCGAAATCCTCGATCAGAAAAATACATATATTCCACTGGAACAACGCAAAGCCAAGCTGGCCACGGGCAAGATTTAAGTCGTTATCAGGCGTTATGTCGCGCGTGTGTTAGTTACGGCGGGTTTGCCGCCGGCTCTAGCTGGGGGGCGATCCAGCTTTGCCAGGGGTGATCCGAGATGACCTGGTCGGTGGTTTCCAAGAGGGCATGCAGGCCCAACACCTTCAGGATCGCGTCGAAGTGGTCCGGCCTGGGATCAGCGGTGGCGTCGGGGATCACGATGACCTGGTAGCCCCGGCTCATTGCTCCGAACGCGGAAAAGGCCACGCAGTGTGAGGTCTCCACACCGCACAGGAAGACCGTTTCGATCGCATTTTCCTTTAGGATCGGCTCGAGCTGCGAATCGAGAAACACGTCGCCGATTGTGGGGATCGCCCACTCGTGGCTGTCGTGCAGCGGCAACAGGCGCAGGTGGATGCCGTGCTTGCCCACGTGTGTGAACACGATCGGCAGATCCTTGCCGCGGAAGAAGCCTACGAGCTTTTCGACGTTCGGCCAGACCTTGGTTTCGAGTCGCTTGCTCCGTTGCTCCGGCAGCGACGGATTGTACTTGCCGACTTCATCCATCAGGTGGCCGGGCTCCGTGGTCATGTTCTCCAGATGCACGACCACCAACGCGCAGCGATCTGCATCGATAGGCGAGCCAGCCTGCCGATACGTCGGCGTGAGCCTAGTGCGCTGGCCTTGGGCGATGTAATAAGCCCAGTGACTCACCCGTGGCCTCCACGGAACTTGAAACGCACCGGCAATGCCTTCATGCCGCGGTGCCACAGGTGCGGCTCCCAGTGGAGCGTATCGGTGGCCAGTTGCAGGTCGTCGCAGCGTTGCAGGATGGTGTTGATCGCGATCGAACCTTGCAGCCGGGCCAACGCGGCGCCGATGCAATGGTGGGCGCCGGTGCCGAACGACAGGTGACGGTTGGGGCTGCGCTTCAGGTCCAGCCGGTGCGGATCGGTAAACTCAGCGGGATCGCGATTGGCTGCGCCCATCGTCGGGTAAACCATGTCGCCCTTGCGGATCAACTGCCCGCCCAGCTCAATATCGAGCGCAGTCTTGCGCCCCAGGCGTTGAATGGAACTGTCGTACCGTAGCAGCTCTTCGATCGCCGTGGTGATCAACGACGGGTCGCGTTTTAGACGCTGCATCTGGTCCGGGTAACGCAGAAGGGCGTGGACGCTGTTGCCGATCAGGTTCATGGTCGTGCCGTGCCCCGCCAGGACCAGCGTGATGGCCGTGGAGATCAGCGATTTGTCGGTGAAGTCCGGTACGTGGGCCAGCCCGCTGATCACATCGTCTCGTGGGGATTGCCGGCACTCGTCGATCAGTCGGCCCAGTCGATCGGTAAGCTGCGCCAAGCTCGCGTTGGCCGTGGCGACGCTCTCGACTGTGGCCTTGCCCTGGCCGAACAGGCGCACACCCACGTCGTCCGACCATTGCTTGTACAGGTCGTACTCGTTGCGTGGTAAACCGAGTAACTCGCCCAGCACGGACATCGCCAGCGGATAGCCGAAGTCGCTGATGACGTCCATATTCCCGCTCTTGCCGGCACGATCAATTAACTCATCGACCAACTGTTGAACACGCACCTGCATCCGCTGCATGCGCGCCTTGGTGAAAACCTGCTGCAGGGCGTTACGGGTATTCGTGTGCTGCGGCGGATCCACGTGCAGAATCGCTCGAGAAAAATGTTCGAGCAACGGCCCGATCTCCGCGCGCACCGAATCCGGCAGCTTCTCGGTAAACAGGGTCATTCGCCCGGCATTCGAAAACCGCTCGTGATCGCGCAATACCTCGCCCACGTCGACGTAACGCGTCAACATCCAGCCGTCGATCGCTTGGCTGTAATACACCGGCGCCTCAGCCCGCGCCCGATCGTAAAACGGATACGGATCCGCATACGTTTGGGCGGATATCAATTGCTCGTCAAGCGAGTCAATCGTCTTGGGTGTCATCTCAAGTACACCGGCAAACTGCTGTCCCGGCCGCGGTAGTCGCCGTGTCGACCGCTGAGCCAGAAGAATACCTCCGCCGTATCGTTGAACGTCCGGTGCATCTCTCGGCCGCAGTCGTGGTGGCCTGCTCGCATGTTGTACGTACTCTCGATGTCGAAGTCGTCTTCGACGATCCAGTCTCGCTGCGGCTCAACCGTGCGCGTATACCAGTATTTCAAAAGATTCCGAATGCCCGTGGCCGTGGATGCGCCCGTACGGTGCCACAGGTGATAAATGGTCACGAAAATGGATCCGGCCGGCGCCGCCGTGTGCAATGTGTCGGCAATTCCTTGGTAATGGTCCATGTAGTTGGCTAGGGAAAACAGGAAATGTGATCCGGGCATTACTTCCGTCGGGCCCAGTTCCAGTGGCGTGTCCTGCGGGTAGTAAAACACCTGGAGGCAATCGATCTTCGGCCCGTAAATCGAGCCGCCGTCCCGGTGCCAATGCTGCGCCGGGCCGGGGCATGGATTGCGATGATTAGTCATGAACCGGGGCAGTTCGAAGTCCCTGCCCAACAGCGAACGCACCACGCCCATCGCTTGACGGTTGAGAATGACGTTGTCCACGAACCAATCCTCGGCCAGGATCAAATTGGCCTTGGGGGAGTTGGCTTGATCGAAAAACTCGATCGTGCGTTGGTTGATGTTGTGAGGTACGACACCTTCCAGTACCAGCAGCCCATCTCTGCAGAACTCCCATACCTGGGAATCCGTCATCGTAGGATCGCAATCGTAGGTTCGATTCTTGGTCATTGCGGTTATGATGCTAGTTACAGTAGAAACTTTAGTCTAACGTGTATTTGTTCGTACTGGAGCCAAAAAGTGGATTTACCAAGCAAGCATTCTAATCCCCTTCGCTGGGGTATTCTTGGTTGTGCCCGTGTGGCCAAGAGCGTTTTTGCCCCTGGTGTACAACGTTCGGTCAATGGTGTCCTCTACGCCGTCGCCAGCCGAACCATCGCCAAGGCACAACAGTTTGCGGCATCCTTCAACATCGAACACGCCTACGGTAGCTACGAGGCGTTGCTCAATGATCCAAAGGTCCAGGCCGTCTATATCGCGCTGCCCAATTCCATGCACATGCCCTGGACAGTTAAGGCTGCCGAAAAGGGCAAGCACGTCATTTGTGATAAACCCCTGGCCGCCAATGCCCGGGAGGCTGCCACCATGGTCGACACTTGTCGTCGCCATGGCGTTCAGCTCATGGAATGGTTTACCCCTCGCTTCCACCCCCAGAACCAGAAAGTTAAAAAACTTCTGGATGATGGTCGCATCGGTAAACCCATGCGGATTTCCATTACGCACTCCACGGCCATGCCGCCGGTTGATGATATTCGCATGAAAAAGCAGCTTTGTGGCGGCGTACTGGGCGACATGGGTTGCTACTGTGTGAACATGGCCCGCTATCTTTTTGCCGCCGAGCCGACCAGCATTTATGCCACTGCCCAGTTTGGCCAGGAAAGCGGTGTGGATGAGCGTATTAGCGCCACTCTGCATTTTTCTGATGATCGAGTTGCCCACATGGAGTCTAGTTATCACCTCGATCCCGGCCACTACATGCAAGGTTACGAAGTCTTTGCCAGCAAGGGCCGTATCTACGTATCCACGCCCATTGTCCACATAAAGACCTACCGCGAGCAAAAAATAGTGGACACGTCGATTGTCGTTGGCGATGAGATTGTTCCAGAACCCACCAAGAGGCATATCAACATCCCTGCCGCCCACCAGTGGCAGATCACGACCGACTATTTCGCCGAACACGTTCTCAACGGCACAGAACTTCAGTGGCCGGGCGAAAATGGCTTGGCCAACATGAAAGTGTTGGATGCCATCCTCCAAAGCGCGCAAGAGGGTCGACCTGTCACGCTCGATGCCTGAGTACGGACGGCCCAGCATGTCACGCCGTTTGTCAACAATGACGGCATTTGGCACAAGAGCAGTGCGGTGATGAATCAGAGTTGGTTTGCAGCGTGAAAGCAGTCTAGAAACTGGTGGACCGGCATCTGTTGCAGAAGTTGGGAATCTTCAAACAGTTCCAGCATTGTTTTTACATCACCGGCTCCAAATCGCGTGGCCGCGTTTGACAGGAACTTGTCCTTAAGCTGCGGTACGGCCTCGCCTCGTCGCCGTCGGTGACCCAGCGGGTACAGTACCTGCACATTTTCCGTCGCACTGCCGTCTGAAAAGTGAATCGAGACGGCATTGGCGATGGAGCGAAGATCCGGGTCGAGGTACTGCCGCGAATAACTTGTATTTTCGACCACTTGTATTTTCTTGCGCAGTTGATCGATCCGCGGATCGTTGGCCGCTTCGTCCTCATAATGATCAGCGGTCAGGGCTCCGTGGATCAACGCCACGGCGACCATGTATTGCAGGCAATGGTCGCGGGCTGGCGGGTTTCCTAGCGGGCCGGACCTGTCAATGATGCGGATTGCCGATTCCTGGGTTTCAATGCGGACTTGGTGGATGTCGCCCAGGCGGTCACGCACTTGAGGGTGCAGGCTGATCGCCGCCTCGACCGCGGTCTGGCCGTGAAACTCGGCGGGGAATGAGACCTTGAACAGGATGTTTTCCATCACGTAAGTGCCCAGTGGCCGTGCCAGTTCGATCGGTTTCGAACCGAACAGGGTATCGCTAAAACCCCAGGTGGCGGCGGAAAGGGCGGTGGGATACCCCATTTCGCCTGCGATCGCCATGAATGCTAGGCGCACTGCTCGCGCGGTTGCGTCACCGGCAGCCCAGCTTTTTCGTGACCCGGTATTGGGTGCGTGGCGGTACGTGCGAAGTGGCCCGCCGTCGATCCAGGCGTTGGACAGGGCGTCGATGACCTGCGACTTCGTGCCTCCGAGCATGGCCGTGGCGACGGCAGTACTGGCGACGCGTACCAGTAGCACGTGATCGATTCCCACGCGGTTGAATGCGTTGGCCAGAGCCAGTACGCCCTGTATCTCGTAGGCCTTGATCATGGCGGTCAGTACATCGCGTATCACCAATGGTCTTGTCCCGGCCCGATCGGCGCCGCGGCTCAGGTAATCGGCGCAGGACAGGATCGCGCCGAGATTATCCGATGGATGCCCCCATTCGGCAGCCAGCCAGGTATCGTTGTAATCCAGCCAGCGGATCAGGCATCCGATATCAAATGCCGCAGTCACCGGGTCTAACTCGAAATCAGTGCCGGGTACCCGCGAACCGCCGGGGGCCTGGGCCTGGGGCACCAGCGGCCCCAGCAAGCGGTGACAGGCTGGGTAGTTCAGTGCCAGCAGGGCGCACCCGAGGCTGTCCATCAGGCACCAGCGGGCGGTGTCGTAGGCCAGTTCACTGGCCGGTTCAAAATCAACCGTGTAGTCGGCCAGTTCGACGAGTAACGAATCGGGGGTTTCCTGCGGTGACTGGCTGTTCTGCGATGTCATGGTTTTGGGTCTGATCGTTCGCGGAGGGCAACAAGTGGCCGCGGTTTCGGGCCAACGTAATCAGCGGTGGGTCGAATCAACTTGTTGTCGGACCTTTGCTCGAACACGTGGGCCGCCCAACCGGTGACTCGCGAGCAGACGAACAGCGGCGTGAACAGGGCTGTGGGAAAACCCATCAGGCGATATGCCGATGCGCTGTAGAAATCCAGATTGGGAAAAAGTTTTTTCTCGTCCCACATGACCTTCTCGATCTGCTGCGAGACCGGGTATAACCGGTCATCCCCGGCGTCGTTTGCCAGTTCCTCGGCCAGTTGCTTGATAATATCGGAGCGAGGATCGTTGGTGGTGTATACGCGGTGGCCAAAGCCCATGATCAGTTGTTTCTGTTTGAGGGCGACGTGCATCGCTTTTTCTGCTTCCTCAGCCGTCTGGAAGCGGTCGATCAATTCCATAGCCGCCTCGTTGGCTCCGCCATGCAGCGGGCCACGCAGCGTGCCAATGGCGGCGGCGATCGCCGAGTAAAAATCCGACAGGGTCGAAGCCGCCACGCGGGCCGTGAACGTGGATGCGTTGAATTCATGTTCGGCATAAAGGATCAGCGACACGTCCATCGCCCGTTCGTGCAGTGGTGTCGGCTCACGGTTGTGCAAAAGTGTAAGCAGGTGGCCGGCAATCGAATGGGAATTGGTGCGTGTTTCGATGCGTTGACCATCTCGGTGGTATCGGTACCAGTACATCAACATGGAGGGCAGGGCGGCCAGCAACCGCTCCGCTGCGGCGTATTGCTGCTCGAACGTATTTTCCGGTTCAAGGCATCCCAACGCTGAACAGCCCGTGCGCAGAACGTCCATTGGATGTGACGAAGCGGGTAGGCCCTCAAGCACACGTTTTAACGCCTCGGGCAGGTCACGAAGTTCTACCAGTCGGCGGTTGAACGCGTCGAGTTGGTCCTGCATGGGCAACTGGCCGTAGAGCAGCAGGTGGGCTACCTGCCCAAAGTCCGCGTTCTGCGTCAGGTCTTCGATACTGTATCCCCGGTAAGACAGGCCGTGCCCCTCCTTGCCGACCGTGGCAATCGAGGTTTTGCCCGCAACCACGCCGGCAAGGCCGCCCGTTTTACTCTTTTTTATTTTGTTACTCATCGGCCTGTTCTTTTAATTGCTGATCAGCTTGTTGTTCGTATGCTTCGTAGTTCAAAACACGATAGAGCTGTTGGCGCGTTTGCATGATGGATACGGTTTCTTGCTGCGTACCCTTTTGGTGGATCGTCTCGTAAACGTGAAGGGCGGCGGCGCTCATGGCCCTGAAACCGGACAGTGGATACAGGGCCAGTGCGACACCGACCTTACGCAAATCGTCAAGTGTAAACAGGGGCGTGCGTCCAAACTCCGTCAAGTTTGCCAGTACGGGGACGTCGAGAGCCTGCGTAAACGCCCGGTACTGTTCCAGTTCGGTCAGTGCTTCGGCAAAGATCATGTCGGCGCCGACCTCTACGTAACGGCTTGCCCGCTCGACGGCGGCGTCCACGCCCTCGCCGTCAGCGGCATCCGTACGGGCCATGACCACGAAACCAGCCTGTGTCCGTGCATCCACGGCAGCCTTGACCCGGTCGGCCATCTGGTCCGCTGACACCAGCATTTTACCGGGTCGGTGTCCGCATCTTTTTTGTTCCACCTGGTCTTCCAGGTGCATGCCTGCGGCCCCGGCTGCGATCAGCTGGCGTGTTGTCTGGGCCACGCCCTGTTCGTTGCCCCAGCCAGTGTCGGCATCGACCAACAGGGGCAGGTCGGTAACTTGGCTGATCCTGCGCACGTCCTCCAGCACATTGGCCAGCGTGGTCAGGGCGAGGTCTGGCAAACCATATGAGGCAACCGCTACACCCGAGCCCGAAAGATAAATCGCCGAAAGGCCTGCCTGCTTGGCGAGCAACGCGCTGTATGCATTGATGACGCCGACAACCTGCAACGGTGTCTCGGTTTTTAGAGCGGCCCACAGTCCATCATGTTGCGGTTGCTTTGGGGACATGGTTGATTGGTACTTCTTTGGCTACGATATGATGTTATCGTCCGTTTTTTGTGATGGGATCATGATTCGTCACTTGAGTGGAAGGGCAACGGGTGTATAGAAACCTTCTTGTACAGCTTGTGGATCGCTGCATCGAGGACTTTCGCGCCGGGGCCATGACCGAGGCCAGTTTGCTCAAGCTGCGAGGCGTGCTCGATCGTTCATCAGGTCAACGCCAGCATCTGCTTTATCTTCAGGCGGAGACCAGTTCTGTAGAGTCGTCTTTGCTGGGCATGTCAATGGTGGTCGATGGAGAAGTGGATGACGGTCCGGAGGACCCAGATGGATGGCCGTACAAGTGCGTGCTTGATGCGATGGGCGATGGTTGGCGGGTGATAGGGTTTCCGGATCTGGGCAGGGTGATCAATATGTCAGAACCCCAAGGGGCGGTGTGCGATTTTATCCTGGAAAAATGGGATTAGCCAAATGAGAACTCATGATTGTCCGCCAACGCTCAATGACAGCCAAGTGCTGGACTTTTGCCGTACCGGTTTTCTGATGCTGGAAGGTGTCGTGGCTGACGGTATCAATAAGCAGACGCTCAATTATCTAAAGGCCAATGAGTCCCCTACGTTGTCACCAATTCTCAACGAGCCGTGGTTTGTCGAGGCAGTGATCTGCAATCCACAGACAGTCGGCGCGGTACGCTCGCTTCTGGGTAGTGACTTCCGGTTGCCGGGCCTGATGTCCAACCATCGTGAGCAAGGCCCATTTCGAGCCGCATGGTGGCATGTGGACGGAGGACATCTGGAGCGCCCTGAACTGACGTCGCTCCAAGTGTTTTATTATCCACAGGACACGCCACTGGAAATGGGCCCGACAGAGGTTTTACCCGGCTCGCATCACCTGACGAATACCGCCAAGGCGATGGGCCACCTAGGCAGGTTGACGGGTAGTGTTTCAACTGCGGCGCCGGCTGGGTCCATTTTTTTGACCGTATATTACATCTGGCACCGGCGCTCTCGGGCGACATCTTCCAATCTGCGGAACATGTTGAAGTACAACTATTTTCGTACTCAACAGCCACAACGCGACTGGATCAAAGAACCGCAGTTCAACCCGATGGACGTGGATTATTCAAGCCCGGTATCGTTGTTCGGTGAGCAGTCGTATCACCGCAAGGCCACCGCGAAAATGTTTTTTTGGCTGTGTGGCAAGGCTGAGCACTTCAATGTATCCGGTGGTCAAAGCTGGCCTTTTGCCGGCACTACACATCAGCGTGTTGACGAACCGCCCAATTTTCCCCAGGCGCTGGCGTTCTGATATATATCGGCAAATGAATGCCGGCCGAGTATCAGGCGTCAGGCAATCGCCAACGCAGCACTTCGCTGTGGACGAGAAACTCGCTGTCCCGCCAACTGTAGCTGGTCACCAGTGTGCCGTCAGCCACCTGCACGGTATTGCCAAACCCGCCGCCGCTGTAGACCTGGGGAGGCGTGTTGGGGTCGAGCAGGAAGCGATCGTGCTCAAGGTCAATGAGCAAGTCATCTTGTGTTTCCTGCCCCAGTACTGCGCGCACGCCCAGTTGATCATGATTTGACCGAACCGTAAATGTGACGAGAAGTTGGCCGTCAGCCAGTCTGAGCAGGGCCGGATACATCTCGCCAATATCGCCGACCGCTTGATGGGGCGTGAATGTTCGCCCTTCATCCGTGGAGGTATAAATGATCAGGCGATCCATGTTGTCAACCCGACCGAATTTGTCTTGAGGTACCTCAGTCTTGAACCGTCCGGCATAGTGTGAGTCAATACGGTCAAACAGGTAAATTGTGCCGTTGCCTCCCAGCCAAAAGACAGCTTCACCTAGGAAGGGGTAGGGGTAGGTCGGATCAAGTTCCTCTATCTTCGACTTATATTGTTTCCAGCTTTTACCGCCATCGGTACTGCGCCACATGAACGATCGATCCTGCCCGACGTCGGAAAGGCCAAACAGCAGCGACCCATCCGGCAGCGGCAGCACGTTGCGCGTGGTTGAGACTTGCCCGTTGATTTTTCCGCTGTCCTGGGGATGGGCCGTGGTGGTTGTCCATGTCCTGCCAGCATCATCGCTGCGGTGTAGCAATGAGGCGCCGAAATCGTAGGGGTTATAGACGTCCTTGGGTAGTATCGTGACGGTCAGAAACATCGTGCCATCTTTCAGTATCGAGAAGTAAGGCTCGCGACCGATCACGTCATGACCAGCGGTGAG
>CAUZAW010000076.1:0-11519 GCA_963577735.1 Phycisphaerae bacterium | reverse complement strand
GTTTATGCGTTCGTTGGAAATTGCCGGTTGACGGTTCGTGTCGTCCCTGACGCAACAGAGCGTCGATGGCCGGTTTGCATGCGATGGCCAGGTCGAACACGGGATTGTTGCCAGTGGAATACGCTCCGATGTTCAAAAGGTCTTCAACTTCTCGATAAGCGCTGACCAGTTGCAGCACCTGTTGCCGAGCTGATTGATGGTGTGTATCCGTTACGCTGTCGCTGACTCGACTTATCGACTGGACCACATCAATGGCGGGCCAGTGGCCCTGGTTGGCCAGTCTGCTGCTGAGCACGATGTGCCCATCGAGCACACCGCGAGCCGCATCCTCGATAGGGTCGGCCATGTCCTCGCCTTCGGTAAGTACGGCAAAAAATCCGGTAATCGAACCGCGTTGGGTTCGACCACAACGTTCCAATAGCTTAGGAAGCATCGTGAAAACACTGGGTGGGTACCCCTTGGTAACCGGCGGTTCGCCTGCGGCCAAACCAATCTGCCTCTGAGCCTGACAAAAGCGAGTAATCGAATCCATGATCAATAACACGTCGCATCCACGGTCACGATAGAACTCAGCGACCGTGACGGCGGCCAGCGCCGCATGCAGGCGTAGCAACGGTGGTTCATCGCCGGTAGCACAGATCACAACGCTTTTGGCTAGCCCTTCATCGCCGAGATGATTATGGATGAAGTCACGCACTTCGCGACCTCGCTCACCTACCAAAGCGATCACGCTGACATCAGCTTCGGTGGACCGTGCCATCATGCCCAGCAAAATACTCTTGCCAATACCCGGTGCAGCTATCACGCCAAGACGCTGGCCTCGGCCAACGCTGGCGAACGCATCGATTGCGCGAATCCCGGTCGCCAAGGGGGTATCGATCAAAGGCCGACTCATGGGCTCGATCGGCTGTGGGTGCAGCGGACGTGCGACCTGATCAAGAATGGGCCCCTTGCCATCGATCGGCTGACCACGACCATCGAGCACGCGCCCCAGAGGCGACGTGTCAGGGTCGCCCACGGAAATGGTCTGCATGAACTGCCTAGCAATGACCATATCGCCACGGCAAATGCCGGTGGTAGCGCCAATCGGCATGACGATCGTCTGTTGTTCTCCAAAACCGACCACTTCGCCGCTGATTGTCCCAGCCTGTTGCTTGCCAGTGATAATTTCAACTTGGGCGCCAACCGGCACGGGCAAGTCTGATACACGCACCGCCAGCCCGGTTACCTCCTGTACCGTGCCGCGCATTTCCAAGGTCGTGGCCTTGTCCAATAGGGCTATCTGGTCGTCAAGTAATGTCACAATGCCTCCCTCAATGGCTCCGCGGGCGTTTGCTGTGGAGCAATCAATTCGACGATGCGACGGACCTGCGTGTCCACGGTCGCATCAATCTGACCTTGGGCATAGTTGACGACACACCCGCCCCGACCGACCGTTTCGTCGTCTATCAATCGCACATGCTCAAGACCTTTCACCTGTTCGAGTAGGCAAGGCAAGGCCTGTTCCAATATCGGCCGGTCATCACGATTAATTCGGATGGTAACGTCCAATGGTTGTAATACTTGCGACAGGGCCGCTGCCACCTGGTCGGTGATGACATGATCGTCCACCTCAATAACGCGATGCACGAGCTTACGTGCAAAAAGGATAGCAAAGTCGAGTACCGCCTGACGGGCCTGACGATCCATCTCCTGCCGCTGTGATTCCCAAGACTGCGCAGCATCGGTCCAGGCTTCCTGCAACTCGCTGAGCTGTTGAGAGGCCTGTTCGTGCGCCTCTGTGCGGCCCTGGCGGCGGCCGTCTTCCATGCCTTGTTGAACGCCTTCAGCATGGCCGCACTGATATGCTTCGTCGTGGGCCTCGTCCGAAATACGCTGCTTCTGCCGCTGCGCATCTTCGACGATTTGCCGCGCCCTTGATCTGGCGTCAGCAATCACGCGTTCTGCCTCTGTGCGCACATCACACAGATCCATGACGATCGCATTTTTGCATGCTTCTGTCGCTTGTTGACTCTTTAGTACGGGCATAATTAAGGAAAGTTCCTTCAACACGTGCCGGTATGTGAAGGCCTAAACGATCATCTCCTTCTCTCCACCCCGACCGCTGATGAGAATCTCACCGGTATCCTCGAGCTTGCGCACCACATCCACGATGCGTTGCTGGGCAGACTCGACGTCCGAGACACGTACCGGCCCCATGAATTCCATCTCCTCGCTAATCAGGGATACTGCCCGCTCGGACATGTTGTCGAATATCTTCTGTTTCAAGTCTTCACTAGCTGTCTTGAGCGCCAGAGCCAACTCGTCGTTGTCGATTTCTTTGAGCACGGACTGGATGCCCTTATCGTTGACCAGGAGCATGTCCTCGAACACGAACATCATCCGACGAATCTCATCAACAAGGTCGGAGTCTTCGGCCTCGAGTCCTTCCATAATGTCCTTCTCCGTAGTGCGGTCGACAAAGTTGAGCATTTCAGCAACGGTCTCTACGCCGCCTATCTTTTCGAAGGACTGGGTCAACATGCTCGACAATCTGGTTTCTAGCCCCTTTTCAACCTCGGAGATAATCTCGGGATTGGTCTGTTCCATATTGGCTACGCGCTTAACGACCTCAACCTGCTTTGGGGCCGGCAGCGCAGCTAGAATTTCCGACGCCTTGTGGTAGGGCATGTGGCTGACAATCAAGGCGATCGTCTGCGGATGCTCGTCCTGAATGAAGGCAAGCAGGTTCTGCGTTTCTGCCTTTTGTAGGAATGCAAACGGCGTTCTACGCATCTGCTGGAGCACTCGATTTGCCTCCTTGGAATCCAGCGATTGCTCGAGTAACTGCTTGGCATAGTTCAACCCCCCCTCTGAGGCCCATGTCTGTGCGATGGCCAGTTGATAGAACTCATTGATCACCTCATCGCGAATGTTTTTAGGAATGAACCCGATCGAGGCCAACTCACGGGTCACTTCCTCAACCGCTTTGGATTCCAATTGCTTGAGGATCAGCGCCCCGGCCTCCTTGTCCATGGCAAGCAGCAAAACGGCGGCCTTGGTTACACCGCTCATATCTTCAAAAGCATCAGATTTTTTGGAAGGATCGGGCATGCATCAGTCCTCCGGCTGAAGCCACTTGTTCATCAGATCGACGGCTTCTTCAGGATTGTCCTTGACCAACTTGCTGATCTGGTCGGCGATCTTGCGTGATCGAATATCTTTCTCCGCAATTTCCACGCCATCCATCGAAAGTTCAGAATCATCTGCCTCGCCGAACAACTCATCGTTGATCGGCAGGGTCGGCGGCAGACCGGCCAGTTCTTCGACGGCGGGCAATTGCTGCTGCTGCGTCGCCTTGCGCACCATGGTGAACATCATGCCCAACGTAGTCAGCACAAGCAGCGTCAGGCCAACCGGCCGCATCCAGTCAGGCTTCAGCAAAACGCTGATACCCGTCGCGGCTGGCATCATCGCAGCGGCGTGCATCGGGCCGTCATCGTACATGGCTACACTCAACACCCCGGGGTTGTCCTGCGTCTCGATCTGCGGCGTGACGGACTGTTGAATCAGCCCAAGCTGTTCCTGAATAAACACGTCTTCGAGTTCCACGGTATCGCCAGCCCCTTTGTCTTCAGCCGTTGGCTCACCGCCTCGCCGCATGAACACCTTGACTAGGTGACTACGCGGAACAGAAACCGTAACATTGATCTTCTTGATGGACTGCCCTAGCCATTTTTCCTCTTTCTGCTCAACAATCGGTTTGTCACCGTAATCTGCCCGTTCAATCTCTTCCACCTCACTGTTACCGCCGGAAGATATCGATGCGATATTGAGTCCGGTGTTGGGGCGAGCGCCTGACTCACCACCCGATGTTGTTTGTACACTTTCTTTGAAAATAGTTTCAGTCGAACGTAGCAATTCACTTGCTTCGTATGTTGTACCCTTGACGATTCTACTGCTGATCGGCTCAACCTGAACATTTACGGCGACGATGACGCCCTTGATGTAATGAAGCATACCGGCAACTTTTTGGCGGATGTACTGCTCGCGCTGCTGGATACCGAGCAAATGCTCCGCGGCACCGAAATCACCTTCGTCTTTAACTGTCAACTGCGTGCCGTGGTTGGCGTCGATGATCACCACGTCCTGCGGTGTCATGCCGGCCACGGCGCTACTGACCAGTCCGGCTATAGATTCACCGAGTCGACGACTGACCTTGACCCGGCCTTCCATCATCACGCTGACAGACGCGCTGGGTCGCAGGAAATTGGCACCAAAACCGAGACGTTGAGGCACTTCGAATACGACGTCCGTGGAACGTACATCCTTCATCTTGCTGATGACCTGGCCAAGCATTTTCATCTTTGCAATGCGAAACTTTTGCCTGAATTTTTCGTTGCTTTCCCAGACAGTGCTATTCTTGATCAACTCGTCGAAAGCGGCGGAAGCGTCGGGCGCTATCAAGTCACGATAAGCCAGCACCGCCAAGGCATCGGCGTGGCGATCAGGTGGTACGTGCAACTGGCCCTCAGACGATTTGACCTTGATCCCTGCGGCGGTCAACTGCCCGACCACGTCTGCCTGACGGTCACCCGCAAAGCCGGTAATGGTCACGTAATCGGGGCTGCCAAAGATGGTCAACGACAGCAAGACCGCAAGGACACCGCAAACGATGAGCACGATAATCAACCAGCGAGCGTTGGCTGACATTTCATTCAACTGCGTGCCGATCTGCCGCCAGGATCGTGTCAAGAATTCCATGATTCGGCCTCCATGCCGAGAATAGGTGAGCGGAGCAGGACCACAGCGACCAGTTCGGTGACCGTCTGAGCAAAGCTAGCGAGGATTTGTTGACTGATCATTGCCACTGACACCGATCACTTCCTGTTACACCCTCATCTGTTTAACTTCTTCAAGGGCGTCCGTCAGTTTGTTACGTACCTGCATCAGCATCTGGAAGGCGAGGTCGGCCTTCTGTTTGGCGATCATGACCGAAGCGGTGTCGTCTCGCCGGCCAGTTACGAGATCCTCGATAGCGACCTCCGCATCCTGCTGGAGTTTGTTTACCTGCTCAATGTTCTTGATCAAAACATCGCGAAAACTCGGCGATGCTGCGGCATTGGGGCCACTAGGCGGCTTCGGTGCCGTCGGGTGAAGCGCCCCGCCGGCGGTATTGTTGACCAGTCCCAATGGGTCCGTCATTGTCGGTCTCTTATAAAACGGGATAGTGCCCGCTTTGAGTTAAGTCAGTCAGGCCAGCAATCTCAAACTGGCCCGTAACATGACCTTGGTAGCTTCGGCAGCAGTAATATTGGCTTCATAAGCGCGGCTGGCTTCGATGGCATTTACCATTTCCATCGAAGGATCAATGTTGGGATACTTCACATAGCCCTGTTCGTCGGCATAGCTGTGGCCGGGATCCCATTTCAGGGTAAACGGCGACTGGTCGAAGAGAATGTCTTTCAGGTGAACACCTTCGCTGCGCCCGCTGACAGGATCACCTGGAGCGAAAATGGGAATACGCCTGCGAAAATCATTCGGATCAGCGTTGGGATCGACGGCGACATTGCGCAGGGCCATGTTCGCCGAAATGGCGGTCAACCGCTGCCGCTGAGCGACCAGTGCTGAAGCTGAAATGTCAAGTGAACCGAACAAGTCTTACCTTCCGCCGATTAATGCGCCCACATTGGTCGTTGCTATATCCGCTCTCGGATGGCCAGCCTCAGCATGTCAAACTGATTGCGGACCAACTCGATACCGAGTTGATTGGCCATGGTGTTTTCTGCCAAATTCTGCATCGTGCGTTCAAGATCGCGATTGTTTTGATCGTGAAACAGGATATTCTCGTTGGTTGGATGTGGCCGCAGTTCCACGCCGTCTCGGGTAAACCGTAGTTGGCGACTATTCTCTAGTTGCAGAGCTCCACGGATCGGTGAAGACGTGGCGCGGCGCCGGTCCACGGCATCAGACAGTGCCGCCTGAAACGACTTGGTATCCACGTCCTGTGGCTTGAAGAACGGCGTAGAAAGATTGGCGATATTGTGGGTCAATACCTGATGACGGCGGCCTGTAAACGCCACCAATCGCTCGGCAACTGGCAACGCTCCACTGTCAAACATGCCCGCTATCAACGCCATCAAATCACCTCATCGCATTCCGAGTACACAATCCAGACCGATCAACTTGAAAAACAGAGCAATAAGCGCGCCAAATCCATTTATTTTGCAACGCTTCACTATTTACGACAGTTACAACGCGGCGCAATTGGCACGGTAATTGTAAATGGCGCAAATAATGCGCGACAACGGCAGTTCTTGCGCCCGCATCAGACAACCGGTACATCTCTGCACAGACTGCTCCAGCCACTAATTGCCCGGGCTGACAACCGGGAGCACGTTTGACGCAGATGTTCGAATTACACTGTCTGAGCAACAAGCTGGTTCTGCTTCCATTTCTTGAGTTTCAAACCGAGCGTTCTTACCCCAATTCCAAGGGCCTCGGCGGTACGTTGGCGGTTGCCGTTAAAATATCCAAGCGTCCGCAATACCTGTTCGCGTTCGATCACCTCTAGTTTTTTCAGGTCATTACCAACCTGAGGCGCTGCTTTACCGCAGGTCAAACTGGGTGGTGCGATTAACCAAGGCCGGATAACATCATCGCTAATAACACAATTACGGGACAGAACACTGGCACGCTCGCAGATGTTACCTAACTCGCGCACATTGCCGGGCCAATGGTATGACCGCATCAGTGCAATGGCATCATTGTCGAATCGCTTGGGTTCTCTGCCCTCGCGCATGGCTACCTGGCTGAGGAAATGCTCCACCAACAACGGTACATCCTCTAGGCGATCGCGCAAGGGCGGCATGTCAATGGGTAACACGTTGATTCGGTAGTAAAGATCCTGGCGAAATGTGCCGTTGCCGATGGAGGCGGCAAGGTCGCGATTGGTTGTGGCGATGACACGCACATCCACCTCGAGCGTCAGGCTTGAACCAACGCGCTCGAACTGGCGTTCCTGTAACGCCCGCAGCAGCTTGGCCTGTAGCGGCGGATCGATCTCGCTGATTTCGTCGAGCAGCAATGTGCCACCATCAGCCAATTCAAAACGCCCCTTGCGTAACTGGTCGGCACCCGTGAACGCGCCCTTTTCATGGCCGAATAGTTCGCTTTCCAGCAAACTGCTGGACAAGGCTGCGCAATTGAGACACATCATGATCCGATCACGCCGTGGACTATGGGCGTGTATCGTGCGAGCGACGACCTCTTTGCCCGTGCCCGATTCACCGGTGATCATGACGGTGCCTTGGCTGTGCGCAATCTGCTGAATCTGCTGGGCTAATCCACGCATGGCAGGCGATCGACCAACCAATACCGGCGCGCACTCGCAGGTCCTCGCGTTGGACTTTAGAGCCGCATTTTCTTGCAGCAGGCGCCGGTGCTCCACCGCACGACGCACTGCCAAAACCAATTGATCACCCTTGAACGGTTTTTGAATAAAATCGAACGCTCCATCCTTCATCGCCATGACCGCAGTGTCGATTGAACCATAAGCGGTCATGATCAGTACGGGCAGCTGGTCATCAGCCGTGCGCAGACGTGACAACAGTTCCAGACCGTCCATTTCAGGCATTTTCAAGTCAGTAACGACGGCGCCGGGACGATGGCGCGTCAACGCAGCCAACGCGGTATTGCCATCAGCAACAGCAATCACCTGATAACCTGCCCGCTGTAACGTGGCGCTGACGCTATCGCGCATCATCTGCTTATCATCCACAACAAGAACCTTGGTACTCATACGTTGGCTCCCGCGGCGACCTTGTTCTGGGGTGTATTCTCAGACGATAGTGGCAGCGACAGGGTAAACACCGCACCGCAGTCATTGTCCACGGTGATGGTGCCACCGTGCACATCGATGATCCGGTACACGATTGCCAATCCCAGGCCTGTTCCGCTCTTGCGCGTGGTGAAAAAGGGGTTAAAGATCCGATCGATATCCCGCTCGCCGATCCCAGGACCGGTATCGTGCACGAATAGGAGCAACTGATGTTGCTCGCAGCGGGTTTCGAATGAAACGGTGCCACCGTGGGGCGCCATGGCCTCCACCGCGTTGCGAATCAGGTTCAGCATCGCTTGGTGTAGAAGGTCGGGATCGGCGTAGATGCGTATTGCTGCGTCTAGGGGTCGCACCACGCAAACCTTGGCAGATTCGATTTGCGGACTCAGCATCTCAACGGCACGGTCTATAACGTCAATGACAGAAATCTCACGCCGACTAGGATTTATCTCGCGGGCAAAACTGAGCACATCATTGACAATGGCATCGAGACCGCGAACTGCCGATGCGATTTCGGTTGCATTTTTGCTGGCATTCTGCAACGTGACAGCAGCACACTCGTCCCGGTCTTTTTTCATTACTGTGATTAAATCGTCGTGCAACATATCGGCGTACAGTTGAATCGCTGCCAGTGGATTGCGGATTTCGTGGGCTATTCCAGCGGCCATTTCGCCTAGTGCCGCCAACCGTTTTGAACGTTGTAATTGGGCATCGGTGCTGGCTAGTTGCTTTTGCAGACGAATCACCTCGGCACCAAGCGATTCATGGCTTCGCTGCAACTTGTCAGTGACCTCGTTGTAATTGCTGATGATCACAGCCAAATCGTCTAGGTCCTGCGCGGGGTCGGATTGCGACCCCTTGACATCGCAAGGTAACGGGTTATCAAGATTGACGGTCATGCCCAACTTAACCCTTCTTATCAGTGAATCGATTAGGCACAGCCGGTTCACTACCGGCATAGGCTCGTCGCACTACACCCGTCTTATTAACACGGCTCAACTCATCGGCAATCTGCTGCTGCGTCGACCGGAGACGCCCGCGGTCCCGGTCATCGGCATCCACGATTTGACCAAGCAGCACCTCTGACCGGTTTACCAATTGACTGATACGCTGCTGATCCTCGTCACCGAGGCCCTGCCACATCTGCCGCCAACGACTGCGAAAGGGCTCAAGATCCATACTGAGCCCATCTAGGACACTGATCAATTGCTGGCGACGCGACAGCAACGTCAAAAGCTCCTCGGTCTGGCCTTGTTCAACGAGTAATGACTGCTGTGCAGTGAGATCCGCAAACTGCCCGACCACCTCGACCTGACGTTCGAGCAGCGTAACTAGACTTGAAATATCGTCGGCTTTGACAGAGATATCCGGCATGGTCATCCATGACCTTTCAACTGCGGGCGGCCTAGGTACACCGCCCAAGCTAGGGCCCATCCATGAGCCTGCACACAACGGATTCATTGATTATCGGCAATCAGCAGGCAACGGCATAAGTCAACTTAAACCGTTTCCATTAAAATACTTATGGCTGACTGCCCTCGGGAGATGCAGAACCCATAAACGCTGTCGCATTAGCCTGTGATTCGAACAGTTCGTGCGACCATCGCAACCAGTTCTGCCAGTGCCGGCGCGTCATGGGCAGGCTTGGGTCATCAAAAGCATCTTCGGGAATCTGCATGAGCTGGTTACGGGCCCGGTTGTTGGCAATCTTGGCCTCTTTGAAATCACCCTGTTCAGCATAGGCGTTGACGATTTGGATTAGCGCCACCAGCGAGATGGGGTGCTTGCCCCACCTTTTGACCGCAGTGTCATAAAACGATATTGCCTGGCCCCAGTTTTTCAGACTGTAGGCACAATCAGCACGGTAGAAGTAAGCGTTGCGTAAATAGAGACGCTGCATTGATGACAACTGATCATCCTTGCGTTTCTCTATATGAGCAATAACCTGTCCATACAATACCTGCGCGGCTTTGAGCCGTTTAATACGTTCTTGACGAAATCGCTTTTCTTTGGACGGCATCTTCACCTGCTCCAGCTCTTGATCAATCTGTTCAATTGAACGACGGTGGGCATCGGCCAGGTAAAATCGCAACGAGCCATCTTCGACCTCCTGCTGACCACGGTCGATGGCCATTGCAAATCGACGAATCGCTTCGCTAAACTCCTGCTGTTCATAATGCAACCTGCCCAACTCGATCAACGCATCGCGGTACGGCCTGCTGTCCGGTGTGATGGACGGATGGTCGGTTAATACACTGTTGAGAAGGCGCTTGGCCAAATCACTCTTGCCCAGGGCTTGGTACGCCCGTGCCAATGGAACATAGCTGTCGAATGCTGCTTGTGATTGTGGTTTTTCTTCGATCAGCTTCTTGAACTGCTCAATTGCCTCAAGTTGTTCGCCCTGGGCTTGGTACGCTAGGCCCAGCCGATGAATTACCGTCAAATAACGCTGGTCTGATTCACGGCTACTGGCAAACTGGTTGTAAACCTTAATGGATTCCAGCCACAATTGAGCTCGGTCAAAGCTTTCTGCCGCACGCCACAAGCTCTCACCGTGCGCCTCATTATCTTTGATCGTAACGGCGCCAGCGTGTTGGCGGTAATACTCACCGGCTTTTTTGTAATGAACGGCGGCGTCCTGATAAGCCTCGCCGCGCCGCTGGCGCGACAACTTGGCATCGACCGCCGTGGGTTCATCAGCCGACTCGAAATGTGGGACCTCTGTCATACGCTGCTCAGCCAATCGCGTGTGTACCACTGCTAAATTGATCAGCAGATCGAGCGGCAGTTCGTGAGGGGCATACATAACCTTGAGCAGCATTAAATAGTCCAGTGCAAGTTTATAATCACCCCGATCGGCACTGAACGAGTAGCAAGAAAAGGCAACCTCATAAAGTTGCCCCTGCAACAGGACATCGAGATTTACGTTCTGCAGCAGTTTGTCACGAGCCTGCCCCAGGTGTTTGATCGCTTCACCATGCAGTCCCAGTTTCGCTTCGCTGTCGGCCTTGCCCAACAAAGCTTCCAGGTAGGACCTGGCGCCGGGAAAGTTCCTTGTTGCCTGGCTGAACAGGTCGAGGGCTTCTTGCGGATCATCCGACTGCACCAACGCCAACTGGCCCAAGCCCACAAATATATCGGCATTCAATTTGTCCACCGGGTCTAATAGTTGTTGGGCATGCATATACTGAATGCGAGCATCCTCGTATTCATCTGACTGTTGGTACGCCTTGGCCAAGAGAACATAGAGAGGCGCCAAATCCGGCATGCCGGGTTTTTCTTCCAATCTCGGAATTTTCCTCACCAATTCTTCGATCGCCTGCTCCGGTTCGGCATTGTTGAGCAACCCCAAGGCACGCTGGGTCAGCAGCCACAAATTACCCGCACGCCGTACCTGTTTTTCGGACTCGCCAAGAAGTTCAGCTTCGTACTGGTCCAGCAATGGTTCAAGTTGATCAATGGACATACGATTTCTTGCCTGGATCCGCTCGATAATCCGTCGCACCAGAGCGTAACGCACCCTGGGGGCTTGATCCTGCAGGCGATCAATCAGAGCTAAGGCATCGTTGTGTCGGTCAAGTGAGACCAGTGTCTGAGCCCAGCGATGGATACGTGACGGGCCCAAGTCCACCGCCATGGCCTCGGCTTGCCGGTAATGCTGATCGATGTTTTCGTGACTCTCCTGCCTGTCCCGGTTCTG
>CAUZAW010000075.1:0-11550 GCA_963577735.1 Phycisphaerae bacterium | reverse complement strand
CTGTTCGGATATCCGGTTGGCGGCCAGTCGCGACGGTGTTGACTACACACGCATCGAACCTCAGCAAAGGGTCATTAGTCGCGGGGAGGCGGGGGCCTGGGATGCTGGCTTGCTTGTGGTTTCTGACAAGGTGGCGATCAAGGATGACGAGATCTATCTCTTCTATTGCGGCAATGGACAGGAATGCGGTGGCTTTATGACGGACCGCCGAGGCAGCCGGGCGAGTCGGATGGGGTTCGCCACGCTCGGGATCGACCGGTTTACGTACCTTGAGACGTGTGATGGTGATTCTTACGGTGAGGCGTTGACGACCGAGATCAAGGTTCAAGATGCGGATCAGGCGGAACTCGTGATTAATTTGAGCGACACCGATCCGATCCGCAGTTGGGTTGAAATTGATGTGCTCGATGCGGATCGAAATGAGCCGATTGCGGGCTATGCCTGCGATGATTGTGCGATTATCGACGAAGATAGCTTGGCGGCGCCGGTGCGCTGGAAGGGGGGCCAAACGCTTGGCGGCGTCAGTTGCCAGAACATTCAGCTTCGGTTTCGTATCTATGGCGCCGCCAAACTGTATTCGTTCTGGTTTTCCAAATTGCAAGTCAATCGTTGAAGTTGAGGTTCGGGGCCCTCGAGTCCGGGATCGTCGAGTTTGCCGGGGCAGTATCAGTCTCTATGTTTATAGTTCAACGAGCTGGCTACCGGGACGCTGGCCTTTCTTCAGCAGTTCATGGCACGCCGTATTCAAGAAGAAGCTGCAGGGTCTTCGCTTCTCATCTGTAGCACCTCGGTGCAATCCTTCGGGAACCCCTTGGATCGCATGAATCTGAGCCGACGCTTCAAGCAGGCGATCAAGGTGCTTGGGCCTGATTGCTGCTCATCGATCCATGATGGTCGTCATAGCTTTGCCAGCATTGCACTGGCAGCGGGTAGAACCCTGCCTGAAGTTCGTGACGCCTTGGGCCATCGCAACATCAGCACGACCAGTGTTTATCTTCATGCCCTTGATGACGGCACGGTGGGATCGATTTTCGAGTGATGTAGGAAGGCTAAGGGGGCCACGGGGGAAACTGTTTGCTCGGAGACTATTGATAAGGGTCACGGATGTTTGCGTTGAAATATTCGTGGTTGATTGATTCAGGGAAAGGCCACTGGATGTCCTGGATCGGAATTCATCCGAGCCGTGGTGTTTCGGTCACCTTGCAGGGCTCGTAGTGAATGGCTTTCACCTCTGCGTTCCCGTGGCACATGTCCAGGAAGGGTTCGCCGTTTCGTACCCCGACGGTTCCATAGCCAGTGGCGATGGCGATGAAACTACGGAAGTCACCCTCGATCCGCGGTGCCAGGTAAAGCGTCTTGTCCACGGCGTCGTACCGGGCGCCGGTCAGCCCCTGCAACAGGGCATAGGAGGACATTGCCCGGGCATACCAGTGTCCACACTCGTATTCGTTGAAGGGGTTGCGTGTCCGACCGTCGTATCGTCGACGGCAGGTTCGGACAATTTCAAGGCCTTCCTCGACGTGGCCCAGCAGCATCAGGTGCGAGGCCACCTGGTACTCGATCCCGGTCCATACCTCGTCGCTGTAGACGAAGGGAAGCGACGGCTTGCCGCCGCGTGGCCAGGTGCACAGAAGCAGGCCACCATCATGACCCAGGGCGAAGGTGGGGCGCTGCGGGTTGGCGTGGTGTGACAGGTCATGTTTCAGGTTGTGCCGATGCACGGAGAGAAGATGGCGGGTCAGCATCCCGGGATCGAGGATTTCCCCGAGACCACATGCGGCAGCCATCCACGCCCCGATGACGCCATCGGCAAGGCATCCCGTCCCGTACTGGTAGTGTGGCCCCTCCCGTTCGAACAGTGCCGTCGCCTCCGGCGATTGCCGTTGTGGTTCCACTGCATGGTTCGAGATGATCGTGGGCGCGGCCTTGTCCTGCTGTACTTCCTGGAAGAAATAGTCGCCGTTGAACAGCTTGTCTTCGAGGTAATGCTTGCCCTTGCTCCGCAGGATCTCGTATTCATGGACATCCTCGCCCAGTGCCTGGCCCATGGCCACGGCGGCGGACAGGGCACCGAGGTAAAAACTGCTGCACATCGAATCGGGACCCCAGAATTCGATGTCGTAGGTATTGTGGTGGGGTTCCTCGAGAACACCCTTGTGGTGCGGATCCCAGGTGCTAATGCAGTAGTCCAGGCTTGCCCGCACGCGCGGCCAGAGGTCGGCCATCCACTGCGTGTCGCCACTGATGCGCCATTCGCGGAACACCTTCAAGATGCCCCCGAGTTGTCCATCGCTGGCGGCGTGAAAATCATGCATGGTGGGCCAGACGGGCAGCGACGAGCGAAACTGCTGGTGTCCGCTCTCGTCCTGTGATTCGTTGAACTCAGTGGCGCGGAGCGTTCGCTCAAGATCGGGAAAGAGATGGGGCAGTGCCTGGGCATAGTTCCAGACATGTGTGCATGACCCGGCACAACAACCCACCGTATCAGTGCATCCCTCGAAACACCAGAGACGTCCATCAGCCTGTCGAAGCACCGTCGGGGATTTCAGGATCGCAAGGTTCGCCGCGACGGCTTCAATCACTTCCGGCGGCAGCGTTGAATCATAGAAGCAGCGGCGAAACCGCATCGCGTTTTTACGCAGTTCCGGATAGCGGTCGCGCCAGAAGGTAGAGACGGCGTGGATGTCCTTGAACTGTGCCACGTACCAGGCTCGGTAATGGCCCGGTGTCGCTTCGGATTTCGTGTCATCGAGCTGTGCCTTGCCACGTTCGCTGCAGTACCGGTAATTGCTGGTCGGGACATGCCAGGAAAACTGGAGCGTGATGGTCACGCCTTGACCGGGTTTCAGCGCTAGGGGCACGAAGATGGTTCCGCCCGGGGACGGAGGCCCGTCGGTGGGCGGCGGTTTCTCATGGCAGGCGGACCGTGCCACATCCTGCCAGGCCATTGTTCCGGCATCCCACCAGCCCCCGCGGAACCAGCCACAATTCACCCGTGCGTCATCGGCGGTCACCGCAGCGCAAAAATCGCCTCGAGTCCAGGGCTGGTTCTCGGATGCCGCTGAGGAGAGGATGAAGCCCCCCGGGGCACGTTGCACGGAAGGATCAGCGCCGGCGACGGCCATGAAATTCTTGGCGTTGTGGCTGAAAACCGCTTCCAGCGCCTCCGAGCAGCGATTGGTGAACCGGTACTCTAGGGCCGCGGCGGGAAGACTGGAGCCATCGGCATCACCGGGTTGAAATGGGCTCCAGCCGGTGATGGCCACGTCGAGTGGAACCTCCGGATCGGAAAGATCGACCGTGGCAAAGGGAAAGCGGCAGCGAAACGATGCGTCGCTGAAACGCGGCAGGCCATACGTCGTGCCGCTACCGCCGCCTCCACCCCCGCGGCCCATGATCTTCCATCCGGGGACCGGTCCTTCCAGGACACGCGAGGCTTTGGGGCGGCCGATGACCGAGATGGCCGAGAATATGTATGGTTCATGGTGTATATCGGGTGCATGCCGCAGCGAGACATGGGACAAGGATCCCGTGCCCTCCAGGCAGATCATGCCGGCTCCGATGCCACCAAGGGGAAAGGCAACATGATGAAGCTGTTCACCGGTATAGGTGGTGTTGAACGGTGCGTTCATCTTTGCCCCTTTCGGCATCATTTCTGGCCATGGTGCCGATGATGCTCGGCATCACAACCGTGCCAAGGCATCATCAAGGTCGATACGGCGGTAGGACTGTGTCAGTGTTTCACCGTCCCCGCATTCGCGCCAGGTCGAGACTATGGGGAGGGGGGGGCAAGCCGCATGTTAGCGAATAGAGGAGGCTTGACCACTACGAGGACCACGGGGCGTCTCGCCCCTGGGGCTAGCGATAGGGGTCACAGGGGTTTATGGCGAATATCCGCAGCCTATCTGTGGACCTCGCCCAGATCACCACCAACAGCGTCGATGATCGTCAGAAGCCCATGCCGTACTCTCGCTGGCAACGCAGGCCAAGCCTCGATCACACGTTGAAGCTCAGGTGCAATGGATGCCGTTAGGTGCAAGCGATGCGTCGGATTATGCGTCGCTTGTTTTGAAATTCGCGTATTCCTCGGGGAATATGGGTATAGTTCGAGTCCTATATCGCCCATTAACGTTTTCGTTCAACGACATGAACGAAGCCGAATCTTCCTGCAAATACCTGCAAATACCGAAACTTGCATCAGACTCAGTTTTTGACTCCGTTTCTTCTTTCCGCTCATTTCCACTCATTTCCGACGACTTCTGCGCCGCATTTTGCGCCGCCTGCTTGAAGTGATCTTCAGTTACCTGCAGATAGTTCTTCACCGCTATAGCGACGCTGTTGCCGATCCATGCCGAGGCCACGTTGCCGAGGAACTGGTCTGCCAATTTTGTTTCCCTGGTTGACCGAAGGTTCTGCCACAACTTCGGCCATGGCTTCAACTGGTCGACGGCAAGATGGTGATTGATGCGGTTGTGAAACTTATTGCTGACCAGCCGATGTGCTTCGCTGCAATAACCCAAATTGTGATTGGTACGCGTGACCACCGGCTGGTCGGGCATGTAAAAAAACTATTGAACTGACGGCTGGTTCATCAGTGGTGTGCCCGACAATCCCTCCAAGGAAGTAACCGAGGTGTGGAACAACTCGAGTGCATCGATGCGTTGGCGCTGGATGTTGACCAAAGTGCGTTCGGCGTCGAGAACGCTGAGATAATCTGTCTGGCCCATGCGAAAGGCCTCTTGTGCAGATTCGAAGGCCGAGCGGGCGGCGCTAAGCGTCTCGCCGTCGAGTGTTTGAATGGCATACTGCGCGGAATGTGCGTCGGCATAAGCACGAGCTATCTCCTCCTGCAGGTCCGCCTGCGCGGCTTTCTTCTGGGCATCAGCTTGGGCAAATTTGAAACGCGATTCCAGCACGTGACCCTGGTTGCGATCGAATAAAGCCAGCGGCACGGTGAATTGGATCAATGCTGCGGTATCGTCGGCGTTGGGGAAGTGGCGGACGCCAGCGCCTATGGAAAGATCAGGGACCCCATACGCCTGGGCCAGACTGAGTGCATGCTGACGGTGTTGGTATTCATCGGCCCACCGGGCAAGGCGGGGATGCCGGCGGGCGCGTTCCAGGAGCACCTGTTTGTCCGGCAGGGCGGTCGACGCAGGGAATGTTCCATCCGCCGGGCCAAAGTCGGACGTTGTGCCGGACCATGAAGCGGCCAGTGTCTGGCGTGCCGCTTCGAGTTGCTGGGTGAGTCGATCCAATTCGATGCCTTCGACTGACACACGCACCAGGGCTTTGTCGCGGGCCGATGTGGGGATTACCCCTGCTGCGGCACGCTGGTTGACGATGGTCTGCATTTTTTCCACCGTCCGTGTACTACGCAAAGCCTGCTCAACGCGTAGTTGGGCGGCAACCACGGCGATGTATCGCCGCGTCACTTCTGTGACGACCTGTAAACGCTGGTCTTCATAGTCCCACATGGCCAGGCGTTGCGAGCTGTCGGCCAGGGACAGACGCTTGCGGCGCTTGCCGGCCAGTTCAATCACTTGGCTTAATACCACGGTGGTCCTCTTGAAAGTGTTACCTGCGTCGTCAGGCCCTCCAAGATTCTCGATCGATGTTCGCACCTGTGGGTTGGGTCCTAGTCCTGCCTGCAACACATGGGCTTCGGCCGCGCGAACGTTGTAGGCAAAATCAGCCAGATCAGGGCTGTGCAGCAGTGTCAACGCAATGGCCTGGTGCAATGCCAGCCCATTAACAATTGCACCAACACGAGCAGATTCGCCTGGTCCTGGTTGCGCCCCGTTCTGTGGATACTGTACGGGCTGGGCATCGGTCCGGGGACGATATTCAATCCGCTCATCGGTTAGCGGCGAAAATGTGCACGCCGCCAGCATGACCGGCGTTAGCAACGTGACGCGTATTGTGGCGGATCGGAATTGCATTATGGGGCATTCTCGATATAGATGCCGGTGGCATTGACCACCAGTGTCTGTTTATCTGGGCGAGGGCCAACTATGCCCTGTACGCGTAAAGTCGACATTGGCTTCAGTGGCGATGCCGTTTCCAGGTTGACCTTTAATGGTTGGCCCTGTGCATCAATTATCTGCACAGTGGCCAAGTTGTTCGTCAGTGTTTGAGTAGGCGTACAACAGTAATCCCAAGGTGTTTTGCAGTGGTCGCCGGAAATATTGCACGGATTGGACATCGTCGCTTGCACCACCATCATGATGGATCGATTGTCGACGAATGGTCTGACACGCCCGCCGATCACGACATGGATGAGCACTTCGTCGCCTTCTTTGGCGGTCATCTTTAAGTCGGGAATCGGCGTGGTATCTTCCGGGGCCTTGTTGAGGAAGATTCCGTCAGGCAACGAAACCGTGGCTGACTTGCTGTCGCTAATCGAATCGGCGACATCAGACGAACTGTCCTGCCCGCAGCTTCCCAGTATCAGGCTGCTGGCGATCATTAATGTCACGGCGATTTTCATGTGTTGAACGTAATTCATGGATGGTGTCCTTATATCCACAGTTCATCAAGTTGCTTTGAGAGATTCTGCGATCGGCATGCGGAGGCAACGTGCGGCCGGTGGCAGTGATCCGATCAATCCGAGCAAGACCCCGGCTGCCAGGCCGATTGCAATCGTTGGGGCATCCAGAACCATTCCGAATGCACCCATGGAAAATCGCAGAGCCAGCCCATCGAGCCATACCATGCAAACCAGTAGGGCAACCACGGATCCCGCTGATGCAGCAACCACCGATTCTTCGACAAAGCTGACCACAATTGCCATCCGCGAGAATCCGATTGACTGCAACATTCCGATCTCGCGGATGCGGGATGCAAAGGCCGCATACATTGTATTCAAGCCGCCGAAGATGCCACCCAGCGCAACCAGCATCGCCGTAACCCAGACCAGTTTGCCTACCGGCTGATAGAAATCAACCAGCTTTCGGTAATAATCGGTCTCGCGCATGGCGATCAGTTCCAAGTCAAGTCGCTTCGACGCAAAGGCATCCACATCGGCGAATTCTCCTTGGCCCAGGGTCATTACAACGCAGGACAGTGAATCACGTCGTGTCATGATTTGCAGGTTGGTCAACGAACACCAGATTTCGGCATTCATGACCGTATGTGGCGCTGTAAAGTGGCCGACAATCATCCATCGGCGCCCATCTACCCAGATGTCTTTGCCGATACCAAGCCGCTTGCGAGGCAGGTCTAGGCGTGTGGCGGCCAGTTGGCCTACGATAAGTTCATCTTTACCCGGGTGGAACATTCGGCCTTCAACGATACGCACTTGCGGGTGTACGAGAAAGGCCTCCGGTCGCACACCGCGAAACATCGCTTGTGCGTTTGCTGTCTTGTTCTCGCTGGTGCTTACAGCCAAGGCGGCGTGTACCTCCGGTGAAATAAAGGGTGTTTTCATTTTCTCTTGAATACCCGCGATTGTGGCTGCGGCCTGTCCGGGCACCGAGGCACTGATTTCACTTCGCTCGACGCTCTCCTCACTGCCGGCACCAAGCAGCATGACATTCCGGGTTGAGCCACTACCCATCAGGCTTCGCTCCAGGCCCCGCACGAACGCCGCCGCTGTGATCACAAGCACAACCACCAGCAGGCTTCCCGCCACGCTCATGGCCAGGCGCAGAGGCGATCGTCCCAGGTTCCGGATCGCATAATCGAAGGGTAAAAGGCGCATGAATCGCTCACGAATTACAGGGCGCGAAAGCAATGGGCAATTGGCCGGCGCATGGCCTGCCATGCCGGAACCAGCCCGGCTACTATCCCGAGAGCGGCCGCAATGAGAAGTCCAACTAGGAACAAAAATGGGTTGGCTTCGATCGGAATGCTCAAGCCATCTGCCGACATGCTCAAACGTGTCCAGTGGATGATTGTCATCGCGACGGTGCTGCCGACGGTGCCACCCATCAGGGTGACCACGATTGCCTCACTGATAATCAGGCGACCGATCAGTCCACCCTTATAACCCAGCGTTTGAAGAATCGCGTGCTCCTTGATCCGATCTTGAGCACTGAGCACGATGGCATTACCGACCAGCGCCAGCACCGCTGCCAGACAACCGTAACCTAGCCACCGTGTGGATTCGATTAGCTCGATCATGTCAGTTGCCACGTGGGACACGAAGGCCTTTTCTGATCGAGTTGTTGTTGGGGCCTCTGCAGTGTGAAATAAGTCGTCGATGGCAGCAGCCACAGCGTCAAGTTGTGACGGCTCATTCACCTTGACGTTAAATTGGGTCACGATGCCGAGAGTGCGGTCAGTGGCCTGCTGCAGGAAGTCCAGGTGTACGTAGGCTGCGTTCTCGACTTGGGGTTCAGTGGATTGCACGATACCGGCCACGTAGGAGGTCACCCCGGCGGCGTCGAAGCGGTCGCCAACATTCAGTCCGCGGCGCCGGGCCAAGGTCTCACCCAGCAGGGCTGCGTCGCTGCGGTGTTCCCACTGGGCTGTCGAGCCGTCGATCACGCGCAATTGCGAGGCATGCTGCTCAATGAAAGATGCGACATGCACACCGCGAAAGGTCACCACGTCCAGGCTGGTTCGGCAATTATTGACCACCACCTTCATGGGCGTCACAGTCCGTACGCCATCAATCCTTTCGATCTGATCCATGTAATACTGGGGTAAACGACTCGTGAAAGGGCAGAAGCGATCTTCACGATAGACCACTAGCGTGGTGTCCTCCGCCTCTTCAACTGTCGCCGCATGCACACCTCGCTGCATTGCCTGTACGGCAACGAACAGGAACATTGCGGTCGCCACTCCGCCCACGGTCAGGATAGTGCGCAACGGGTGTCGGATGACCTGCTTCAACACGAAGGGAACGAATCGTGGCGCGATCATGCTGGAGCCTCCTGGTCATCCAGCGTCACGAGTTGTCCCTTGTCCAGGTGCAATGTCTTTTGGGCATAGCGTGATGTTCCCGGATCGTGCGTGACCATGATCATTGTCGTCCCCAATTCACGGTTGATCTTTTGCAGAAGCTCCATCACGTTGTGAGCCGAAGGCTTGTCCAGGTCCCCCGTGGGCTCATCGGCCACGATGATCTTGGGATCCGTGACAATTGCCCTCGCAATAGCGACTCGTTGTTCCTGGCCACCGGACAACTGGCGCGGATAGTGGTCATGTCGGTCGGCGATGCCGACAAGTTCCAACGAGGCCGCGACGCGTTCCTGCCTCTGCCTTCGGGTCATTGGATGAAGCAGCAGGGGGAGTTCAACGTTCTCGTAGGCGGTGAGAACGGGCACCAGGTTGTATAGTTGAAAAATGTATCCAATGTATTGCGACCGCCATTCGGCAAGCTGGTGGCGGGATAGTGTTGAGACGTCCTGCCCATCAATTATCAGGCTTCCAGAGGTTGGTAGATCGATGCCTGCAATAAGGTTTAACAGCGTGGTCTTTCCACTGCCACTGGGGCCCATCAGGGCGAGGAATTGCCCGCTGTGCACCTCAAGATCCAAGCCATCCAACGGGCGAATTTCGCCCATGCCCTTGGTGTAAATCTTGGTCAGGTTTTGACACTGGATCATGGTCATTGGTTTTTGGTCGCAATCCTGACGCGTTGGCCTTCCTGGAGATCTTCGGCCGGGCTGACGATCAGCACATCACCGGGTTGCAGCCCGTCGGTCACGGCCACCCAGCCGTCATCACGCAATGCCCCCAGCCTGATTGCCTGGCGGCGTACTGTGGAATCACCGGCCGTCACGAGCCAGGCCGAAGCCGTTCGGCCCGAGCCTTGAATCGCATGCATCGGGGCGAAGACCAGGAATGATGAGTCCGAGCCGCCATCGGCGGTAGTGTGCGAATCAGGTCCGAGAAACTTCACGCGGGCCAGCATGTCTGGTTTCAGCAGCGATGAGGGGTTGTCAATCGCCACCTTGACCTGCAGAGTGTTCTTCCCAATGTCCGCTTCATGTACGAGTCGGGTGACACGTCCATTGAATGTGGTGTCCGGAAGAATATTCACAATAATCTGGGCTTGTTGTCCCACGCCGACACCGGCGGCATCGGCGGCAGGCACATCAACCCGTACCTGCAGTTTTTCAGGGTTGTAAAGGTGGGCCACATGTGCTGAGTGAGGCGACTCCATGTTGAACATCACTTTTGAACCAGGCGCAACCATTCGGTTCATCACGACGCCTGGTGCGGGGCTGACGATCTTGGTCCGGGCAAGCCAGAGATTGGCTTCGTCGAGTGAACCCTTGGCGTTTTGAACGGTGGCCTGGGCTTCACCCAAGGCCTGGCGTTGGGCTACGCGTAGTTGCAGGTTAGATTCCGCGGCCTTCAGTTCGGCTTTGAATCTCTTGGCTTGCGATTGCAGCACGAGAAGCTGCTTTTCGGTCGATTCGACCAACGCTTTTTGTGCTTCCATTTGGTATTGCGTTTGTTCGACTTTTAAAGCGGCGACGGCTTGGGGGCCTAGCCGACTCAGGCGATTGTAGGCTGCCTTAAATTCCTCATGTTTAGCGCGTTGTTGGGCGATCGTGGCTTCGTGTTGGCCCAGTTCGGCTTCCGCTTCGGCGACCAGGGCCTTGTTCACCGCCACCGCCCGCTCCAGATTTACCGGTTTGTCCCAATTGGTTTGAGCGGCTGTGAGCAGGGCGTTTTGCCGGGCAAGTTCAGCTTCGGCGCGTGTGACCGCGAGGAGAGCATCGTCGTCAACCATTTCCGCGATAACTTGGTCGGCTTCGATCTTGTCACCTTCGAGCACCAAGAGCTTTTCGATCACCCCGTCGCTCAAGGCCGTGACGTAGATCGGATACGGGTCCGGCTCGACCCATCCTGACGCTTGTGCGACCACGGTTGATGGGGTGTCAGCGCCGACATGGCTGCCTGGTGGGTGCTGTCCCGATCTCGGGACGACCCGTACGACTTCAACCAGTTGGGCTGGCCAGAAGGTGTGACGTGCGGCGTATGCAAGAAGGCCAAAGGCCACCAGCAAGATCCCAATTGGCAATACGACGCGTGTCAACAGGTGACGATTCGGCGCCGGCACCGGATTCAGTGTTGGATCCTTGGAGGTATTAAATAGAGCATGCATGTTAATGCACCTACAACTTTGTTTAAGAGTTGCATGAAATCGGCCAGTGCGGAACAAGCCTCCGCGCGGACCTCGCTTGTATTACGATTGACCAAGGCGTCGCCATTCAATTCACCGAACGAATAGCAACGACAAACGCGATGACTACTGTTAGAACTGCGGAGGTCGTAGCAGGGAATCAACCCAAAGAAATGGTATGAACGATTCAATCATGGCCCCGAAAAATTTCGACGATAGGTTCGGCAATCCAGCTTCTGATGGATTGAATGTTGCCAGGGCTGACGTACATACGACAAGCCAGCAATGGCAGCCACACTGGCCATCACACGGCGTGCCCTCGTCCTTCGGTGGGGCCGGGTGCTGAGGCGATGATTCAAGTTGCGTGGGACAGCAGTGCTTTTGCTGTTCGGGGATGGTGGCCGATGACAGATCGCAAGAGGATTTGCATTGATGACCCGCCATGGAACATGCGGCATGATCTCGGT
>CAUZAW010000074.1:0-11721 GCA_963577735.1 Phycisphaerae bacterium | reverse complement strand
TGGTTCACACACCCACGTTCCGACCGCCGATGCCCGGATTCTGCCCCACGGAACCGCATACATTACAGACTTGGGGATGTGCGGTCCGCACCATTCGATTATCGGTCGTCGCATCGATCGCGTGTTGGCCCAAATGACTACTGCCATGCCCGCCCCGTTTGATGTTGCCCACGGTGACCCACGCCTGAACGGCGTGATCATCGAAATTGATACCGAGACCCGTCGGGCGACCAGCATCGAACGCCTAGAACTTCCAGCCGATCCCGATAAACCGCCCTTCATCGCCGGCCCTTCTTAGCCTGATGGCGGTGCTGTTTGCCACCGGTCGGCAAGGATCGCCAAACTCATCTTGGAATTGACCCGATAGCGGCTGTGTGAGCCAGATTTTCACCGAACCGACGCCGCGGAGCGGAGCTACGCCCATCGTTGGGGTGGACAGAAATATCCAGCGTATGTGGGGTAACGCACCGCTACGTAACAAAGTTTTGTTTCTGCTGTTGTTGGCTGTGGTAGGGGGAAGCCTTGTCGGGTTGGTTGAGGCGCGACTGGGCTTTCGCATCTGGCCTTTGTGTATTGGACTTTCGGTCCTTGCAATTGCCCTGGGATGGCTGGCTCATCTATGGATCATTCAGCCGTTCTATCGTTTGATACAGGTAGCGCAAAAACTGGAGAATCTCAGTTGCCAGGACCGTTCGACGTCGATAGCCCAGTTGCCCCTGCCTCGAACCGACGAGATCGGACAGATTTCTCGCGTGTTGCACAATGTCTCCACCTCGGCGTTGCGTGATCGTTTTGAAGCCGCTCAGCTTCGCAGAACCTTCGACCACCGTGTGGCGACCACCACGAAAAAAGCCACTAGTGGACTTCGCCGCATTGTGATGCGCGATGCCCTAACTGGGCTGGCCAATCGACGATTTCTCGACGAAAACCTTGAACCGTTGGTCCATTCTATTTTGGCCGCTGGTGACGAACTGGTGTGCGTCATGGTGGATATTGACAACTTCAAACTTGTCAACGATACCCAGGGGCACGCGGTCGGCGACGGGCTTCTTATATTTCTTGCTGGATTATTTAGAGCCATCACCAGGGACAACGATTACGTTGCCCGTCTTGGAGGCGACGAGTTTGTAGTGCTGATGCCCTCTTGTCCGCTTGATCGTGTGTCTAGGTTTACCGACCAACTGCGATCTCTATTGCTACAGCACGTGCGCACTGTCCTGCCCGAAGGCCCGGCCATTGACCTGTCCATCGGCATCGCCTCACTGGAGCGAGACGGGATTGCCAATGGCTGCGAACTGCTCAAAGTCGCCGACACTGAACTCTATGCCGCCAAGCGCGCAGGCAAGGGTAGAACCTTCGGCCTTTGAGAGGCACGTGGCGTTGTTCCTTGGGCCGACGACCCATGCGTGTTATGCTCAACGTGTTGCCCGACCGCCATCTGTGGAGCAACCGCCGTGACCTGTCAGCTTACTGCCAATCTTGACGACGACGACCGCCACTGCCTGCTACAGGTGGCACGCAACGCAATCAGGCACGAGTTGTATCAATGCGTTCCATTAGAGATCAATGCCGACGACTTTTCACCCAACCTACGTTCCGTTTGTGCTACATTTGTCACCCTATGCATCGAAGACAAGCTGCGCGGTTGCATCGGCTCGCTGGAAATGCATCGTCCGTTGGTAGTAGATGTCGGTCGCAACGCCGCTGCCGCGGCCTTCGCCGATCCACGCTTTTCCCACTTAGCCCGCGAAGAATTTGAATGCATCGATATCCACATATCGATGCTCAGTCAGCCCGAACCGGTTCATTTTGAATCGGAAGCCGACCTGCTAGCCCAAATTAGACCGTGCGTGGACGGCCTGATCCTGACCGAGTCAACGCATCGCGGTACATTCCTGCCCGATGTCTGGCGGCAGATCGAGCAACCGCAGAAGTTTCTTGAACACTTGAAAATGAAAGCGGGGTTGCCCGCTGACTACTGGTCCGACTCGATTCAAATCCACCGCTACACCACCGAGTCAATCCCCTAGAGGATGCGGTTGCGTTGCTGTTGCCCTAAACCACGCGGTCCATCGCCAGTTCGTGGGCCTCGTGGTAACACTTGCTCAGGTGACTCCAGTCGAAGTGTTCTGACGTGCTTTCAACGGTGTTGCGCAGGGCGATGCGTTGACGCCGGTTCAGTTGGCAGAATCGCAGCATCCGGTGTGCCAGCGCTTCGGCCGCATCATGAAGGGGCCGACCGCGGCGATTCAGCACGTGCATACCCATTTCTTCGTGGTGGGGCAGTAACTGCTTGAAATACGATCCGAAGCCGGAAAGATCGCTCGTTACCGCTGGCACACCAAGCGCTATTGATTCCAAAGGCGTGTAGCCCCAAGGCTCGTAGTAACTGGGAAACAGGCCCAGGTGGCAGCCGCGTACAAACTGTTCGTACTCTAGGCCAAACAGCGGGCTTGATGGGCTGATAAAGTCCGGGTGGTAAATGACCTTTACCCGGTCGCACTCTTGGTTGAACAGCCCGCAGGTGCGCAGCTGATTGAGTACCGGGTCGTGTTCATCGTTGATCATGTCGTGGGTGACAATCGCGGGTGGCAGGTCGCGTTTCCACGCGTGTATTGCACGCCGCAGACGCAGCAGCCAATACTCGTCCACCACGGAATTCAGATCCACTATTCGCCCCTCGGCCGCGGCGTGGAACAGCTTTTTGCCCAGATCCTCACCGATTGTTTCCGCGGCCGTGCGAAACTCGTCCAGCATCGCCCGCGATTGTAATGCTGCGGCGCTGATCGACTTGACCGGCTGGCGCGTCACGATGAACGCCACCACCACCTTTTTACTGTCGGTCGCCCGAAGTTGGTGGTTCAACTTCGCCAGCGCGTCGATCGTCAGGTCCATGCCCTTGTTGCGGTATTCGAATCGACCCGATGTGAAAAAGTAAAGCGTGTGATCCAGATCGAAATGGTAACTGGGAAAAAAATGGCCGATGGTAAACTCGTGTATTTTTTCCTTGAACTTTCGGTGCAGGTTCTGCAGTTCATGCAGGGCAGTGATTCGTTGCGTGTTTATCCCGTTGGGCAGCAGCAGGTCCGGTTTGCGCTCCAGAAGATGTCGGCATTCCTGCCCCGTTATGTCCGATACTGTCGTAAACACGTGTGCCCCGTGCGTTGCCGCCCGTTCGATGCCGTGCTGTGCTTCGACAAGGTACTTGGCGGCCTCGTGCGACGCATCGTAATGGGGCAGGTTCTCATAGAAATGCTCATCATGCATCGCCAGGTACCGGCCCAGTTGCGTGGCGTGTGTAGTAAACACGATCGTGCCCGGCCAGTGGTCACGGCGCAGCATCGGGACCGCTGTCGCGGCCATCCATTCGTGGAAATGCGCTACGATCTTGCGTCGTGGCGATTCGCTCTCGGCCAGCAGCATGAGCAACTGTTTGCACGCCTCGCCAAACGCCACCACGTTGTTGAGCAACGCATCGTCGGTTGGTAACGGGATGTGGTGGTCCTGCCACAGGCGGTACTTGATTTCGTGCAAATTATCGAAAAATCCTTGTTGGTTTATAAGCACCACGTAGGGCCGACTTGTAACCAGCCACCGGCCAAAATGGATTTCAATACCCTGCGTCTGCATCTGTTTGACCGCTTGGCCCATCGGCCCCAGCAGTGGGGCCGGTTCAAATTCGACTGTCGCTGTTTGCGCGTTGTACGGTCCAATCAGGCAATACCGGTCCTTCCACTTGTCGACCATGCTCGACGCCTTCGAGCGCAGCACTGTGTAAATGCCACCAATCTGGTTACATGCTTCCCAAGCGATTTCCACCAGTAACGGCTTGGCACTGCCCGACCCGGAAGAACGCGGCACCACGCCGCGCAATGCCGTTGCGGAGGGTTTGGCCGTGTTTGGTGAGAACTTGTTCATCGGAAGTGCACTATCTCTGATCCCGGATTCCCAATCTGTTGGTACCGGTTATGCTGATTCAACGGGAACGAATCGGAACTGGCCCGTAGATGGCTCCCTTTCTCTACGCATGCCTATTTGCGTGTCAGTTAGGTTGCTGATGTAACTAGCGGCGTCGGTCCACTGCTGGCGAGCAGCATTGCGGGGTTTGTTGGCAAGCCATTGCTTGAAGGGTACAGCGTCCCATGGACTACCAGGCGGATTATTGAAATATCCAGCCAATGTTTCACGCATGATCACATGATCCTGTGGCGTCTTTGGCCCCTGGTAATACATGATGGCAGCGACCTTGCGATCGCCCGGTCCGTCCGGCGGGCTCCATGTTCCGTGGTAGATACGGCTGTCGAAAAATACAACATCGCCTGGATTGGCTTCGCACGCATGGGAGGGGACTTGGTCCGCCTGTTTGAGCAATCCGGCTGCTTCGGACCGGGCAATTTGCTTGTGGAGCTCTGGCCGGTGCGAACCGGGGATTACCCGCAGTGCGCCCGTATCGGCACGGACCGGTTCGTGCAGCGGCCACTGGAATTTTGGGCCGAAGCCGAACTCGTTGGAATGGGTAATGGACCCGTCGTTGGCGTGCCATTCCGTGCCTCCGGCCGCATACCGGTAGGCTAAGTGCATGAACCCGATAATGTCGTTGCCGAAAGTTTGCTTGGCGATGGCGAGGAAACGCTGGTCTTCCAACATAGAGGCGCTATAGGGCGTATCGTCGCCGAGCATGGAGAAGCAGTGAAATTTTGAACCATCACACGGTTCATGGGCGCTGACATGGGCAACGCCGACCTCAAACTCATCGATCAGGATTTTCAATTCATCGCGCGAAAAAAAATCATGCAGCACGATAAAGCCGAGCTTGTTGAAGTGGCGCAGTTGTTCGTCGCTGAGCATGACCAGTTTCTCTAATGGCAGTCTATTCTAGCTCTTGACGCAAAGGGTTTGCAACCGGATGAGTTTTGCAAGGGCTGTGGGCCGAAAGGACTTAGGCGGGCTGGTCGAGTTGGTACTGCTTGACTTTTTTATAGAGCGTGGTGCGGTTGATGTCGAGTTGTCGAGCCGTTTCTTGGCGGTTCCAGTTGTTGGCCTCAAGGGCCGCGAGGAGAATCAGGCGTTCTGGGTCGGCAAGGGCCTGGTGCAGTGGCATGGGCGTCCAACCGTTAGCAAGGGCGCCGATATGGGCGTTTATTGCAGCATCGCCGTTACCGGACGCAGTGATGGCCGGCGTAGCGGCCAAGAGGTGGTCGGGCAGGTCTTTGAGTTCGATCTGAGGCTGACCGCTTAGGACCACGGCCCGTTCCACAACATTTTCCAATTCCCGCACGTTGCCGGGCCAGTGGTAATGGCCTAGGGCTTCAATTGCATCGTCAGAGAATTGCCGTTGCTTGCCTGTTTCCTTGCTGTACTTATTCAAAAAGCATTCGACGAGCAGGGGAATATCGCTGATACGCTGGTGCAGAGAAGGCATCACGATGCAAACGACATTGATACGGTAAAACAGGTCTTCGCGGAATTGGCCTGCGTCGACCAGTTCTTTGAGCGGTTGGTTGCTTGACAGAACAAAGCGCACATCCACCTGCCGCGTTTGCGTGGAGCCTACCGGCTCGAATTGCTTTTCCTGGATCACCCGCAGCAACTTGAGTTGCAATGCCGGCGTGGCACTATTGATCTCGTCAATAAACAGCGTACCGCCGTCGGCTGCGAGAATTTTTCCGGGTTTATCTGTATCAGCGCTAGTAAAGGCGCCCTTTACATGTCCGAACAGCTCGCTTTCCAAAAGCGTTTCGGGAATGGAGCCACAGGAAAACGTGGCAAACGGCCCGGTTCGGCGGGGGCTGTGCGCGTGGATGGCGTGGGCGACCATGGACTTGCCCGTGCCGCTGTCGCCTTCGAGCAGAACCGTGGTTTTGCTCTCTGCCACGGCTTCGATTAACTCGTAAATTTTCTGCATGCGGTAGTCGGCACCTACAATGTTGTCCAGTCCGTAGCGCTGGTTGAGCTGATTGCGCAGGACCTGGTTTTCAGCCAGTAGCGTATGCTGCTGCACGGCCCGGCCCACGGCGATGCACAACTCGTCTTCAATGATTGGCTTGGTCAGGTAGTCGACTGCGCCGAGCTTGATGGCCTCGACAGCGGTTTCGATCTTGCCGAAACCGGTGATCATGATGACTGCCACCGACTCGTGTTCCTTGCGGAGAGCCTTGAGCATTTCCATGCCGTCGCAGCGGGGCATGTTCATGTCAGCGATGACCAGTCCGATATGCTGACCGTTGGCGTTGCCATTTTCAGTGGCCCGTTCGATCAGGTCCATCGCTTCAGCCCCGTCGCCCGCCGTGGCAGTGGGATAGCCTTCGCGGGAAAGGAACTCGGCGATGGAATCAGCGACGATCGGATCGTCATCGACAATCAAAATGCGTGTGTCGTCGATCATGGCAAATATTCAAATTTTACGACCAGAGGCGTCGTCGTTGCGGTAGATGACGGTCAACGCTACCCCGCCGCCAGGCACGTTTTCAATCTCCAGTCGGCCACCCAGTTTCCGTACGATTTCGGCAGACATCGCCAGACCCAATCCGTGTCCGGCAGGTTTGGTGGATACGCCGAATCGAAATGACCCGTCGTTTTCGAGGACGGCCGGGGCGAGGCCCGGACCGTTGTCGATTAAGCGCAGCACGATCTGCCGGTTTTTCAAGGCACCGTGAATTTGTATGGACGCGCCGCGGGAGGCCCTGCTTTCGTTGCCTTGCAAGGCCTCAATACTGTTGCGCAAAGCATTGGCGATTACTGGGTAGATCGCCCCAGCCGGCAGTTTCGCCGCGTCCGCGGCAATGTCTACTTGTATGGCGACCTTGGCATCCTCCGCGGCGGCTGCAAGTGTATCCACCGCGTACTGGACGGTTTCGCCCAGCGTGCGTTGGGTAATGAAAAGGTCGTGGCCCACGCGGCTGTCGCGAATCCACCGCTCCAGCAGTTGTGCCATTTGCCTGAGTACTTGGTTTGCCGATTCCAATCGATGTGCAGCGTTATCACCACTGGCATTTTGCCCTGTCAGCCCTTCGTCGTTGCGCAGGCTGGCAAGAACCAGTCCAACGTTGCGCAGGCCCGCGTCCAGCAGGTTGGCCAGTTCATGAGCGAAGCCTGCTGACGCGGTGGGATTACTTATCGGTCCTGATGGGGCGTGTTCATCGACAACGTGTTGCAACGGATTGTTGTGTTGAGTCGACATCTATAGCATTACATCGACACGAGAACGGCCGTGGTTAACACCGTGAGGCATGGAGGCAACACGTGTTACCGAAGATTTGAAAAGAAGAGTGATGATCACCGTACGTGGCTCATTCAACCGACGGCGGGGATATGTATCCAGTCGGCTTTGGGGCACCATTTGGCCCCCTGCCAAAATTCGTCGTTCATATTGGGCCGGCCCGTCAAGTGGATGTGGCACTTTTTCCGGTTCTTGGCCAGGAATCTACGCATTGCCTTGTTCACCATTTCCCGTGCCAGTTTGGCATTGGCCCAGTCATCGCCGACCGCGACATGATACTGGTAGCCGTGCTCATCGTAACGGCACAGAACGGTGCCAATTACCCCGTCCCCCTGGCAGGCGATAATGCTGAGGCCCGTCTGGTGGCTGAGCAGTTGCCGGATGTCGTTCTCACTGCCGCTTAGGCTCTGCCATAATCTCCGGACGTTGTCGTGGTCGTCCGGCCGGAGTTCGCGAATCTCAACGGCCATGGCTGTTTCTCCCCGTAACCGGTCAGGATTATCCAATAAACTCATCGACACAAACCCACCGCCCATTTAGCGGCCCTGCTTCACAGACCGGTGGCGTCAGCGTCCCGATCTGAAAGCAAGCCGCCATCGCTGCGTGGCTTGACTGTGCCGTCACGCTTCCATGACCGCTGGCAGCGAGCCTCGTCGCGCAGATCGGTTACTTGTGCCACCTTGGTGTCGTCGCTGAACTCGAATCGGCTGATGCCGCACAGGTCCGCTAGGTCGACAAGGTCGAAGCCCGCCAACCCGGCATCGGCAGGTACCAACAATCCGCAATCCAGAGGATTGTCGAATGCCATCCGCTGCCGGGCATCCTCGATGGCCTTGAGCCATTGGCTGCGTGCAACCATGATGGTGGCCCAGCGGCGGTCCGCTTTGGCCGCCGGTTGCTGGGGCAGTAGTTGAAGATGAACGCTGTCCGTGTTGGGGCCGTGCAGTGCGTGCCACGCCTCGTCGGCGGTGTGAGGCATGATCGTTGCCAGCAATCGGATCAGGGTGTCGGCAATGTCGCGCAACGCTGTCTGGCAGCGCCGCCGCCGTGGGCTGCCCGGCTTGTCACAGTAAAGACGGTCCTTGGCCGCCATCAGGTAAATGGCTGACATGGTGTCATTGCAAAAGTGAAAAATCGCTTCACTTGCCCGGCGAAAATTGAGCTGCTCGTAACTGTCACAGACGGCCATCACCAATTTTCCCAGTTCGTCCAGTGCCCACGCATCCATACTCGTTGCGTCATCATTGGTGAAGGTATGGCGATCAGCGGCGTTGTCGTAGTCCGCGAGATTGCTGAGCAGGTAGCGCAGCGTGTTGCGCACTTTGCGAAACTGCTCGCCGGCTAGATCGAAAAATTGGTCGTCGACCTTGATGTCATTGTCGACGTTCAGCGTGCTGACCCACCAGCGCAACACATCCACACCATAGTTGTCGAGCAAGCCCTCGATGGTGTGTCCCTTGCTCTTGGAGAGCGCGTGGCCGTCCTTGTCGACCATGAATCCGTGTGTGAGCACGGTCTTGAAAGGTGGCTGGCCCTTTATTCCCAGGGCCGGCAGCATGGAAAGCTGGAACCAGCCACGATGCTGGTCCGAGCCCTCCAGATACAAGTCGGCGGGGAAACCGTCATCGCCAAAACGATGGAGCATCACCGCGTTCCACGATGAACCGGATTCGAACCAGACGTCGAAGATGTCCGTGGCCTTGTGCAGTTGTCCGCTGCGCAAAGCCTCACTTGCCCAATCTGGCGCATCGTGATCATGGTTGGGGTCATATCCTTCGAGCAACTCGCGGGCCTCGACCTTGAACCAATAGTCTGATCCGTGCTCGGCCAATTTATCGGCCACGGCGCGCACAGAGGCCGCCGTAAGCAAGTAGTCGCCGCGGTCATTAAAAAATGCCGGGATCGGTAGCCCCCAAGCCCTCTGCCGTGACAGGCACCAGTCCGGTCGCGATTCCAGCATCCCCCGCATCCGATTGCGGCCCCAGGCGGGAATGAATTGGACATGCTGGATCGATTCAAGCGCCAACGCCTGCAAAGACCGCTCCATAATTTTTGCCGGTTTAGGTGGCTGCTCCTCTGGATGCTTGTCGAGGGCTTCACGCAAAGACGCATCACCGAGCTGTACTTTTTTGTGAGATTCCGATGTGACAACAAGAAACCATTGTTCCGTGGCGCGAAATATGATTGGTTTTTTGCTTCTCCAGTCGTGTGGGTAGCTGTGCGTGAATTGGTGGTCATGAAACAACCGGCTGTTTGCACGCAGATGATCGACGACTATCTGGTTGGCATCCCATACGAGTACGCCACGCAGTGATTGCGGAACCGACTCGTCGTATGTCCCATCTTCTTGGACAGGGCAATAGATGTCCGGATCAGGAGGTGGCGATTGCTCGTGTTGTTCCGGTGCTACCCAGCAGACCCGGGTGGGCCCGTCATCGGCATGATGAAAGTACAGGCGATTAGTCCTGCCCATTTCGAAGTCTTCAACGCCGTGCCCCGGGGCGTTGTGTACTAGGCCGGTACCGTTATCCATGGTGACGAAGTCAGCGGTCAGTACGGGGCACCGCCACGGTTGGAGTGGGTGGTGGTATTGAGTATTCGCTTTTTTAAGGTCGTTGCCGGCGCAAACACCAACTTGCTCAAAATGTACTGCACCGCCTTGCGTCAAGACCTCGCGCGCAAGTTGTTCCGCGAGGATCGCATGGTGCGTGTCGCCGTTATGTTCGAAGCGGTAAAGGGCATAGGTTGCCGTCTGGTCGACCGCCACCGCCATGTTCGAGGGAAGGGTCCAGGGCGTGGTTGTCCAGATCATAAGGTGCACCGGTTCGTTGGCCGGCGCATTGAGCGTCTCGGGCAGGATGGCCGGGCTTTCGATTTCAAACATCGCGTAGATGCTCGTGTCCTGCCGGTCGTAGTACTCCAGTTCAGCCTCGGCCAGGGCGGTGCGGTGTTCGATCGACCAGTGCACGGACTTTTTCATGCGGTAGACCAGGCCCTTGGCAACCAGTTCGGCGAACACGTTTAACGTCGCCGCTTCGTATGCCGGGTGCATGGTTAGGTAGGGCTTATCGTAATCGGCCAGCGTCAGCAAGCGCTGCATCTGTTTGGACTGGAGTTTGACGAACTTTTCGGCATAGTTACGGCACCGCTTACGGATCTGTATAGGTACCATGTCGGCGGCTTTGTCATCCAGATCCTGCATCACCTTGTGCTCGATGGGCAGTCCGTGGCAATCCCAGCCGGGCACGTACGGGCAGTCGTAGCCGGCCATGGTTTTGGAGCGGACGACGAAATCCTTCAGTGCTTTGTTGAGCAGGTGCCCCAGGTGAATCGACCCGTTGGCATAAGGCGGCCCATCGTGAAAAATATACTTGGGTGATCCGGCCCGGGCCTGTCGAATCTTGGCGTACAGGTTCTGATTCTGCCATTGCTTGAGCGTCGTCGGCTCATTCTGGACCAGATTGGCCTTCATGGGCAGGCTGGTCTTGGGTAGATTGAGTGTGGACTTGTAATTGGCTTGTTTGGCCTGCTCTTGGGGCATGACGCCTATCGTCCTTCGTGCAAACAAAAAACCCTACCATCCGGCAGGGCTTGTAGTGGCTGAAAAAATCGCCGGCCCTACCTGTGAACGGGCGGGGTAATGATGATCTCGATGATGTAGGTCAGCAAAGGTATATCCATGACCGAGGCAAATAGTATAGTTCCTCAATCAGTACGGACAACATGCGCACTTGAAAGCGAAGTTGTTGGCTCCGGCTGCCGAAGGGCATATCGTTAGGCCGTCGGGGTCGAGCAACTCGCCACAGGCCGTGAGGCCCGGCACGGGGCGGTAAGCAGCCGTGCTTTTTTCTACGTGAGCCACGAAAATGGTAACGCATTGCAAGGTGACGATCGGTTTATACCCGTTTTAGGGGCGGTTGTTGCCCATGGCCGCAATACAAGTGAGAAATATAGGCAAATACCGATAATGGTCTTGGTGTAACGTCGTAATCAGCTATAATCGACGCTTCGAAACATTGTTGATTCGAGGCTGTATGATATGCCCTGCCACGGTGCCAAGTGGATTACCCGGCCAGCAGGTCCATCGTGATATTGTTTCCAATTTATTTGGGTGATTCATGACACAAACCAATAATCCTCCTGCCACGCCCACCGTGTTGCAAGAAACAGCTCCGAGGCCCGAAATGCCCACGGTCACAAGCCGCAAAACGACACTACTACGACCCGAAGAAGTTAAGAGTCTGCGTCTGCAATGGTTTACTACGACCGCCTTGCTTGGCCTGCACATTGTTGCCGTGGCTGCAGTGATGCCCTGGTTCTTTTCATGGTCAGGGCTGATCATGGCCTGCGTAGGGACGTATGTGTTTGGCACACTGGGCATCAACGTTGGCTATCACCGCCTGTTGACCCATCGCAGTTTCGTTTGTCCGCGTTGGCTGGAGCGACTGCTGACGCTGCTGGGATTTTGCAACCTTCAGGGTTCTAGCCTCAAGTGGGTGGCC
>CAUZAW010000073.1:0-11744 GCA_963577735.1 Phycisphaerae bacterium | reverse complement strand
GGCGATCGATGCCCTTGTCCAGGGTATTGAACGAGGCGACAAACACCAGACACTCATGGGGGTTACTGGTTCAGGCAAGACGTTCACCATGGCGCACACGATCGCACGGGTGAACAAACCGACCCTGGTTATCAGTCATAACAAGACACTGGCGGCACAGCTTTACGAAGAATTTCGCGAGCTATTTCCCAACAATGCCGTCAGCTATTTCGTCAGCTACTATGACTACTATCAGCCGGAAGCGTACATCCCCCAGAGAGATATTTACATAGAGAAGGATGCGTCGCGCAACGATGACCTGGACCGGCTTCGGCTGGCGGCGACTTCAGAACTGGTCAGTCGGCAGGACGTGATCATCGTGGCCAGCGTGTCCTGCATTTTTGGGCTTGGCTCTCCGGACGAGTACAAACGTTCGGTCATCAGTGTAACCAAGGGCCAACCGCTGCAGCGCCGCGACTTTTTCCTGGCGCTTAATGATCTGCAATACAAGCGAGCGGATATGGATTTCACCCGCGGTACTTATCGCGTGCGAGGTGATGTGGTGGAGGTGTTTCTCGCCGGCGAAGAATATGCCTGCCGTATCGAACTGTTCGGTGAAGAGGTGGACGGTCTTCAACTGATCGACCCTCTAACCGGTGAACTGCTGACCGACGAAACGCAGGTGTTTATCTACCCAGCGGTGCATTACGTGATTGCCGAACAGCAGATAGAAAAGGCGATTGAGTCGATTGAGGAGGAATTGAAGCAGCAGCACATGGAACTACGCATGGCCGGCAAACTGCTGGAAGCCCAGCGTCTGATGGCGAGGACAAAATACGACATGGAGATGATCCAGGAGGTCGGTTACTGCTCGGGAATTGAAAATTACAGCCGGCATCTGGACGGAAGAACGGCCGGCAGCAAGCCGTACACGCTGCTGGATTACTTTCCCGCAGACGATTGGCTCCTGTTTATCGACGAAAGTCACGTGGCAATACCCCAGTTGCGTGCGATGTATAACGGCGACCAGAGCCGCAAGCGTGTGCTTGTGGATCATGGATTTCGTTTGCCCAGTGCGATGGACAACCGGCCGTTGCGTTTTGAAGAAATCGAAAATATTTGGCCGCAGGTGATTTTCGTCAGCGCCACGCCCGGACCGTATGAATTGCAATGCACTCAAGGCGCGGTGGTCGAGCAGTTGATCCGCCCCACTGGTCTAGTAGACCCTCAAATCGAGGTGCGTCCGGCGGCGACGCAGGTACCCGACCTGATCGAGATAGCTCGAACACGGGCTGCCAGTGGTGAGCGGATACTGGCCACGACACTGACCAAACGCCTAGCCGAGGACCTGTCGTCCTACCTGGCCGATCAGGAACTGCGATGCCGATACCTGCACAGTGAAATCGACACGCTGGACCGGATGTTGATCCTACGCAATCTACGCGAAGGTGAATTTGACGTGCTGATCGGCGTGAACCTGCTGCGTGAGGGACTGGACCTACCCGAGGTGTCATTGGTGGCGATTTTTGATGCAGACAAGGCGGGTTTTCTGCGTAGCACAACAAGCCTGATCCAGCAGATCGGCCGCGCTGCCCGCAATGTGAACGCCCTGGTCATTCTTTATGCCGATAAGGTAACGCCGGCCATGCAACAGGCGATTGAAGAAACCAACCGCCGCCGTGAAAGACAGATTGAATTCAACCGAAAACACGGCATCACGCCAACCACGGTGGAAAAGGCGATTCGCCGTGGCATCGAACAGGAACTGCGGACCCGCCAGACGGCGCAGGCCGCGGTGGGCGCAAAAGACGAATGGGAATTTGACCGTGGCGAGATGATCGCGGAACTGGAAAAAGCCATGCTCAAGGCTGCAGAAGGTTTGGGATTTGAGCGGGCGGCCATGCTGCGAGATCAGATCAGCGAACTGGAATCGGCACCGCGGATTGGCAAAGGCAAATCGAGTTGTCAAAAATACAAGCCCGGCACACCGGGCATCAAGGGCAAGAAGAAGTATGGCAAAACACGCTCGCCTTCGTCTGGCGACTAAACAAAACCGGCAAAATTCGGTAGGATGTCCACTGCCATGGGCGATGATAAACATCAGATTATGCGTCATGTAATCGCGGCACTGGTAACCAATGAGCCCGGCGTGCTGGCACAGGTATCGGGCATGTTTGCGGCACGAGGGTTTAATATCGACAGCCTGGTGGTCGGGCGCACGGAGAACCCGCAGTTGTCGCGCATGACGATCGTGGTCAGCGGCAGCGCCGCCGTGTTGGAACAGGTGCGCAAGCAACTGCACAAACTGGTGCCAGTGGTCAAGGTCGTAGACTACTCAAACGTGTCCTACGTCGAGCGTGACCTGTTGCTGGTACAGGTCTCAACGGGCGGCGAAGCGGATTCAAAAAGAAGTGAGTTGATCGAACTGGCCAACCTGTTTCGCGCCAAGGTGGTCGATGTGAGCCAGCAGAGGGTGATGATTGAGCTGAGCGGCTCAGAGGATAAATTGGAAGCGTTTATCGCCATGATCGAACCTTACGGTATCGTGGAACTGGCGAGAACGGGCGTGATTGCCATGCCGCGTGGCAACAGTGCTTCCGATCGCGGCGTGTCACCGGACCCGACCGATGAACCGGGCGTGGAAAAGCCAAGGGACCTGCCGCCGGGATGATGCCTATCCTCGTCCGTGGCCATGATCACCTAATTTTGTACCTATGGTCCGCGATTCCTTTACCCTCGCTCACGTGACGCATGAAGCCGTGGAACACCTCGGCGGCATCGGCACGGTCTTGTGTGGGTTGATAACCAGCCCCGTGTATCAGCAGGTTGTGGACCGTTCGATCCTGATCGGCCCGACACAGACACGAGAGCACATCGATCCGGAGGCACGGCTAGGTGAAGCCGGACAGGTGCTGTATAGTTCGATCGACCAGATCGATCGTAAAAACTTGGCCACCAGGTTTCAGCACATCGAGTCGGCATTTAACATCGCCATCGTCTACGGCACGCGCCGGTACCACGTACCGGGCGACGACCGAACCGGTGAAGCGGAGGTGCTGCTTCTCGACGTGCTTGGGATCAATCTCGACCGGCTCAACGCGTTCAAGTGGCGGCTGTGGAAAACGTTCGGCATCAACTCAAGCGAATATGAGAAAGTTTGGGATTTCGAGGAATACGCTCGACTGGCCGAGCCGGCCTACTACGCGCTGGTTGCGCTGCTGGATGACGATGAGCTTCCGTGCGTGCTGATCAGCCATGAGTTCATGGGCATGGCCACGGCCTTACAGGCAATACTCGACGGACAGGAGCGATTTCGCACGGTTTTTTACGCCCACGAATGCGCCACTGCCCGCCACCTTGTGGAGAACAACCCGGGCCATGACACCATGTTTTACAACGTGCTTGATCAAGCACGCAGGCAGAAACTTTACGCACACGACGTGTTCGGTGATCTGGAACACCTTTTTCGCCACGTTCTGATCAAGCGGGCGCATCTTTGCGACAGCATCATCGCTGTGGGCGACCGCACATGTGATGAGCTTCTGTTTCTTGACAGCCAGTTCCGCGATCGCCCCATCGACCTGGTCTACAACGGCATCCCGTCAGGGAAGGTGGACCTTGACAGCAAGATGGCCAGCCGAAAGATGCTGGCGGACTATTCCAGGACGCTGTTGGGACACGAACCGGACGTGCTCATGACCCACGTAACGCGACCAGTGATCAGCAAGGGTTTGTGGCGCGACTTGAAAGTATGCCACAATCTAGACCGGCAATTGACTCAACAGAACAAGACGGGCGTGCTTTATATTCTGACCAGCGCTGCCGGTGTTCGCTGTCACCAGGACATCTTGACAATGGAGAAGGACTATGGTTGGCCGCGCAGACATCAAGACAATTATCCCGACCTAGTCGGTCCCGAGCAAAATCTTTACCAGAACATTGCCGCTTTCAATGACGGGCACGACGCGGTGCAGGTGGTGCTGGTCAATCAGTTCGGCTGGTCACAACAATGCATTGGCCAGCGGCTGCCTGCCAAAATGACCATTGCTGACCTGCGGCGGGCAACGGACGTCGAGTTCGGCATGGCTACTTACGAACCGTTCGGCATCAGTCCACTCGAACCGCTGGGGGCTGGCGCCATTTGCGTCATCTCCAGCATCTGTGGCTGCGAAGGTTTTGTCCGCCACGTCACGAAAGGCCAGGGCGCCCTCAACGTCATTGCGGCCGACTTCACCAGGCTCGGCGGCGGCGAAGCAGGAAACACGACGATCAACCAGCTTAAAGCCATGACCAGCCAGCAGCGAGAAGAGATCGAAGAAACAGAGGCTCTGCTAGTCGCCGATGAACTGATGCGACGACTGCCGTGGTCACAGACACAGCGAAAAGCGTTGATCGAGTCCGGACAGGGGCTGGTTGCCGACATGGGATGGGACCAAGTGATTGAGGAAGGTATACTGCCCATGCTCCAGCGTATCGTGGCTAACGATAGAAAATCCTGATTGGTAAATACCTGCGTCAACTTCTACTTGAATTGTTTTTTTGAACGACGTATTTGACGACAAACATCGTTAATGGAATAAATGGGCATGGGTGTACAAGCAACTTCGGATCTTGACCTGATTGCCATGCCGGGGATCCAGACACGCCTGGACGCGGAGGACGAAAAGGCTCTGCTGGACGTGGTTCATAACGCATCGAGCTATGCAATTGGCCCGACCGGCGGCGTGGAAGGCGAAGCGTTCGAAAAAGCATTTATCGAAATGATGGGTTGTGGTGACGCGGTGTCAGTTAATACCTGCTCCTCGGCACTGGAGTTGGCAGCCATCCTGTCCGACCTGCAAAGTGGTGACGAGGCGATCGTTCCTGCCCATACTTACGTGGCCACGGTGGTGCCGTTTGCCAAGACTGGTGCAGCAATCAAGTGGGCGGATATTGATTCTGATACGCGGACGGTCAGCGATGAGTCGATCGAATCACTGATCACGGACCGGACCAAAGTGATCGTGGTCGTCCACCTATATGGAATGCCGGCGAACATGGACGCGATCATGGAGTTGGCCGCCAAACACAACATCGTTGTAATCGAAGATTGCGCACAGGCGCCTGGGGCTATCTACAAGGGTAAGCGAGTTGGTTCGATCGGGGACTTTGGCTGCTTCAGCTTTCAATCACATAAGAACATCACCACACTGGGGGAAGGTGGAATGTTGACGGTGCGCGACCCGCAACAAGGTACGGCGGCGCGACGGATGCGATGGATGGGCAACTGGCCGTTTACGCAACAGCGGACACAGGACTGGTTACCGGCAGGCGGCAACCTTGTTGAACCGATACCGGGTCACTGGCCTGGCAACTATTGCATGCCCGAAGCCTTGGCCGCGGTCGGCAGACAGCAACTCAAGCGACTGGATGCGATCAACGAGCAACGCAGGGTACAAGCCCTGCGCTTTATAAGCGCGCTTTGCGATTACCCTGAACTGCACTTCCAGCAGGTGCCGGATCATTGCAAGCATGTTTATCACCTGATGGCCGCACGTTATGACGGGCACGAGTACGGCGCAGACCGTGACCGGTTGATGGAACTGATCCGTTCAAAATACAAGGTTACCTGTCTTGTGCAGTATTGGCCCTTGTATCGCAGCGAGCTTTTTAGTCGCTTCGGTTTCGGCCAGGCAAAGGTGCCGGAAACGGACCGCTTTTTTGACAACATGATCAGCTTCCCGTGGTGGTCGGATATGGGCGAAAGCACGATCGACGACATGGCCCAGCGAACGCACAATGCGCTAAATGAAATGCGTGGCTAGACGGCTAGGCGCCGACTGAAAACGAGACCTTGCCATGAAACGGGTTTTATCAGGCATTCAGCCATCGGGCCAGTTGCACGTGGGCAACTATGCGGGTGCTATCCGGCAGTTCGTGGAGATGCAGGATTCGCATGAAATGTATGTATTCGTCGCTTCGTACCATGCGTTGACGTCTACACAAGATCCTGCAGTATTACGGGGCAATGCCATCCAGACAGTTGTCGATTACCTGGCCTTTGGCATGGATCCAAGCAAAACCAATATTTATCTCCAGCAGGATGTACCGCAGGTGACGGAACTGGCCTGGTTGCTCAGTTGTGTGTGCCCCAAGCACCTGATGGACAAGGCCACAAGTTATAAAGACAAGATTGCCAAAGGCTTAGCTGCCTCGATCGGACTTTACACATACCCCATCCTTCAAGCGGCTGACATTTTGTCGGTCGATGCTGACTTGGTGCCGATAGGCCGGGACCAAGTTCAACACTGCGAAATCGCACGGGATTTGGCACAAAAGTTCAATCACCAGTACGGCCCAGTATTCAAGTTGCCGCAATATCAGCTTCGCGAGGACGCCGACATCGTGCCGGGCATTGACGGTGACAAGATGTCCAAGAGCTACGATAATCAGATCGACCCGTTCATGGAAGAAAAACTGCTGCGCAAGCGGATCATGAAGATCAAGACTGATTCGACCGGCGTGCAGGAAGCCAAGGATCCGCAGACATGCACGGTTTTTCAGATTTTCCGCGCGGTTGCGGGCAACGATGACCCACGTACAGCGGAACTGGACAAGCACTATCGGACCGGGGGGATGGGTTACGGCCAAGCAAAAGAAAGGCTGTACGAACTTGTACTCGATTGCTTCGGCCCAGCCCGCAAACACCGTACTGAACTGCTGGGCGACCTCGGCTACGTAACCCAAGTCTTGCAGGAAGGTGCGGGCGCCGCCCGAAAGCAAGTGGAGTTGGTCGTGGCCCGGGCGCGATCGGCTGTAGGACTTTGAACTGGAAACCGTGCAACATTACTTTCCAAGAAAATCCCCAGGATCAAGTTGAACGCTTATGTGCACCTATACCATATTTCCAAAAACGCCTGTGGGCCCGGTACTGGGTTTTAACCTTGACGATTCACTCGAGTGGGCAAATAGCCCGACGTTCGCCTCCAAACCCATCTTGCAGGAGCCGCAAGGATCGATCTACAGATTAAGCGTGGGCGGAGGCGGATGTGAATTGGAACAGGAAGCAAAGCAGGTATATCCCTTCCGGCCGGAAACTTTTGATTGCCAAAACCTCAACGAGGTGGAGAAACTGTTAACTCGATACGGTGATTTCCCCGATCAGCCCCACCATGCAGGCTATATCGACCTGGATACACTCGAGACCCTTGCGATAGACAAGACGCTGGGCGCAATAGACCACAGGCGAACGGACGATGGCGTTATCTTTGACACGTACGGCGGTTATCAATCTGTGAAACTGGCCAAGCTTTGTGATCAACACGGGCCGCTGTTTGAGTATTACAAGAACCGTATGGCGGTAATGACGCAGATCATTGAGGCCCACAGTATTCAATTGGGCATCGATGCCATGTGGCAGGTGCTGTTGGACCGCACCCCTGGCGGCGAGGTCTGCCAGCACGCTGACACGAGGCCGAAAGGCATCCAGTTCGTGACATTGGCCACGATGGTCATTGCACCGCGACAGGGCAAACAGTGGATTCGCTGGCTCAAAGACGGGCGGCCACCTGCTGAATCCGACCCGGTGGAATATACGTGGGGATCCTGATCAATCGACGGTGGTTTTAGCCGTTAGTGGATAGAAAATTGATCGCTGTCTGCTGGGCACCGATGACGTTGAGTTGATCAATGCCCTGATCGCCGCCGTTTCCCTGGGACATTTTTTCCATAAACATCTGCCAAGTCTGCTTTTCATGCTCAAGCAGCTTCACGGCTTCCTCCACAAGCTTGGTGTCCTTCTGTACATTGGCGTCCACGAGCAGTCGATAAATATACGTGTAAAGAGCAGAGAGCTTTTCACAGATTTCCGGGGCCACGTCGTGGTTAAGACTAGCGGTAAGCTCGAGTACGATTTTCTGCGCACGCATGAGGCAGTTAAAACCATCTTCGATATCTTTCTCATCGATGGCCAGCTTGGCCTGACGGGAGTACTTGACAGCACCCTCGTAGAGCATCAGGCGCAGTTCCTGCGGGTTGGCAGTGAGGATTTTCGTTCGCAGGTACTCGTTGGCGACAGTGTTGGAGCTCATCTTCACCAACTAGATAAGAAATCAGCAAGGTAATCCCCGTAAATATCGGCGATCACACAGAAGGTGCGACAGTCTCACGGCATTGCACGTCCGGTAATTGGCAGGTGGGTAGACGACAAATGCGCGAACAGGAGATCAGAATGTGTTAACCGATGCGGCGAGGGCCTGAAGGCTGGCCAAGGCCGCACTTTGGCTTTGCAAGGCCGCAATCGCTCGCTCCATGGCCAGAAATTCAGCTTTGAGACGGGCACGTTTTGCTTCCAGTGACCTGTCAAGTTGTTCGATCCGGTCAGTGTTTATCTCGATCTGATCCTGCATAGCGTCGAGACGAAGTTGCATGGTACCGTCCGTCTCGTCTGTAAATGTACTGAGTAGTTCATCAAACCGGACCAAGATGCCGGCGGCGTTAATGGTGGACATGTTCGTGGTTTCGTCCGTACCAGTCTCCTTAAAGGTGAAGACCGCTTCGACGGCGTCGCGGTCGGATTCCAGAGCTTCGAGAAAACGGGCTTCATTGAATTGGAGCCTTGCCCCGGCGCCGACATGAATGCCGACCTGCGTCAACGAATTGAATTGACCGGTCAGATCACTGTTGGCACCAGTGACTAGACGGAACAGGGCGTTGCGAACGATGCCAACGGTGCTGTCACCCAACAGCAGTCCTCGTTGCTCAGTTTCACTGTCAAAGTTGTCGTAGGTATCGAGCGTTTCCATCACGGCGTTGAAATCCTCAACAAACGATCTGGCCGCGCCAGTGATTGCCGTTTCGTCGTAGTTGATCGTAACCGTCACAGTGGTGTCACTGGTGCCGTTCAGGTCAATGCTGACGCCGGGGATCGTGGTATTGAGGGAGTTGGTCGAAGACCTGATGACGATGCCGCTAGCCGCATCGTCAGATCCGAAAAAGATCAGCGCGTCCTTGGCAGCGCTGAGCGTTGTGGTGCCGAAGTCCAATGCCCCATCATCGAAGACGAATGCGCCGGCTCTGCCCGATTGGGTGGCGGTGAGGATGAGTCGAAATGGCGCGGTGGCAGAACCGTCGTTGATCACGGTGGCGCGGGCTCCGATGCCGGCATTGTTTATGGCCGTGACCACATCAAAAAGTGTGTCGGTGGCGTTGACGGTGACGGTTTTTTCGAAGGTACCATCGAGGTCTTCACTGAAATTAGTGACCTCGCCAAGAAGGCCCAGGTCGACGGCAGTAGTCGAGCCATCTTCAATGACCTTCAGCTTGACACTGCCGGGGCCGGTATCCCCGATAAGGATACCGTCACCGCGATCATTGACGCGGGCATTGATAAGCAGCCCACGGCTGTTGATCTCGTCCAATACGTCCTGGACTATTACCTCGTTGCCCTGGCTCAGATCGACGGTGGCCGAGGCGCCGGAGGAATCAGTGATGATGAACCTGCCACTGGAAACGCCCAGCCCGCCGTTGAGCGAGGCCAGGGCGGTTCGACCGGAAATATAGCGAAACTGCAGGTTGCCACTGTCAACCTGGTCGCCGTCGCGAGAGCCAGCCAAGTTCAGGTCGGTCGCCCCGGTGCCGCTGACATCGGTGACAATCAGGTTGGAAACCGCAGAGCCAGTCTGATCGGACAGTAAAAGCCCGTTACCAGCGGCGTTCAGCGAAGCCAGGACATTGGCACCGGAGGTGTTGATCAGGTCGATGACCTGGGAGATGGAATCGGCTGAGGAGAGCACGACGTTGGTAGACATACCATCGCGATTTGTGATGCTGATCTCGCCCAGTGTGGCACCGGCGCCACCGTTTATATTTTTTACCAGCTTAGAGTTTATCTCGGCGAGGAGTCTGCCACTGACCAGTTTGCCGTCGCCATCGGCATCAACGCCGAAAATACCCAGATCGACCGCGGCGTTCGAGCCGTTGAAAACAAGCGATTCCAAGTCAAACCCGAGGTCTACACCGGTGTCGGTCAATTCCAGGCCGGTGCCGCCAGCATTGATCTGCACATCAATCACGTTGCTCGATCCGGTTTCAATGGCATCGATCAACTGCTGCATGGTGGTGACGCCGGTCAGGTCAATGGTGACCACCGAATTATCCTGTAGGCGAAACTGCATGTGGCCGGGAATTTCGTTGTTGATGTCCACTCCCTGCCCATCGTTAAGCAGGGACAGGAAGCTGTCCACGGTAAGGATATTGATCTGGTTGCCGGTGAGCTTGTTGCCTGCAGATACGGCATCAAGGCCAAGCGCCGCAGTAACGCCGCTAGTGGCAATATCAGCCACGGTCAGAACCGTGGTGGTAGAGCCAGAAGTGTCGTCGACAACCAGTTTGTCGCCGCTGACCGAAGCAGTGACGCTGATGCCAGATGCTGTATTGATGGCGTCCAGCACATCGTTAACGGTTTGAACCTTTCCCAAATCGACCTCGGCTGAAGCGCCAGAGCGGTCGATGATATGAATCCTGCCCCGCACGACACCACTACCACCGTTGAGTGCGGTCAAATCGGTATCGGTATCAAGGCGGGCATCGCCAAACTCGAAATTCAGCGTGCCTGCGCCGACCGCGGTGGCATCCTGGTCTACAAATCCTTTGGAGATCATCTGCTGCGTACTGACCAACCGGTCAACAATAAACGAGTAGGTGCCGGGTGTAGCAGAAGAGACGCTGATGGCCGACAAAGCCGCCTCATCACTGCTCAAGGCAGTGGTGGTGTCGAAGGTATTGTTGGTACTAAAGCCGCTGGCCGACAGTTTCAGTGCCAGCAACTTGGCATTAATATCTTGAAAGGCGATCTGCTGGCTTTGCAGTACGGCGATGCGTTGCTCGACGATCTGCTTGGGCCGTGCCTCGATGGCAATGAGTTGGTCGATAATATCCGAGATAGGCAGACCGCTAACTAGGCCGACCCCGCTGGTAATCTGACCCATATCGTTTTAATTCTCAGTATTGGCTGCCAACTGCATGAATAAAACGGCTGGTGGTGGGGGGCGCCCCGGAGGGGCGCAAGACGAACTGACAACGGTCCTAGTCGTCGAGCACGCTACCACTGTAGAACTGATACCAGTCGCGGTTGCGATAGTCACCAGTTAGGCCCGGTTTGCGCCAACGTACGATGGGGCGGCAGTGCAACAGATCACTCACCCAGTGACTGAGCGTTCGCCGGTACATGCGAACTATGGGATCGTCTGCGGCGGATTCTTCAGTAAAATTACGCATGTTCAACCCTCGGGCTTTGCCCACCCGTACAGGCCGTTATCGGCCCTACTTTTTTATCGACAATTGGCGGGATCTTGCTTGAAACGGGACATGACGTGCCCATCGAGACATTGGCGCTAGTGACTTGGGGCGGCATCATTATTTCGCAAGGCCACCAACCAGGCAGACTAATCGGCCGCCTAGGGCGGTTAAAGGCCTGTTTGAGGCAGGATACCGGGTCCACAGGCAAGAGACATAACTTTATAAATCTCAGCAGGGCTGCCCACATAACGATGACAAAGACCAACAGTTGATGTTGGTGTACAGCCGGGCAGCCACCCGTGGCGACTTTATCAACCGATCGATTAGCATAGGCTGGTCATTGACAGTACGTGCCAGATAATTCCTGTACGGGGCAAAATGTGGCGCCTTTTGTACTGCTAGCACTATGGCAAATCCCTACCTTGCAACAGCAATCAGGTGTACTTGCTCGAGTCGCTAAGCCCTTCACGGCGTCAGGCTGTTCGGAA
>CAUZAW010000072.1:0-11760 GCA_963577735.1 Phycisphaerae bacterium | reverse complement strand
TGCGTCGCAGCGCAAAATATGTTGGACAATCGCGGGCGTGAAGAGGATGTCCGAGTAACAACAGACAAACGGTTCGTCCATCAGGTCTTCGGCATACAACAGCGAAGCAAGGATGTTGTTGTTCGGCCAGTCGCTGTTGTGCCGGAACGTGAGTTCGGGATAGTCCTGCTGCACACACTCGATGCGGTACCCGCCAATGAAACAGAACTCGTTGACTTCGTTCTGTCGAAACGCATCGAGTGTCCAGTCAAGCAGCCGCCGGCCAGCCACTTCTGCCAGGCACTTGGGCGTGTCAGCCGTTGTTGGCATCAGCCGGCTGCCGCGGCCGGCTCCGATAATAATCACTCGCATTTCGTCTCATTCTCCTAACAACCGGGCCGCCACGAGCAGCGCCCCGTGCCGGCATTTCATGCCCGGAATTCACCCAGCGCTGATAGCAGCCTACGACTTGTCACCGCTTCCAAGTTTGCCGCTCTCTTCTATTTTGATATCCCGCGTCGCCGTCGCATTCCACAGCACACCGGCAGCGACAGCGGCACCAAGCGCCCAGGCCGCCCACAGGAAGATGGCTCGTTGCCATCCGTAGGCGTCCAATGCGCGGCCCGTAAAATAATCGCCCGTGGCGGCACCAATATAACCCATGCAGTTCACGAAACCAGCCGCTGCCGCCGAGGTTCCGCGTCGCGCCAGGTCGGCCGGGGCCGTACCAACCAGCAACACCTGCGGTCCGTAAATACAAAAACCGACGCACACCAGCAGCAGGATCGTACCCGCCACACTTGTTCGCGCCACGGTGTCGTACGCGAGACTCAGGCCAGCCAGCGCCACCAGCAGTAGGCAGGTGACCGGCGCGCGGCGACTACCAAAAAATCGATCCGATGCCCAACCGGCAACGTACGAACCGGCGACAGCTCCCAGCGGCAAGACCGCGTACTTCAGCGCCGCCTTCCCCACGCCGGTCTCCTGCACCTCCTTCAAATGGGTCAGCCCCCAGTCCAAAAACCCGTACCGGCAGGCGTTCAGCAATCCGAGCGAAATACCAAGCAACCAGAGTGACGGATTGGAAATCGTGAGCAGAAAGTTTTCGCGCGGAGAATTCCGCGCGTCGTTCTTTACCGGCCCGGGAAGCGGTTGCCATTCGGAGTCCGCTGTGTCCTGCGTTGACGGGTACTCGCGCAAGAACAACAGCATCACGACGGCGGCCACCACCATGACGCCGGCCGGCACCCATAGCGCGCCACGCCATCCGAAAGCCTGCGCGGCGTATCCAGACATAATGAACGTGGCAACCGCGGTGACTTGATAGCCGGTACCGACGAAACCAATCACTTTTCCGCGCCGGCTGACGGGAAACCAGTTCACTAACACCCGCACACACGGCGTCCAGCCAAGTGATTGCGAATATCCATTGCAGGCCCAGATGAACAACAGGAAATACAAAGCCGTCCCGAACCCAAACAGGACGTTCAGTAGGGCCGTACCAAACATGCCGAGCGCCAGCAGTTTTCGTGGCGCGACCTGCTCCGAAAGTTGCCCGGTGAGCAACTGGCCCGTGGCGTAGGCGATCTTGGTTGCGGCCAGGATGTAACTGACTTCCGTCGCCGTCAGTCCCATCCCGCCGGCGTCAACCGACTCCTTCAATCCCGGTACGGCCGCCGAAATATTCGTCCGGCAGAAGTAAAACGCTCCATACGAAAACCACACGGCCCAGAGCAGCGTGTTCTCGCCGTGTTGGTGCCCGGACGCCTTCTGGATGCCGGAGGGTGCTTGGTTCGGATTTGACACGGCAACTCACTTTGCGTGGCACGTCACAGTCAAATAACTGATAAACTGTTTACTGATAGGAAATTTGATTTCCGCCGACAGATCCGAGCCTATAAAGAAGAAATAATGAATTCAAGAGAGAAAGGCATCCAAAGCAACTTTTTTCCGAGCAACCGCACCCCAGCGACTACATCTGCTGAATCGACATGGCCACCGCCACGCTGACAGTAGTGGTTCGTCATCGCATGATGCCAAATTTTGGCAAAGCCTTCTTCAGCTCGGCAACGCCTGTGCCAGTGACTTGGGTATCAGCGAGGCGGAGCATCCACAGATTTGTCAACCCTTTAAGGCGCACCAGCCCAGTGTCGGTGACTTAGGTGTGACCAGCACCTGGATGGCCTGCCCTATTTTGTCAAATTTGACCGGCGGTTTCAATTACAACAAGGCGTAATTAATCACCCAAAAAGCAGCGCGATTAAAATTCTGAGAAAACTTTCTCTGTAAGTGGCTGTTTAACGTACATCAGGACGTTCAGCATCAGCTGTACGCTTGGAAAGGGCGCTTGGGAACCGGTTAGAACTCATGTTGTTGATGATGGTATTGGTGAGTTATGGTGAGGATTCCTTTCCCCCCTTGAATTGACTATTTCCTCTTTGTAGGCTCGGATCTGTCGGCGGAAATCAAATTTCCTATCAGTTGGCCCACCAATTTCGCGCCGTCGCAACCAACGAGGGACTCTGAATCGATCATCTAGCAGTTGCCGTACAGCCATGACCACCACAGCCGATTTCGTCATCATCGGTGGTGGCGTGCACGGATGCAGCCTCGCCTTTCATCTGGCCAAGGAGAACGTAGGCCACGTCGTGCTTCTGGAGAAGAAGCACATTGCCGCCGGGCCGACGGCGCAATCAGGCGCCATGATTCGGGCGCTGTTCGATGCAAAGATCTATGTCGACCTGATGATCGCCAGCACACGGATGTTCGAGCAGTGGGACGAGCTGATCGGTGGCGATGCCGGATTCGTACAGGACGGCTTCCTGCGCATCGCTGATTCGCTCGCCGCCCAGACCCTGGGAGGCGACCTGGAATTGACGAAACAGGCCGGTGAACCCTACGAGATCCTCTCGCGTGATCAACTGGCCCAGCTCGTTCCGATGGGCCAGTTCCAGCAAGGCGAGGTGGGACTTCTCTTTCCCAAAGGGGGCTACGCCGATCCGTTCCGGACGACGGTCGAGCTGGCCGCCGCCGCGCGTCGACATGGCGCCGAGATTCATGAAGACGTATCGGTCACGGGCATTGAGATCCAGCGCGGCCGCGTAGCGGCAGTGGACAGCACACAAGGCAGGATCGCGACCCCTTTGATCGTCAACTGCGCCGGCGCCTGGTCCGACCGCATCGCACGTATGGCAGGGATCGAACTGCCGATCGACATTCAGCGGACCACGACGACACTGTTTCTCAAGCCCGAGTCGATGAAAACCGTTGGACCGGTCCTCTCAGACGGTGTGAACCAGGTCTACCTGCGCGGGATGGGAGATGCCGTATATCGCGCCGCGCACTTTGGTCACTCGCACGAATCCGTCGATGCCGACGACTTTGATGTTTCGGTTTCGACGTCTGAGCTCAAGACGTTGCGCACGGGTCTTGATCCGCGTTACGATGACATGCGGCGGGCGCCCTACCTGGGCGGCTTCACGACACTGTACGACATGACCCCGGACGGGCATCCGATCGTTGGGCCAATCCAAGACGTGGCAGGTTTCTGGTGCGACTGCGGCTGGAGCGGCAATGGATTCGCGCCCGCGGGTGGCCGGTCCTTGGCCCAGATGATCCTGGGCCGGGTTCCCGACATCGACCTCGCCTACTTCCAATGGCCGCGACGTGACGACGTGATCCGGCGGCCGTCCACGGATTGGATCCTGTGGTAACCGGCGCGGTGGGACGATTTCTGGCAAGATGACTTTCTCCTCCGGATCCAGTATTATAAACTTCATGCGCTCAAATACGGCGCCGACCGGCAACCTGGGAGCATGCGCCCAAGTTGGAGATTTTATCGTTATAATGGTCAATACGAGACAATGGAAACTACAATTGCCCTCTCGCATCTTGAAGGACAGATAGCCCGATGTTGCGGTGGGCCGATCAACGCTCGAGATTGGAGTGTCTGGAATGGACAACACCATGTCAACCGACATCGACTTCATGCAGTTTGACGCGATCGACCTGCATGCCCATGTCGGCATCTACACCGGATTTAAACCGTTTCAGGCACGCATGTTCAACGCGGACGCGGGCGAGGTCTTACAGCGGGCCCGCGATTGCAACATCGTGAAGACCATCGCATCCGAACTGGGCGCGTTCGACCCCACCCCCGATCGGCCGGTCGATGTGGACGCAGCCAACGAGAGGATGCGGCGGGACGCCGAGCAGCACGATGACCTGTGGTTCTACACGGTCGTCAACCCGAAGCAGTCGGGATGGGAGGAACGCACCGACAGGATTCTGGAGCACCCCAAGTGTGTGGGCGTGAAGCTGCATCCGCGGTGGAACTTCTGGTCGGTTGAGGAGCACGGCGACCGCCTGTTCGCCTTTCTGAGCGAGCGGAACCTGCTGACACTGACACACACGGGCAACGCGGGCAATGAGCCCGATCGCTTCATCCCCTTCGCCAACAGGTATCGCGGCGTGCGCCTCATCCTCGCCCACATTGGCAACTCCGAGACAGAAACCTTCGACCTTCAAATCGAGGCGGTGAAGAAGTCCACGGAGGGCAACGTCTGGACCGACACCTCATCCGCCAAGTCGATGCTCGCGCGCGTCATCGAGTACGCCGTGGACCAGCTTAGCGCCGACCGCGTTCTGTTCGGCACCGACACGCCACTCTATTCCGCGGCGACTCAGAAGGCCCGTATCTCCTATGCGGCCATATCCGATGAGGCCAAGCGCATGATCCTCTACGAGAACGCGGCGCAGCTTCTGGCATGATCATCTAAACCTGGATTCGCACGACGGCCCAGCCATGATCATTGACTCCCACATGTACTGTTTTGAACCACTGGGCCAACCCGGTGGGCATGCCAGCGGTGAAGAACATCTGCGGTGGGTACAACGATCGCACGGGCATCACCATCAACGGTGTGGCGCGTGCGCGACCGTGCCCCAGCGCCTTCACATGTCATCCGTCCAGCCGATCGCTCGCGTTCGGAGGAATTGCCGGACGTGAATTTTCGCGTCGGCGAGGGCTCGATCCGTACGTTTCCACTGCCCAAATCAATCCCTTGATGTATCTGTAGGCAAACACCCATCCCGATGGATCACCCGGATCGATACAAGGCATGCACAAATCAACTCAGTCGGCGAACGTTATGACCTTTCTTAAAACGAATCTTTAACCGATAGTGCGGCACGCACGATCGGGTCCACATCAAAGAAGTCACATGAGCTGAAATGGAACAAGTGGGCAATGATCTTACTGGGGAACGAATTGAATTTGATTCGATAATCACGCACATTGCCATTGTAAAAACGTCGTGCGGCCTGGATCCGATCTTCGGTATTCACCAGTTCCTTCTGCAGTTCGAGAAAATTTTTGTCAGCCTTCAGGTCCGGGTACGCCTCTATAACTGCGAGAAGTTTTTGGACTGCGCCAACTAATTGTTTTTCGGTTCCAACTTGATGTCTGACGCTACCGTGGTTCGCCAGGCAAACATTACACAGCTCAATCACCCGCTCGAGTATTTCCTGCTCATGCTTGGCATAGCCCTTCACTGTCGCCACAATATTCGGGAGCAGCTCGTAGCGCCGTATCAATGTTGCTCCAGGCATCTGCAACGACAGACGCGAGACCTCCCCTGAAACGGCTCTAAAACTGCCTAACCAATGGTGTTCAGCGGCAATGAGACTTTCTATCATTGACCGACAGGGACTGCTCGATGAGATCTGGCCGAGCAAGGTCCGTCACCCGCGCAAAAAACCAACCGCATCACAGCATCCGGGAGAAAAAGAATCATGGACTTAGGGTTGCAGGGAAAGAGAGCCATCGTAACCGGGGGGAATCGCGGCATCGGCAGGTGTTGTGCCTTGGCGCTCGCCCGTGAGGGTGTGCGTGTCTGTATCACGGCCCGTAACCAGGAACGTTTGGATAAGGTCCTGAGCGAGATCGACGAAGTCGGCAGCCAGGGACATACGGTTTCCATCGACTTGACTACCCTGGCGGGCTGTCAAAAAGTTGTTGAGGAAACGGTGGAAATATTCGGTGGCGTCGATATTCTGGTCAACTGTGCCGGTGCTGCGCAGGGTGGCGACATTTTGGCCCTCTCTAGCGAATTGATCGACGATGCACTGGGCCTGAAAAGTTACAGCTATCTGCGCCTGTCACAACTGGTGATTCCACACATGAGACAAAACAGCTGGGGACGTATTATTCATATCGCTGGTGCTGCGGGTACCAGCCCTAGCCAAGGCAATCTCCCTGTCAGTCTCGCCAACATTGCCATTCTGAACATGACACGTGCCCTCTCGGATGCGGTCGCCAGGGATGGCATTCTGGTGAACACCATCTGTCCGGGCCTGACCAACACCCAGCGTGCGCGCGATCTCCAACAGACGCGGGCCGAAAAAGAGGGCCGCGACCCGGAGCAAATCTTACAGGAGTTCGGCAGCAATCTTCCCGCAGGTCGGATCGCTGAACCAGAAGAAATAGCCGATGTGGTGGCCTTTTTGGCGTCCGCACCCTGCTCCTATATGTACGGCAGCTCCCTCTACATGGATGGCGGTGAAAGACGAGGTACGCCGTAGCATAAAACAGGATGGACCAATAGGAACCAGCTCGCACAAGCCGGCCAACAATTCAGTGGGTTCCATTCAGATTGCCATGCATAACCATGGGTCCCCAGCCAAGAGGATCAGCCACTTTGACCATCATGTCGTTTCAAAAGTCGGCAGAATGGCAGCCGGATCCGTGGACCTAACTTGAATATCCCGATCGCAGCAGCATCAAGGCCGGCAAAGGTAAGTTTAAGCATTGCCCGTAACAGCCTTGCGCAGGACCCCGTTGTCTCATCGTGGCCGCCCGAGCGTCGCACCAACACTGTTTCCAGCTGCCAACGGAAATGAATAAGACGTTGGTTCCATAACTCGTGGGGGTGCAATCTGACGCAGCTCTGGCAACTGCGCACCCTGTGGCAGTAATCGATAAACGTGCCCTTTTTCCGTTTCAAATACCAGGACATCACCCTCGACCAGACGTCCCGAGCCCGCTTTAGAACGGCCTGATGAATAGAGCTGACAAGGCCCGTTCCATGGATTCCTCAGCCGACACGGTTCACCCAATCGTGAATGGATCTCGACAAATTCCACCTGGCTGTCACGATACGAAACGGTGACCATCAACCCACCGCGGGTGAGCAGACGAAACGCCGCGTTCCAGTGGTGCGGCCAGGCAGGCACGATCGTGATGATTTCCGGTTCGCCAGGCCGAGGGGAGACACTCTGAATCAGGCCCTCCTGAAGAGTCGTGGCGATACATCCGAGGATTTCGATCGAGTGGGCCGTTTTTCCTTCAAATAAGCTGAAACCGTTGGGCAACGGCGTCGAGCCCCAATAATAGCTGGCCGTGTTTACCGGGAGGTCCTCCCCACGCCAACAATGACGATCATCACGGTCGCCGCGTAGCTCATCCAGATCAATCGGCGATCATCGTCATCCAAACCCCATAGTGGTTGCCAAATATCCCGGACAATATAAGACGCACCACTATTGACGGTCGAACTGAACGTGGACATGAAAGCTGCCAACAATCCGGCAATCACCAATCCGCGTAACCCCGTCGGCAAGTATTTTTGCAGCACCGCGGGCATCACCAACTCGGCGTCAGTGACTCCCGCAAACCCGGTCAAAGCCAACAGCGTGATGGCCATCACCATCAACCAACGGACCGACTGAAAGAACGGCCAGAGCAATGCGATTTTCGCCGCATCGCGAGGATCCTTGGCGGCCAGATACCGCTGTAAGTCATAAAGTTGGGCAGGTCCCCCCGCACCCAGCAACAATCCTTTCAAAATCCAGGCAATCGTCATCATGCCGAACATCTGAAAGGCGGCCGACTCGGTTCCGGCAAAATCATCCAGCCGCCAGACGGGTTGTATCGAGGCGAAATCCGCCGCCGACTCAAACCGATCGGGCAAATGGGCTTCGAGCATCGCTGGCGTGACGTTGCGGTAGGCGATGACACCCACCAGGACGGCTGCCATCGTCAGAATGATTGTTTGAATCATGTCGGTCAACACGACGCCGTACAATCCACCAAACACAATGTAGACCGTGGAGAGAAAGAAAATGAGCAAGGCCAACGTATGGGCCTCGTGCTGGATCAAAAAATCAGTAGCCAACGGCAGGTATCCCGCCCAATTGGAACCCGCCAGGTTCTCCGTCGGAATATACACCTGCGCAAACTTCCCAATTCCTTGAAACGCATAACCGACAAAACTGACGCACGTCACGACCGCCAGGATGGCATACGCACTGCGTGCTACCTGGCCCGCCGTTGTGGTACCAAATCGGGTTATCATCCACTCGGCGCCGGTCATCACGTTCGATCTACGAACCCATTTCCCGATGAACGCCAGGCAAAAAGCGGGCAGGATGAAGCCACTCATTTGAAAATGCCACCATGACTTCATCCCGATCAAGTAGACGATCGAGACCATCCACATTGTGCCAGTGATGTCGAAGTTCGAGACGGCACCTGACATCGATAGCAATGTCCAATGCAACCGCTTGCGACCCAGAAAATAAGACTCCAGATCACGGGCAGCCCGCCTGCGATACCAGATTCCAAATCCAATCACCAGGATGAAATACGCTATGACGACAGCAGCATCGACAAAATTCATAGAGTGGTGCGTTTCAGCTGTGGGAGATTAAAAGACAGGCTCATGGGATGTCACTTAGCCGTTGGACGCCGGCCCCTTACGCTTAGACCTTTGCTTGGTATTCCGAAAGCTTTGATACTGTCTGACATTATAAAAGATGGTACAATTATTTTTCCTCCAGTGACAGTATTGTTAGAGCCCATCGCCATGCATCGCAACGCTAAACTGTACACTTCTCTGTTCGTTGCGACTGCGTGTCTTGTACCAATTGGACAGTACGTGATGGCTGCTGGGCGAATCGGTGACGCGTGGAATGATCCGCAAAACCCGATCGTGAAGATTTTCAAGGGCCAGCGTCTGGACTTGTGGTCTTTAAGGAAACCACAGCGTCCCGCTCTGCCCACGGTCAAGCGACAGGATTGGATGCGGAACCCGATCGATACATTCATCCTCGCCGAGCTGGAAAATAACCAACTTTCCCCATCGCCAACAGCCGATCGACAGACGCTGATTCGCCGGCTCTATTTCGACCTGATCGGCTTACCGCCATCGCCTCAGCAAGTTGATGCCTTCGTCAATGACTCATCACCGGGCGCCTATCACCAACTCGTCGATCGCCTGCTCAGCAGTCCCCAATACGGCGTTCGCTGGGCGCGCTACTGGTTGGATATCGTGCGCTATGCTGACACCAATGGATTCGAGCGAGATGAATTTCGCCCATCCCAGTTTCACTATCGTGACTACGTGGTGCGAGCTTTTAACGACGACAAACCCTACGATATCTTTATCCGCGAACAACTTGCCGGCGACGAACTGCCTCCTGCACCGAACCGTCCGCAAAACCAGGCTGAGATCGATCAACTCATCGCCACGGGTTACCTGCGCCTAGGACCCTACGACACGACACGATCCATTTTCGGAGAGGACCGCAAAGGGCACGATCAACTGATGGCCGACCTCGTCAACACCACCGGCGAAGGGTTTCTCGGCTTGACGCTCTCTTGCGCTAACTGCCACGATCATAAATACGACCCCATCTCGCAAGTGGATCACTTCCGCATGCGCGCGTTTTTCGCAGCCGTAAAATTTCGCGATGACATGGTCATCGATACCGCCACAGTGCAAGACAAAATCGATCGCCACAATACCGTCATCGCTGCTAAAACGAAGAAACTGCAAACTCAAATCGATCGGCTGCTTTCTCCTGCAAAGCAAACACTTGCGGACCAACGGCGCGCAAAATTCCCCGCTGATATTCAAAAGTTACTCGAATCCAATGATGCGGATCGCAGCGAGGAAACCAAGCAGAAACTGAAACCGTTTATGGAACGTTTAACGGTAAGTGACCAAGAGGCGGCCGCGACCTTAGCCGAGGCGGACAACAAGCGATATGATGCGTTGGCGATTCAAATCCAAGACTGCAATGCAGAAACACAAGCGTTAACAACCGCTCTGGGGATGACAGACGCAAGTACGACCGCGCCCGCTACGCACGTTTATCATCAAGGAGATTACACCCGCCCTCTCGATGAGGTATTGCCCGGATTTTTATCCGTGTTGGATCCTAATCCCGCATTGATCCGCCAGCGGGCACAAACCAACACCAGCGGCCGGCGCACCGCGCTGGCAAATTGGATCACGTCGTTCGATAATCCGCTAACCGCGCGCGTCTTCGTGAACCGACTCTGGCAGCACCATTTTTACCAACCGTTGGTTGCCACCCCCAACGATTTTGGCTACAGCGGCGCCACGCCCACTCACCCCGATCTGCTCGACTGGCTTGCCGTCGAGTTCATGCATCCTAACAACGGGACCAGGCCGTGGTCGATCAAACACATGCAGCGGTCGATTGTGTTATCGGCAGTCTACCGGCAGGGCCATGGTGGAGTGCCAGCGCCCGGGCAGGACGCCCCATTACCAAGCGGAACTACCGCTGCCTCCCCCCTTACAGAGTCTTCCTTCCAAAACACTTCAACCGATCCTGACAATCGGCTCATCGGACGGCGGCTGCCACAACGGCTGGATGCCGAAACGCTCCGCGACGCCATGCTCAGCGTGGCTGGATCGTTACAGCTGAGCGATCACGGCTCACCGGTATGGCCACACATTTCGGACACGGCCAAAGGCATCAATCCCAAGGTGCTTAACGCGGATGCAGGCGACGGACTTTCCGGCTGGTACACGACGATGCCCAACGAGAAGTCCAATGTGCGCAGTCTTTTTACAATCCAAAAACGTTCCCTAAAATTGCCGATGCTGGCTCTCTTCGACCAACCCGATGCCAATCGTTCGTGTGCCCGCCGATTCAACACCACCGTTGCCCCACAGGCATTACTGCTACTGAACAGCGAATTCGCTGCTGAAACGGCCAATCGTTTTGCCAACCGTGTGGCCCGCGAAGCTGGTGTTGAACCCGCGGATCGCGTCGACACGGCCTTCCGTACTGCGTTGGCCCGGCTGCCAGACGAGGAAGAACGAAAGGTATGCCTACAACTTTTGCAAACTCACACGGTCCGGCACACCCGGGAAAACATCGCTGCGCCCGATCTGGCGGCGTTGATTGATTTGTGCCGTGTATTGATGAACACCAACGAATTTTTGTACGTGGATTGAATCTATGCGACCAGGAATATCGACGACATTACAATCGCTGCTTCACCATCACACGTCCCTGCCGGATGTGGATTGGAATTCCATGCCAAGTTCGGCCGGTGCATCGCGACGTGATTTCTTGGTGCGGTGTGGCGGCGGATTTGGAGCCGTCGCGCTGACCGGGTTACTAAGCCGGGCCGCTCGTAGTGAAGGCGTGAAGCCATTTAATCAGACGACGGTAATCGATTCTGTGAACCCGTTACTGGCGCGGCATTCGCATTTTACGCCACGTGCCAAGCGAGTCATTTTTCTGTTCATGTACGGGGGCCCCAGTCACGTCGACACGTTCGACTACAAGCCTGCACTGTTGAAACAGAATGGCGAACCCGTGCCAGAGTCCTTCAAGCAGCGGGCCACTGGCGATGGAGCGGTGGCGACAATCGAGCATTGCAAGGACGAACTGTTTGCCAGTCCGTGGCGTTTTTCTCAGCATGGACAGAGCGGGTTGTGGGTGTCTGACCTGTTTCCCCAT
>CAUZAW010000071.1:0-11863 GCA_963577735.1 Phycisphaerae bacterium | reverse complement strand
TTGATCCAAGCCAGTATTGGTTCAACCAAACGCGGCAGCAACGCGCTATTATAATAGATGATCTGCGGCAAGGCGGTATGTGTTGTGTGGTCTTGCCCCCATTGATACACTTGCCCACCATGTGTTCGCAGGCAGAACAGGGGAAATTAGCGGGCACCGAAACGTTCCAAGGATAGAGGGATTATCAGATGATCAAGGCAATCAGTTTTTGGTCGCTGGAGAACGGTCTGGCGGGTACGCACAGTATTGACAGGGCGTTGGTGGATAGCGAGGTGGCGGGATTTGCTGGCCTGGAACTTTCAATCGGCCCGGAGGGTGAGTTCAGTGTGGAAAGTTCACAGGCTGACTGCGAAAAAATACGTGCAAATATCGATGCCTCGCCTGTCAAGGTTGAGACCGTGGCCAGCGGCATGAGCTGGGCTTTCAACCCGGCAAGTGACGACAAGGCCATACGGACAAGGTCTCTTGAGTTGCACACCTTGGCCTTGCAGCGGACCGCTTGGGTCGGTTGCCAGGCGATGCTCTTTGTCCCCGGCGTGGTCAAGAGCCCGATCATGCCAGACATTATCCGTTACGACGCGGTTCTCGATCGGGCCACTGACGCGGTCAAACAACTACTGGATACGGCGGAAAAAGTTGGTGTGGACCTGTGCATTGAAAACGTTTGGAACGGATTGTTTTACTCGCCGCTGGAGTTTGTTCAGTTCATTGATTCATTCAAGAGCGAACGTATCGGGATTTACTTCGATATCGGCAATGTCCTGGGTTACCACCAGCATCCGCCGCACTGGATCGAGCTGCTTGCCCATCGCATTCGCCGTGTGCACATTAAGGATTTCAAGCAGGGGATTGGGTCACTGGAGGGATTTTGCGATCTGCTGGCCGGTGATGTGCCTTGGCAACAGAGCATGGCCGCTCTTGGCAAGATTGGATATGACTCAACGATTGTTGCCGAGATGATGCCCTGGGATCTCGGCCTGCTACAACGGACAAGCACAGCGATGGATATCATCCTGGCGATGTGAAAGGACGGAAAATGGTACGCGTTGGCGTGATCGGCCTGGGCATGATGGGCATGACCCACCTGGACGTCTACTCCAAGCTTGACGGAGTTGAGGTTGTTGCCATCTCAGACATCAACCCGGACCTATTGCACGGTCGCGCTCAGGCAAAGGGGAACATTGATGGGCAGGCCAAGGGACTGTTTGACTTTGATGCGGTCAAGAAATACGACGAGGGTAAGAAGCTTATCCGCAACAAGAGCATCGACCTCGTCGATGTGTGCTTGACCACCCAGTTACACATGGAATTTGGCCGCCGTGTTTTACGTGCCGGTAAGCACGTGATGGTGGAAAAGCCCGTGGCGCGTACCTGGCGCGAAGCCAAAAAGCTCGTCGCAGCCGCCGAACAGTCGCCCAAGTTCGCCATGGTCGGCCAGTGCATGCGCTTTTGGCCGCAGTGGGTGTGGCTGAAGAACGCCATTGACGCCAAGACCTATGGGCGGGTGCTGTCGGCCAATTTTCGGCGGACTGCCAGCCACCCCGGAGGCGATTTTTATCTCGATGGCGATCTTTGCGGCGGGGCATTACTCGACTTGCATGTGCACGATATTGATTTCATCCAGTATTGCTTTGGCCAGCCCAACAGCGTGCGTAGCGTCGGAGATTCCCGGATCACCAACAAGATCGATCACATCATCACGCAGTACGAATACGACGACGTGCCCATCGTCGTGGCCGAAGGCAGTTGGATGATGACTGAGGGTTATGGATTCGAGATGCAGTTCACAGTCAACTTCGAGCGCGGCACCGCCATTTACGATCTATCAGCAGAGGACCCGCTAAAGTTGATTGAGCCGAACCGCGAACCGCAGGTGATCGACGCTGGACCGGGCATGGGCTACGAACACGAGATCGCCTACTTCATCAATTGCATCAACAACGACCAGCCGCCGAGTACGGTCACCGTGGCCAGCGCCGCCATGTCAGTCAAAATCGCCGAGGCCGAGCAGAAAAGCGCAATCACACATCGTCCCGTCAAGGTGCAGGCATAACCGAATGGCTCGCGACCGTGCGGATCATCGCAGGTTGACCGCAGCCAGACGATGACCACGAACTGTTCGTTTTCGCCCAGTGGCTACTTGAGGTCTTCCACACGCTGAGGCACGGGCCCGTCGGGTGTCATGCGAAACAGGTGCACTCGCACTCTCGGGTCGCCGTACTTGGCCGTTGACCCAAACATGACCACGTCCGGCTGAATCTCTATCGCAAAACCATTGGCCCAGAACGTCGTGTCGAAGCGGTAGCACGTCCAGGTCATGCCGTCGTCGTAGCTGATCTGGGCAGCCAGGCCTGGGTGTCGGCCGGCCAGGAATATCACGCCGCTGGCCGTCGTTAGCATAGTGGTGGTGCACGCCCAGTTGCCGAACGGCCCGCGATGGATCGGTGTCCACGTTTGCCCTCCGTCAGACGACCATGTTTCCCACATGACCGGCTCGAAGAAGGGGCGGATAAACGATACCAATTTTCCGTCGCGTGTCTCAGCCGCACAGGTCTCCGATCCGAAGTTCTTGGCAATCATCAAGAACTTCTCAAAGCCCTCGGGCCTGGGGCCATCCAGATCAATCGGCTCCGACCACGAGCGCCCTCCGTCGGTCGAACGGATGCAATATGACCAGTGGGTGATGCCGTTCTTCACATTTTGTCGGTCGTCCACCGGTTGGCTGGTGCGCCGGTACATGAACCAGACGAGCGTGCCGTCTTTCAACTGGATGAGTTGGTTACCGATGACCTGGTCGACGTCGGGGGGAAAGACCACGTTCCCGCACGCCTCCCAGTTGCTCCAGGTATGGCCGTCGTCCGTCGACTCACATCGACCGATCTCGAACGGCGGCTCAGCCTTCATGCGCAACTGGTACAGATTTCCGGCATGCGTAATCAACCCGCCTTCGCCCAGATGATCGGGCAGCTTCTCCATCGGCGACCACGTCCGGCCGTTGTCGCTGGATCGGGTCAAGATAACGTGATGACCTTCCCCATGGAACTCATCACAGACGCCCAGCTTCATGAGCAGGTCGTGGCCGGGCGTGCGCGTGAAGCTGTGGAGATGTTGGACCGGACCGTAGGTCTCTTCAGTGGTGGGGTAATACCAGTTCTGGACCGGTTTGACGTTGTTGTCCCAGCACGGCTGCGACATCTGTCCGCGGATGCGAACATTGCGGAAACTGCAACACGCACTGTTGCCCAGGCCGTCGTAGGCGTACAGGCCGACGTGCCCGGGCCCCGCATACGTGTCGTCGGTCACGATACTGAACGGCCGGCCGTTGACGAAAAGGCGAATCACATTGCCCTGTACGACCAGGTGGATCTTGTGCACCCAGCCGATCTCACTGGGCGTGCCGGAAACGGTCTCCGTGCGCAGCACCTCCGTCCAGCCACGCTCGTCGATCTTGCAGATGGCGGCCCAGAAATACTCGGCCCGATACTGCTGGCCGGTGCAGGGGAAATCGATCAGGTAATAGTGGCTGGCATCTTTGCCGCGGAAGATCAGGCCGCCGCCCGAGCAGAAGACGTTCCAGCGAAAATCGAACTCGATCTCGAAGTCGCCGAAGCTCTGGGCGTTGTAGACGGCTAGGTTTTCATCGGCGACGCCGGCCGGAGACGTGATGAAGCCGTTGTCGTTACACTGCCAGTCTCCGCCTTGGAAGGACCAGTTATCCTCGCAGTCCATGTTCAAATCTTGCCACGTGCCTGTCATCGATGCTGGGGTAGTTGTGTTGCTCATAGTCCATGAACCCTTCTGGAAATAAACTAATAGCCTCATACTGGAGTGCTGCAAGGGTCATTCTAGCCAATCTAAATACGGGGTGTACAACTATACGGTTGTATTGCTATGGTAAGCGGGTTGTTGATCCCGATGCCGACCGTGGCTGGTCGTTTTCGTTGTGCTAAATGCCGTACTATCACGATCATATTGAAACGCTCGGGCCTGTAACCGCTGGGCAGATGTTTGGCCTCGTCTCAGATTACACTTTCTTGAAATGACAAAGTTAAAGCCGTGATCAAATACCCATCCAACCAGTCCGATCGTCAGATCGTTCTTGTGGACGAACGCCCACTGGTTTTTTTTGACAATCGACATGTCCACTGGGTGAGCAACGTTACCCGGCGTCTCAACCATCCCGTCAAGCATGGCGATTCGATCATCCGTTCGGATCAACCATGGGAGCACATTACCTACTTCACCTGCAATACATGGAACGTCATCTATGACCCGCAGGATAAGTTATTCAAGTGTTGGTACGAAGACTGGGACTGGAAAAAATGGGGGCAGGCCAAGTACATGGACTGCGCCCTTTTGCTGGCGGTTTCGCGTGATGGTGTGAAATGGGATAAGCCTGGACTGGGCGTGAACAAGATCGACGGGCGTGACACCAATATTGTTGTTGGTCGAGATGATTTTGGTTATATACATGCGCCCACCGTTTTTCTTGACCACGCCGAGCAGGACCCCGAGAAGCGTTTCAAGCTCATCTTCAAACGCCATCTGCCGCGACCTGCCCGCCCCGATCAGACCTACGGCAACGAAATCATCAGCTTTGAAATGATGACTTCACCTGATGGCATTCACTGGTCACTTTTCGAACAGAGTCCACTGGTGCCGGATCGGCTCGATGGCGATGTCCTGATCGCCCAACGCGACCCCATTACCGGGCGCATCAGCCTTGCCGGCAGGTCGCATGCCAGTTGGAGTTGCAGCTATCCGCCGGACCATTCTTTTTTTACTCCTCACGATCCCAGCGAACCGTTTGGACATACCAAGCGCAATGTATGGTGGACTGAATCTGAGGATGGTTTGACCTGGACGCCGGCCTTTCAGGCACTACGCTGCGATGATCACGATAATCTTGATGACGGGTTTTACGGCCTCAATCATTTCCGTGTGGGCAGGCACAACGTCGGCATACTCAATTTCCTACATGGTGTGGACAACACCATGGACATCGAGCTGGTCTACAGTGAAGATAACTGGCAAAGCTGGTCTCGCCCGTTTCGAAACATCCCGTATATTGCCCGCGGTGATAGTGAAAATGACTGGGATCACCTGATGCTCACCAGTTGCTCGGCCCCGGTGAACCACGGTGACGAGACGCTCGTCTATTATGCCGGGGCTAATAACCATCATGACTGGTGGATGTATGCAGACATGGGGCCTGATGTTCCTGAAAAGGCCAATCTTGACATGGTCGATTTTCGTCTCGGTTTGGCCAGGCTGCGTCGTGACGGGTTCGTGTCTATGGATGTGGGGCCGCTCGACGGGGTGCTGGTGACCAACCCTCTCGAACGAGGCGGTGAAAGACTAGTGATTAATGCGAAGTGTGGTCCGGACGGTTACATCGCTTCCGAGATTCAGGAAACCTATGGTCGCGCGTGGCCTGGTTACAGTCGCGGTGAATGCGATATTTTTACCGGTGACGCTGCCGAGCACGTCGTGACTTGGTCCGGCAACTGCCAGATCGCGCCGGCCGGAAAATATCTCAAATTGGCGTTCTACATGAAAAACGCCAAGCTCTATTCTATTACCATGAAGTAGTGGCGATCCCTTGTGCCAAACAAGTGCCACGTGACGTTGTGAAACGAATGAAATTAGTGTCATTTACCTGGAGCATGTCATGGCGGGTTTGAAAAATCGAACTTTAAAGCGTTTCTGTGATACCACGCTCAGGCAACTGTATCGCCAATCACGTGGTAACCGCGTTGCCAATTGGATCGATACCCTTCAGGACATGGAACGATGGAATTCGTTCGACCAGTTTGACAAGGTAGTCAAGACGCTCGAGCAGGCCTACGACCGAGTCGGGGCCGATGTCGAAACCCACTGGACCCAGACCGGCGGGCACAGAGGTACCGGGCGATGGGTTATTCAGGAAGCGTCTGACGTCCGCTCGGCCACGGTGGACGTGGTTCAGCCACTGCGTAAGCGTGTGCTGGACTACAAAGAGAATCCCTGGCACGTTATTCAATGGAGTGCCGCCACGCCACCGCGAGGCATGACCAATGAACTGATCATTATCGACGATCCGCAGCAGATCATGGACACGCCTCCCGGTTCGTTGACGGGTAAGATTCTCCTGACCAATGCCAGTGCCCGCTCGCTGTTTGGCGAAATTGCACGAACTGGTGTGGCTGGAGTCATTACGGATGCCCCGGCACGCAACAATCCGGATGCCACTTGCTGGGTCAAGTTCGGGTGGGGCGGTATTCCTCTTAGTGCAGCTGGATCCCACCTTGTCGGACTGGTTCTTTCTCAACGCCGCGGACAGGCACTGCGTCAGCTCGCGGCTCGACATGGGCCACTTAAGCTGCGCACCAAGGTGGATATTCGCAAATATATCGGTAAGCATGCTACCGTTTCGGGCATCATTCGCGGAGCCGACGACTCGCAGGACGAGGTCTGGGCCATCGCCCACAGCCACGAACCGGGCGCACTGGATAACAGTTCCGGGGTAGCGGCCTGCATCGAAATTGCGCAGATTATCGAAAGCCTGATCGCCAGCGGCGATCTGCCCAGGCCTAAACGATCCATTCGCCTGCTCAACGCCTATGAATGCTACGGCTTCTTTGATTACTTGGAAAACGCCAAGCGGTTCCAGACACCCTTGGCGGGCTTGTGCATTGACAGCATCGGCTGCAAGCCTCAACTGTGTGGCGGTCGGCTTGAATGGCACGCCACGGTGCCGATGTCTGCCAGTTTTGTGGACCGCTTGGGCGAGTCGATCCTGCGCGCTGCGCTGCGCCTGGGCAACCCCGGGTATCGCATCTGTCCCGGCGACTTTATTGCCACTGCCGACACGTTGGTCGGCGATCCCAAGTATGGCTTTCCATGTCCCTGGATTACGGCTGGCGGCGCTTGGTATGATGCATATCATTCCTCGGCCGACCAGTTGTCGGTGGTTAGCAGCCTCGGTTTGAAGGTAACCTCCGCTGCCATTGCTGCGTACCTCTATTACCTTGCCGATGCCGATTCCCACGATGTGATGCAGTTGGCCCGTACCGAAACCAACTACACGCTTAAATCAATCGCTAAGTTACCTGCCAAAAATAGGGCGGTTGCCGCACAATATCAGCGTGAGAAGCACCAGATCAGCACAGGCCGCCTCAAGCGTTGGATGTGGGGTGGCGACCGCAACCGCACCCTTGGTTACCTGGAGAATTGCCAGCAGCAGGTTTGCCAGGCAGCGAGTCGTTATTCGCGATCTGCCAGTGGTGTTGCTCGGCGCAGAGGGCCTGGGGCTGGTCGAATTCCCCGGCGAACAGCGCCGCTTATCCCCAGCCTGCCCAACGTCGATGATATGCGCATTTATAATCGCATCAACTCCTTGTCTATTCCCTGGGGTACGTTTTGGGCGGATGGTAAACGTACGTTGGCGGACATTGCCGACGCCCTGAGTTGTGAATACCAGCGGCCCTTTAGTGATGAACAGGTCAGCGAGTATTTCGAAGCCCATGTGGAGATTAATTATGTTGAGATGAGTATTCCGGGCGATCATGTTTCTCGGGCGCAACTGGCCAGAGATCTTAAAAAACTTGGCCTGCGGCGGGGTATGGACTTGATCGTGCACAGCTCGCTTTCCAGGATTGGTCAGGTCAAGGGCGGGGCCGAATCCGTCGTAGACGCATTACTGTCGGTTATCGGTAAGTCTGGTACGCTCATGATGCCGTCGTTCAACCATCGTTCGGCACAGGTGTACAATCCGCAGACTACGCCCACGGCCAACGGTGCGATTCCCGACACCATGTGGCGTCGTATCGATGCGGTTCGCAGCGAGAACGCCACTCACGCCGTTGCCGCTATTGGCCCCAAGGCTCAGTCGTATTGCAGTGGCCATCTCCAGGCCGGAGCGTTTGGCGTAGACAGCCCCATAGGGCGATTGATCAAAGACGGCGGCTACATACTTGCACTGGGCGTGACCAACGTTACCAGCACCGCCTACCACGTGGCGGAAATTTCCATGCCCTGCGGCTGCATTGACCAGTTTGCCAACACCGACCATATCGTGGGTCATGACGGCGTTGTGTACAGCACGCCCGGACAGGCATTTCGCAGTCGGGGTTGTCCCGTTTCCGAAACCAAGATTGATGTTTCGTTGGACCGCAGTGGCTTGCAGCGTCACGGCCGCGTTGGGCATGCGGCATCTACTCTGGTCAAGGCCGCAGATCTTTACAGTGTGCGTCGTCGGCACCTGCGAAGTGCCTGCCCGAGTTGCAACATCAGCCCTCGCTATGTCCGACCTAACCTACGTTCGACTTGATCTTTCCGGCATATTCGATGATCGCTTGGCGGACGTCGTGATGCGGCCGCCAGGCAAGGCCCGCCTCTGTTTCACTCAGATCAGCGCATGTGTACGACTGATAGAAGTCATAGGGGTTCTCAAAATAATCCGGCTCAAGGGTTGTGCCCAGGGCCGTATTGAGGGCTTCAATGATCTCGTTGAACGTCGTCGCCTTGCCTGAACCCACGTTATAGATACCGCTTCGGGCCCCGTCGGCCGCGGCGGCGATTGTGGCCTCTACCACATCCCCCACATATACCTGGTCACGCGCCTGCTGTCCGTCGTGGAAAATCCGGGGGCGCTTACCATCGAGCATCTGAAGGGCAAGGCGATACACCATGCTGGCCATGTGCTGCTTGTTCTGTTCGCCGGGCCCAAATACGTTGAAATAGCGCAGGGCCACGACATGGGCGTCGGGATGTGCTGCCAATACCTGGCGGTGCAGGTTCTCCATGGCCCACTTGGAAAAACCGTAAACATTGGCCGGTCGGCCAGCGTCGGCAATGCGAAACGGCCGGCGTTCATGGCCGTCCTTGATCATGCCGTACGTCCCGGCACTAGAGGCCCACACTAGTTTTACCCCGGTTGCTACCGCAGTATCTAGCAGTCGTCGAAAAGGATCAACGTTGTCGCTGATCATCTTTGCCTGGTCGCTCACGGTGGTGTCCGTGATGGACGCTTCGTGGTAAATCGCGCTCGGTTTGAGCCTGCCGATAAGATCATTCCAGTCCACGTTCGTCACCGATTGTGCGACAAGGTCGCCCTGGAAGCGAAAGTCGTCATCGCCTTGCCCGACAAGGTTTAAAAAGGTACCGCATCGCATGTCATCAATCACGACTATATGCGTATCGGGATGATCGTTCTGAAGTTTGCGGACCAGGTTGGACCCGACAAATCCCGCACCTCCGGTTACCACAATGCACTGATTCATAGTTTTTTTATCTTGTCTTGTGGGGACAATCACCATTATAAAGGCCGCGTCAGTCAGGAATCTGGTCGGCATACTTTTGCTTGAACTCATCGAGGCTTGAAATACCCTCGGGCAGTTTCGCCTCGTCGATCAGCATCACGGGAATACCGTCACGGATCGGGTAGCGCAACCCGCCTGCTTGGCCGACCAGTTCGTCGCCCTCGCGCCGCAGAGTCGAGCGTGTAAGCGGGCACACCAGGATATCCAGAAGTTGTGCATCAAGTTCCGGTTGATCGTTTGGTTGATTCATCGTGTTTACTCCGGCGATCGCTGTAGCCGACAATCAAGGCGAACATGATATCCGCGATCACGGCGACCAGTTCCAGCATCGCATCTGCCAGCTATTGCCCTCGACCGCCAGGCAACCTGCAAACCCTTTACCGGGACATATCGTCCGCATGGTCCATCGCCGCGTCTCGGCCGGACCTTCGTTCGAGTAGAGCAGCGTCGCAGGATCACCCGGTTTCAATGATACCTCGAAACTGTTCAGCGGCAGAGATAACCCCTCGCCGCGGGCCTTGATGTACGCTTCTTTACGTGTCCAGCAATTGAAGAAAGCATCTCGTCGCTGGCCTGCAGGCAGTGACATGAGCGATGCGCATTCTCCGGTGGAAAAAAATCGCTGGGCGATCGCTTCTTCCGCACGTCCGCTGCGGATGTGCTCAATATCAATACCAATGGCCCGGCCCCGTGTGATCGCAATGACCGCCAGCCCATTTGAGTCAGACAGGTTGAATTGCAACTGGCTGTCGCCGCAGATAAGCGCTGGTTTTCCGTGCGGGCCAAACGTGAAGTTCATGCCGGCAGGACCAATATCCAGGTACCGCGCCAAGATAGCCCGCAGTGCCCCGCGTCTGGCCACAAACCAGCTGCGATGCTCACTGCTGCGAAACCGGTTCGCTTGCTCTGCTTCGTTGGTTGCCAGTGTGCTGTGTAGTAGGGCGAGCGTATCCTCCGGCGCGTTCAGCGACACGCGCCAGACGTGGACCTGCTGGTCATCTAGCGACAGCTCAGCTGGAGCGGCCAGCCAGTTTGTGTCAGCATTATTTTGATTCATCCGTCTCTACCAGTCTGCATGCCGGTGAACCCGTGATTAAACTAGAGTCGGTCCTGTCCTGGTTTATTCCTTTAAGAGACGGCCGTTGATTCCGTCAGCATCTATCATACTCCCGTTGTCGCTGTTCGTAGTGCTTGCCGCCGGCAGGTCGCCAAATGGTGTGCAGGCTAGATGGGAAAAGCTGTCGAGGGTGACAGCGGCATAAGTGAGTTTTCGGATAATCTGTTAGCATTGTGTTGGCTATTGTGATTCGAAAGGTCAATATCCATGCAGGATGCCAGTCAACTCAAGATTGAAGGTTACGCCGATCAACTTAGCGTCCAGCCCGGTGAGCGGATCGGCTTGCACGTGTCTACCAATGCGGACACCTATTCGATTGAGATTGACCGCATCGGCGCCAATCGGAAGCCCGTATGGGCAAGCGATGATTTTGTCGGCAAGCAGCACCCCGTCCCCGAGGATGCTTTCTCGCACGGTTGCCGCTGGCCGGCGGCGTTGCAGTTGACCGTGCCCGACGATTGGCAGTCCGGCCGTTACAGCGTGACTATGCGTGGTCGCGACCGCCACGGACACACCGCCAGCGGCCAGGCATTTTTCATCGTTCGTTCGTTGCATCCTGGTCGTGATGCTGCCATTGTGATGCATCTGACCACCAATACCTACAACGCTTACAACACCTGGGGTGGCGGTAGTTTGTATCGGGGCAGGAAAGGCCCGGCCCGGCGTGTGTCATTCGAACGTCCCTATGCGGGCCTGCCAGATGTCGATGGCCTGTTCCTGTTTTCCATGGATGGTGAGATTCAAGAGGAACTGGACGCAGGAATCATCTCACCGCAATTCCAGGAGAAATTTCAAAAGCAGGTCGAGGCGTTTGCCGTGCCGGGCATTGCTCTGTCGCTGTCCGGCGCCATCACTACAGAGAAGCCTGGCTTGCAATGGCGTATCGATGACCTCATTGGCCAGGGACCGCCCGCATATCAAGTGAAAAAAGTTGGCGATGTCATAAACGTTCACGATGGAACACCCTTCTGGGAAAATGGGTGGCGCAACTGGGAGCAGCCGTTTGTCGCCTGGGCCGAGCGAGCAGGGTACCCCATCGATTTTGCCACCAGCGGCGACCTCGAATTCCACCCGGAAATTCTCAAGCACTACCGCCTTGTACTCAGTGTAGGGCATGATGAATACTGGTCCGCCCCCATGCGGGATAACTTGGAGGCCTACATTGCCGCCGGTGGCAACGTCGCTTTCTTCAGCGGCAATAACTTGTGGTGGCAGGTACGCAGTGTTGATGAGGGCCGTGCACTTGTTTGTTGGAAAGACGCCTATAGGCAGGATCCCGTGTATGCCACGGATGACCGCAGCCAATTGAGCACTAATTGGTGCCATCGTTTGATCGGCAGGCCGGAGAATCACCTGACCGGCGTTAGTTTTGCATATGGTGGCTACTCGCGTTTCTTCGAACAGTTTCCAGATGCCCCCGGTGGTTACACCGTGCACCGGCCAG
>CAUZAW010000070.1:0-12077 GCA_963577735.1 Phycisphaerae bacterium | reverse complement strand
TCGCATCGGATTGCCCAAGGGCAGTCTTCAGGATTCGACCTTGAATCTCTTTGCCCAGGCCGGCTATCGAATCCAGGTCAGTGACCGGTCCTATTTCCCAACCATCGACGACCCTGAACTTGAGTCGGTTATGTTCCGTGCTCAGGAAATGAGCCGTTACGTCGAGGACGGTATCCTCGATGTGGGTATTACCGGTCATGATTGGGTCGTGGAAAACGGCTCGGACATACACGAAGTGTGCGAACTGACCTATTCCAAGGCGACCAGTAAACCAGCGCGCTGGGTACTGGCCGTGCCTGAAGAGTCTTCAGTTCAGAAACCACAGGATCTGGCTGGTGGCATCATCGCCACCGAACTGGTCAATACCGTGTCCCGTTACTTTGACCAGTGCAACGTACCGGTCAAGAAAGTGGAGTTCAGCTGGGGTGCCACCGAAGTCAAGGCCCGGTTGGTGGATGCCATCGTGGATATTACTGAGACCGGCTCGAGCCTCAAGGCCAACAACCTGCGTGTAGTGGATACGATTTTGTCCAGTACAACAAGATTGATAGCCAACCAAAAATCCTGGCAGGATCCGGTGCGGCGGCAGAAAATCGAGTCGATGGCCATCCTGTTGCGCGGCGCTATCGATGCGCGAGAAAAGGTGGGTTTGAAGATGAACGTGCCCCACGGTCAGTTAGACAGCATCGTCACCCTGTTGCCGGCCGAAAAATCGCCCACTATCAGTCACCTAGCTGACGAGCAGTGGGTGGCAGTGGAGGTCATCATCGAGGAAACGGTCGGGCGGGAATTGATCCCGCAACTGTCCCGCGCTGGCGCCACGGGCATCATCTGCTACGGCTTGAAACTGGTCGTGGCCTGATATTGCAGTCTCCGGTATTGGTCAAGGTGTCGGAAAAAGTCGTTCGCCCGGCGAAAGCTACGTAGAATGACCCGTGCATCATTGATAGCCCAGTTTTAGCAGGCACGGTATGAGAGCCACGATCGGCCTGGTAGTACTTACCCTTGCATGTGCAGGTGGGTGCGCAAGCGGCGCAGCCCCAGTCGCTGGCCTCCCCATCAGAACACCGCAATATATTGATGTGGCCGTGCCGCCACAAATGCAGGCAGCGCAACTTGAAGTAAGTCGCGGCGAGGCTCTGGATAAAGCGCGGTTGTCCTTGCCGCAGATTATCGATCGCTTTCCTCGCCCCGATTACCTGCCTGCCCAGGGAACTGATGCCGACGGTGAGCAGGCAAAGACCATCACAGAGCCCCCGTTGGCATCGCAACAGGCATACGTTGCTGGTCGCCAGGCGTGGCTTGGTGGTAACCGTTCCACGGCCATTCGCCAGTTGGAGACTGCCTACAACTTAGCGCTCCCAAACGCAGCCATATGCCGTCTGCTGGGTCGGATTCGGTACCAATACAACCCATTACAGGCATCGGTTTACCTGCAACAGGCTGTGCAACTGGATTCCACAGATGCCGCCAGTCTCCTGTTGCTGGGCCGTTACCAAGTACAGCAAGGTACCTGGCACAATGCGATTGCCACGTTCGCCCACGCCTTGGATACGCAGAACCGACGCAAGAACGTGGATCCTGCCATTTGGCCCCTGTTGCAGTTTTACCTAGCCCACGCCTTGGACCGAAGCGGATACACCCTTGCTGCACTGCACGCGTACGGGCAGCATTTGGACTTACCCAGGCATGTTGTGCGGTCGATACGTTTTGCTAGGGAGCTTGCTTATTTACGCCGTCGCCGCGGATTGACACACCAGCAGATGGGTGATGCCTACCACCGCTTGAACCGACCGGACAAGGCGCTGGTCAGCTACCAGCAAGCAGCCGGACTGGGTGCACCGGAACGCAATCAACTGGTCAGTCGTCTGGCATATACCTATCTGCGGTTGGGCCACAGGCAGTTGGCACGGGACATCGTCTTGCGCCAGGTGCAACAATCCAAGGGCGAACAAAGTTCGGTGAAGTTAATTGAGTACCTGCTGGATAACGGCATCAATCGCCGCGACTTGGCCGGACATTTGCGGCAGGTGTACGAGACGTCGAGCGTCAGCGACGACATGGCGATTTCTATCGCATCATTGCTAGGCGACGAACAAGGTAGGCAACTGTTGCGTGATCACGTCTCCGCAAGGCCGGCCGACGGCGCTGTGTTCGCTGCGCTGATCCAAAGGCTGGTCAGTAAAAGCGATGATGCCACGGCAGTGGATCGGCTGGTTGAGGCCATCAGCACCACGGCGGCGACGATCACCGTTCTACCCGCCGCCGCCGACCGCTACGTTACCCTGTTGCTGGATGCCGGCGTCGAGCCTGATAAATGGCTCGACGCTCACGATCGAATTCCCGCCGTCCAGCGAGCCGAACCGGGGATGCGATACATCAAAGGCTGCATCCTACGCCGGGCCGGACGCACCGATGAGGCGATAGATCAACTTGATCTGGCCGTTAGCGCCACGCCTCAGTTTGAGGCCGGTCGATTGATGCTGGTGCGGTTGCTGGTTGATCGCGGTCAATTTGACCGCGCCGCAAATGTGCTGGAACCGTTGGCCGACAGTGACGACGCGGACGTGATCGTTTTACATGCCCAGGTATTGGCCAGATCGCACGGATCAGCCGAGGCGATTGAGTTGATCAGCCTGCACCTGATGCAATGGCCGGACAGTATCGCGCTTCTGTTAGAGAAGTCGCGCCTGCAACTGCTTGACCAGGATGTGGACGGAGCCGAGCGTACTTTGCTCAAGTCTGTCGACACCCACCCCCGCCAGTTGCGGTTGTACGATGCTCTGTTGGATATCTACGAATTTCATTCGCCGGCCGTCAACCTCCGCCGTTATGCCAATCTGCGCAGAAATATATTGCAGGCCATGCCCAACAGTTGGCTGGCGCAACTGGTTCGGGCCGAGGATGCGATCGCTTTAGGCGACCGCGACGCCTTGGCCAACACCGAGTCGGTGCTGGCCGGCCTACTACGGCAACGGCCCAAGCATCATCGTACTCTTAGCCTCTACCTTGAGTTACTGTGGCGCAGTGGCAAGTCGCAGCAGGCCAATGACCTAATCGACGGGCATGTCGCTGATGAGCCTAAGGATTCCATCCTGCTGCGCATGGCCCTGCAGCATTACAGCGTGGTGCGCGTCAACGACAAGCAGCGCTTTAACGAGACTATGGTGATGCTCCTGTTGACCATGCCCGACAGTGAAGCGAGGGCTCAGGACCTGAGCATGTACTACCTGCTCTTGAACCAGCCCAGTTTTGCGGTGCAGGTCTTGACGCCTTACTTGCAGCAGCAGGCGAAACGACCGGTTGCTTTGGTCAATCGTTTGCGCCAGGCAATGTCTGAGCTGGATGCACTCGAGCAGGCGGCGCAGATGATTAACGACTCGATCGAGCAGTTTCCCGACCATCGCGCCGATCTGATGCTGCAGTTATCGATGCTATATCAGGAATTTGCACATCTCGATCTTGCCGAGCAAGTGTTGCTTCAAATACTCGAGCAGTTTCCCGATCATGTGGTGGCCAACAACGCTCTGGGGTACACCTGGGCAGAACAAGGGGTGTATCTAGAACGGGCTGAACAACTGATTCGTCAAGCTCTAAAAGCTGATCCGTCCAGCGCGGCGACCCGTGATTCGCTGGGCTGGATCCATTACAAGCAAGGGCGATTCATCGATGCCGTCACCGAGTTGACCAACGCCTCCAAAGAGCAATACGGTGACGATCCAGTCATCCGAGACCATCTGGGTGATGCTCTCTACCGCCTCAACCGCCCCCGGGAGGCCAAGCAGCAGTGGCAGCGGGCGCTGGAGCTTTTCAACCCTGACGAGGCCCGTTTCAACATGGACCAGAAGGGGCTGGGCAAGCGGTTGCGTACCAAACTGGAAGCGCTGCACCAAGATCGCCAGCCAAAGACGGGTGAGGTGCCTGTGCAGGATGGTAGCCGCCAGCCCCAGCCATCCACTTAAATACGCCCTTTTTCAACGGTTTTGGCGGCATCTTTCATGGGGCTATTTCGCTGCTTTTTACCGATAAAGAATCATGCCCTGTGGCTTTGCGCCGGTAGCAGGAAAACGTTTCGACGGATATAATTTAGACGGCTTCAAAATCAGGTCCTATTAGGGCTTTTTTGTGCCGTAGGGCGGTCCCAATCACGGCCTTGGCAAGACGGTATTGATCATGGAAAAACAGCCTGGAACCGTCTCGCAAGCCCCTGCGACAACCGAAAGTTACACTGAAGAAAACATCAAGGTCCTAGAGGGGCTCAAAGCAGTGCGCGAGCGTCCGTCGATGTACGTCGGTGGAACCGATAGCCGCGGTATGCACCATCTGGTCTGGGAGGTCGTGGACAACGCCATCGACGAAGCGCTGGCTGGGCACTGCGATCAGATTCACGTCACCATTCATCCGGATGAATCCATCACCGTATCCGACAACGGTCGCGGCATTCCGGTCGGTCCATACAAGCACGAGAACCCGAAATTGGACGGTAAGCCAACGGTCGAAATTGTCATGACCGTGTTGCACGCTGGGGGCAAGTTTGACAGCGACAGCTACAAGACCTCTGGCGGGCTACATGGCGTAGGAGTTTCCTGCGTCAACGCGCTTTCTGAATGGCTTAAAGTCGAAGTTGCGCGTGATGGCAAACTCTACACCATGTCGTTTGAGCGAGGGGAGGTGTCTGAACCGCTACGCGTCGTCAATCAGCAAGAGAGCACCGGTACGAGTATTTCCTGGAGGCCCGATCAGGAAATCTTCAGCGACATTTGCCATACCTATGACCTCATCGCCGGCCGTTTACGCGAACGGGCCTATCTCAACCCCAATATTCAAATACAGATCACCGATCTGCGCCCTGAAGGCCGCACCGAAAGTTTCCATTTCGAGAACGGTATAGTGGAGATGGTCGAGCATCTTAATGAAGGCAAGACCACGATACATGCGCCGATCTCGGTACGTACCAATGCTGAGGACGGCCAATTGGTTAGTGAAGTGGCATTGCAATACGTGGATACCTACAACGAGGAGATACACTGCTTCGCCAATAACATCAACAATCCCGACGGCGGCACGCACCTATCGGGGTTTAAAAATGCGCTAACCCGCACACTGAACAACTATGCCAAGAACGAGGGTTTGCTCAAAGGCAATGATACAGCCCCTGCAGGTGATGATTGGCGCGAAGGGTTGGTCGCCGTGGTCAGCGTCAAGATAACCAACCCGCAGTTTCAAAGTCAAAACAAAACAAAACTGCTCAATCCAGAGGTGGAGGGCATGATCAGTTCGTCGCTGGGCGTGGCACTGACGAACTGGTGCGAGGAGCATCCGTCGGACGCCAAGCGAATCTGTCAAAAGGCGGTCATGGCTGCCCAGGCCCGCGAGGCGGCACGCAAGGCCCGTGAATTGACCCGCCGCAAAGGCGCTCTCGATGGTGGCGGTCTGCCTGGAAAACTCTACGACTGCACCTCCAGGGACGTCGAGAGTTCCGAGATTTATCTGGTCGAGGGTAATTCTGCAGGCGGGTCGGCCAAAGCGGGCCGTGATCACCGCACCCAGGCGATACTGCCGTTGCGTGGCAAGATACTCAACGTTGAAAAGGCGAGGTTGGACAAGATTCTCGGTTTCGAGGAAATTCGCACCATTATCCAGGCGCTCAACTGTGGTATCGGCAAAGACGAGTTTGATATTTCCAAGCTACGCTATGGCAAGATCATCATCATGACGGATGCTGATGTCGACGGTTCGCACATCCGCACGCTGCTTCTGACCTTCTTTTTCCGTCAGATGACGCAACTGGTAAAGGACAACAGAATCTACATTGCTCAACCGCCGCTCTACCAGGTGACGCGCAACAAAAAGAGCGAATATGTGCTTAACGAAAAGCGCATGACTGCTATGTTGTCAACGATTGGCTTGGACGGCACGACACTGGTCGTTCGCGACGATCAGCAAAACCAGGTCTACCGGTTGGAAGGTGGTGCCCTGAATAAGGCGTTTCAACTGCTCAAGCAGCTCAACGAACTCGTCGCTACCGTACGGCGCCGCGGTATCATGTTTGAGCAACTGCTGGCCAAGCGGGACGATGATCCCGCCGGCCAAGGGCGCCTGCCGCACATTCTCCTGCAAATGTCTGGCAACCGCGATCAATTTTTCTGGTCCGAGGATGATGAGGGACAGCACCGCCAGCAGCAGGCAGTCTATCACGCCGATCTGAACATGGACCAAGTCATCGGTGAAAGTGATAACGGCGGCGCCAAGTGGGTTCGTCAGGAAATGCATGAGGTGCGGGAACTGGAGTGGTTGTTCGGTCAACTAGCTGAGTATGGCCTGTCGATCGACGATTATGCACTCAAGCAGGAGGAATCGGCCAGCGGTGAAACACTGCCGACCCGCTTCGAACTGATCGCCTCCGACGACAAGGGCAACCAACGCAGCGTGCCCGTGGCCAACCTTGCCGATATCGTGGCAGCTGTGCTCGATGTAGGTAAAAATGGAGTGGAAATCAAGCGATTTAAGGGTCTGGGCGAAATGGAAGCCGAACAACTGTGGGAAACAACCATGAACCCACAAAACCGCGTCCTGCTTCGTGTCACCCCGGACGACATCTACAAAGCTCAGCATTTGTTTAGCGTTCTCATGGGTGAGGACGTCGAGCCCCGTCGCCAGTACATCGAAACCCACGCGTTGGACGTCAAGAACCTGGATGTATAACGTGGTCGGCCGCCTCTGTCAGGTGCGGCAAAACGAATTGGCCATCAATTTTGCGCATACTGAACTTCGGTTCGTTGAATATCGACTACGTGTACCGTGTGCCGCATATCGTTCGTTGCGGCCAGACAGTGTCGGGCCTTTCTTTTGATACTTTCGCCGGCGGTAAGGGCGCCAACCAGTCCGTGGCACTGGCCAAGGCGGGGGCTGTCGTGTTCCATGCTGGCCGCGTTGGCACTGATGGCGCCTGGTTGCGGCAAAAGTTGGCTGACTATGGCGTGGACGTTTCGCACACGCACATCGGCGAGGACAAGACCGGACACGCGGTGATTCAGGTAGACGATGCTGGAGAGAACGCTATTTTTCTTTTTGCCGGCGCTAATCGGCAGATTGATCGCCAGCATATCGATGCCGTGCTCGGGCATTTTGGGCCCGGTGATACGCTGTTGCTCCAGAACGAGATCAACGACGTGGGATATTTGATCCAAGCCAGCCATGACCGGGGGTTGAGTGTCTGTTTCAACCCAGCGCCGTTCGATGATGGCATCGGCGAGTTTGCCATCGAGTGCGTGGACCTGCTGGTGGTCAATGAAACGGAAGCGGCGGGTATGGTCGGCCAAGCGGCGGCGCCTGACATGTTGCGGCAGATGGCTCAACGTTGGCCGCGGGTGACGATCGTGTTGACACTTGGTGATAAGGGGGCCATGTATCGCCTAGGTGACGTTGAACTGGTCGTGGAAGCTGAAAAGGTCGCTGCGGTGGATACCACCGCAGCCGGCGATACGTTTGTCGGCTACTTTCTCGCCGCCCGTGTGCATGGCGCTGCGCCGCTCGATTGCCTTGCCATGGCCAGCCACGCTGCGGCCATTTGCGTCACTCGCCGGGGCGCCATGGACGCTATTCCCGTCGGAGACGAGGTGATGTGAGCGGATATATGCTGTTCGGGTTTAACGCTTGGAGAACTGGAACCGCTTGCGAGCGCCAGGCTGGCCGTACTTTTTGCGCTCGACCCTCCTCGGGTCGCGGCTCAGCATGCTGTTGTCGCGCAGTACTCTTTCCAGGGTAGGGTCATAATTCTTGATCGCCCGGCTCAGGCCCAGTCGGATTGCCCCGGCTTGGCCAGTGGAGCCGCCGCCGTGGACTTTGACTAGCACGTCGAGGCTGCCTTGCGTGTTGGTGGCTTTCAGCGGCTCGATGATATCCTGCCGATCACGTATTTCCGTGAAATACTCATCAATCTCGCGATTGTTGACCAGGAACTTTCCGTCTCCCGGCTTGATGCGTACACGAGCTACTGCGGCCTTGCGGCGACCGGTACCCAAATTGAACCCGCCCTTGTCAACGGCTGCCGGCTTGGCAAGCGTGGCTTGGGTGGCGGGAGTTTGAGCTGACTCCGCATCGGCTTTAGGCTGAGCAGCCAGTTGATTTTCTGCCATGGACATTTACCTCGACTGCTTGGCCTTGTGTATCAGCGTACTTGCTAAGCACTACACTGCCAGCGGCTGGGGCCGCTGTGCCTGATGCGGGTGATCGGTCCCCGAGTAAATTTTCAGCTTCAGCAACTGCCGCCGTGCCAGCTTGTTCTTGGGCAGCATGCGACGAACAGAACGCTGCAACAAACGCTGCGGCTGGTTTTCCATCATCCAGCGGTAGCTGCGGCTCCTGAGCCCCCCAGGATAGCCGCTGTAGGACTGGAACATTTTCTGGTCCAGCTTGGAACCGGTCAACCGCATCTTTTCCACGTTGGTCACGATTACGAAATCACCCACATCATGGTGCGGCGTGTACTGGGGCTTGTGTTTGCCCATCAGGATCACCGCTACCTTGGTTGACAAACGCCCCATGACCTGATCGGTCGCGTCCACCACGTGCCACACGCGGTCAATTTCGTCGTTCTTGGCCAAGTACGTCTGACGGTTCATCGTTCGTACACCACCATCGCCACGCGGTAAAGGGCAAAACATACTAACAATGTCGTCGAAACTGTCAAACAAACCGATCTGTGGGCTCCGGGCAATGCGTTGCCGTTCCGGCACTGCAATTCAGCGTTTGTACGCCTTGCGTGGCCACCATGAATGCTGCTGGGCGTGGGCTGGTTCCCATAATCGTCACGACCAGGCCGACCCGCAACGACTTGTCTATTCGACGGCGGGTGGTATGACCGATCCTTTAGAACAACCTCGTCGTATGGTAAACGGTATAGGAGTTTCCCGATGCCTTGGGAATCATGGGTCACCATCAGCACCATCATGGTGATGGCCGCGGCGCTACTGAAGAACCTTGCTGGGCCGGATACCGTGCTGCTGGCTGGGCTGACACTTCTAATGACACTGGGTCTGTTCTCCGATGGCCTGCTTCCTGATCCCACGCAAGCAGTGGCTGGGTTTGGCAGTGAAGGTCTGATCACAATCGCCGTGTTGTTTGTCGTGTCGGCGGGGTTGCAACACACCGGCGCGATGAACTTGGTTATCGATCGTTGGCTGGGCCGACCTCGCAACGTGCTGAGCGCTCAGGCGCGGCTGATGTTTCCCGTGGCGGGTTTGTCTGCCTTTATGAACAACACGCCTGTCGTCGCCATGTTCATGCCTGTCGTCAGCGACTGGTGCAAAAAGACTGGCTTGAGTCCCTCAAAGTTGTTTATTCCGCTCAGCTACGCGGCCATCATGGGCGGCTCATGCACGCTGATTGGTACGGCCACGAATGTCGTGGTTTATGATCAGTTGGACGATGCGCTGGCCGACCAGATTGGCATGTTCACGATTTCGCTGTTGGCGGTACCGGTTGCGGTGGTCGGCATCACCTACGTACTGGTATCGTCGTTTAAACTGCTGCCCGATCGGCACACGGATAGCCATGACCGTGACGAGTCCCGCCGTTACACGGTTGAGATGCTCGTTGAGCCGGGCAGTCCCATCGATGGCGCGACGGTCGAGGGGGCGGGACTGCGTCACCTGCCCGGGCTCTACCTGGTTGAGGTTGAACGCCAAGGGCAGACGATAGTGGCCGTCGGGCCTGACGAGGTCTTGCGCGGTAACGATCGGCTGATCTTCGCTGGAGTCGTCGATTCGGTGGTGGACCTGCAACGCATCCGCGGTCTATTGCCTGCCACGGACCAAGTGTTTAAGCTTTCCGATCCACGCCCCAACCGTCGGTTGGTCGAGGCTGTGGTCAGTGATACCTGCCCGCTGGTCGGCAAAAGCGTTCGCGAAGGGCGGTTTCGCAGCCTTTATGATGCTGCGGTTATCGCTGTGCACCGCAACGGTGAACACTTGAATCAGCGCATCGGTGACATCGTGCTTCAACCGGGAGACACGCTGCTGATCGAGACGCATCCGCGATTTATTGATGCCCACCGCGATAGCGGCCACTTTTTTTTGGTTTCGGCCGTGTCGAATTTCCAGCCGATGCGTTTTGACCGGGCGTGGCTGGCACTTTCAATTCTGATCGCCATGGTGGTGGCGGCCACATTCATTCCCCACATGAAACTGGTCAACGCGGCGCTGATTGCCTCCGGTTTGATGGTGGCAGCCAAGTGCTGTTCAGCGCAAGAGGCCCGCAGCAGTATCCAATGGCGAGTCCTGCTGGTCATTGGTGCGGCCATCGGGATCGGCAAAGCAGTGGAAAACAGTGGAGCGGCCGGCCACATCGGCGGGGTACTGGTTGATGTGTTGCAACCGATGGGTGCGAGGGTGGTATTACTGGGTATCTGCGTGTTGGCCATGGCATTGGCCTCGGTGATACAACCGGTGGCCACCGCCCTGTTGTTGCTGCCGGTGGCCAAGGTTGCGGCGACTCAACTGGAGTCGGACTTCATGCCCTTCGCCATGGCGTTGATGATGATTCCCGCTGCTAGCTTTGCCACGCCTATTGCCTACCAGACCAACCTCATGGTGTTGGGCCCCGGCGGGTACCGCTTCAGCGATTACCTGCGCATCGGGCTGCCGTTGAACCTACTGGTTATCGTTGTGACGGTTATTCTGGCGCCGATGCTCTGGCCGTTCCACTAGGCCATCGGCGAAACGGGTTTCATCCACGCGCAATCGGACGCGGCGCAGCGGTGCGCCTTTGTAGTGCCTAGCCAGTTGCTTTTCCAATCCACTACGTAGCAGCCGGTCCAACTCGTAAAGCCGCGGGCTGCTGTCCACCGCCACCTGCAACACACCCCGGTGGAAACTTTCCAGGCAACTATGTTCTGCCAACTCAGGGGGTAGTAGTTGCCGCCACAAGGGTGCAATGGCCTCCAGTTGGCGAAAGGGCTTTTCGATCTCACGCTGGAATTGGCCACGCAGAAATTGCAGGCTCAAGTCCCGGTCGGCGCAGCCCTTCCAGCGGCGCAATTTTTCCAGATGATCGGCCTGAAGATCGGCATCGGCCATGGCCGTATGATACGTCATGATTGGCGGTTGCTAAACTACAGGCAGCAGACGGAAACGACCACGTGAACATCATCCTCATTGGTTATCGCGGTTGCGGCAAGACCACGCTAGGCAGGATGCTCGCCGAACGGCTATGGATGACCTTCGTCGATGTGGACGACGAAATCTGCAAACAATTCGACAACAAGACCATCGCCCAAATATGGAAGGATCATGGCGAGGCCACATTTAGAAGTGCCGAAGTTGAGGTTGCCCGCGATCTGTGTCAAAAGCAACAACTGATCATCGGTCTAGGTGGTGGCACACTGATGCAGAAGGGGGCCCATGAGGCGGTCGTGCAGGCTGACGCGGTACGCATCTATCTCAAGTGTGAGCCACAAACGCTGCTGCAGCGCATCGAAGGCGACAGCCACTCGTCTGGGTCGCGGCCTAATCTGACCGATCTCGGCGACGGGATTAAGGAGATCCAGGCCATGTTGGCGATGCGTGAACCGGTGTACCAGGCGGTGGCCGACAAGGTGTTGGACATAACGCATTTTGAACCTGAGGAGGCGGTTCGCTACCTGATTGACCGTTGTTTGTAAGGCTGGCCTTGATGCGCAAAGCGTGCCAGGCATTGTCATGTGATTTGCCCACACCGGATTTTTCCCAGATGGCCAAATTGGTCACTGTCTCACCGAAGCTGCTTTGAGCGTCAGCAGCAAGAACATTTATTCCATTGTTTGATTTTCACATCATCGGTATTGGTGTTCGATGAGGTATGGTCAGGACAACCGATCTAGCCGGTTGACGTAATGCTAAAAGCTGGGTTTAGCTAACTGGTTGGCAGGGAGGCACTTCCAGTGGCATGGCCTGATTCGGGTTGTTTGGCATGGAATTCGCCTATTTCTTGGCGTGAGGGTAAGAGCACACGCAAGCCTTACGGTGGCAGCCTTGCAGTGTCGCCAGTTCGACGCGCACCAGATCAAGCTGCAACTTCGACAACCTGAGCAGCAGGGT
>CAUZAW010000069.1:0-12215 GCA_963577735.1 Phycisphaerae bacterium | reverse complement strand
TTGGGCACTTGGGTGCTCGTTGTCTGGGCTCTGCTGGCCAGCGGCGATATTGCCATGTTTGTCGATGTACCCAGTGCCATTCTCGTGGTAGGGGCCTCGGTCACCATCGTGCTCTTTGCCACACCAATGCGCTATGTCAAGCAGATCGTGGCGATTGTCAAAAGGGGCTTTTTCTATCAGGCTGAACCCGTCGAAAAGCTGATTCAGGACATGGTTCACTTTGCTGAAATTGCCCGCCGTGACGGGATTCTGAGTCTGGAGAACTCAACAAAGGATATCAAGGACGAATTTATTGTCAGCGGCATTCAGATGGCTGTCGACGGCACCGATCCTGAGTTGATCGAGCAGATCATGACCAATGAACTGGATAATCTCATAGAGCGTCATGACATCGGTAAAGGCATCTTTACTACGATAGGCAAATATGCCCCTGCATTTGGCATGATCGGCACGCTCGTCGGCCTGGTGATCATGCTCAAGAATATGGACAATCCCGCGGCTATTGGTCCAGGCATGGCCGTAGCGCTGCTGACCACGCTGTACGGTGCATTGATCGCCAATGGTTTGGCGTTGCCCCTAGCTGATCGGCTTGGGCGCCGCTCTGCCGAGGAGGTGATGACCAAGACCATCATTATCAAGGGTGTGATGGCCATTCAAAGCGGCGACAACCCGCGGGTTGTCGAGCAGAGATTGCGGGCTTTCCTGCCGCCGACGTTACGCAGTACCGAAGAAAAAGCTGAAGGGCAGGTCGCATGACTTTAGAGCCTCATGTTGATGCAAGCATAGCAAAAAAAAATACTTAAGCCGATAATCCATGATACAGAAATGCAAATGTCCGCCCGTGGGTGCGCCCGAATGGATAATTACATTCGGTGACATGATGTCGCTGTTGCTGACCTTTTTTATCCTTCTGCTGTCACTGTCGGAAATCAAGAAGGAAGACCAGTTCAGGGCGGTTGTCAAGGAGGTGAAAAAGGCCTTTGGCATGCATGGCGGTGGCGGCATGGTTCCCTCGAAGGACGATCCGCAATTAACGTTTATCGAACGCATCAAGGCCATGCAACTGGTCAGTCGTAAGCTACCGTCCAAATCAAACACGACAGACAAGGGACCGCAGGGTACCGATCCGCTAGTCACCGCTCCTCGCAAGGAGGAAATCCAGATTGTGGATGGTGGTCGGATAACTTTTGAAGAGGGATCTGCTCAATTGGCTGCCGGGCAGCGCCAGCGAGTAACCGAATTGGCTCAACTGGTCCGTGGCTTTAACACCAAAATCCATATAAGTGGACACGCCGATGAAGGTGAACTGTTTGAAGGCAGTGTATATAAGGATTTATCGGACCTCAGTTACGCCCGGGCTAAGGCGGTGGCCGATTTTCTTAAGAGTGACGTATGCATGGTCAGGGCGGTACGCTTGAGAATCGACGTCAACGCCGCCCACGAAATGCTCAAGTGGACTGTCTACGAACCTGCTGAACTCAAGACCAACCGACGTGTCGAGATATATGTCAGCAACATGCTGGTCGAAGAGTTGACCAGGCCGGAGATGAACGTTTCCAATTGAACCGTTACATAGGGCTAAGGAACCGAGGCTATGGCAGATCAACCCAATGACCAACAAACCCAACCCGCCCAGAAGAGGGGGTTGCCGGTCAAAACCATCATTATTCTGGCGGTATTCCTGTTGGTTGAAGTGAGTATGATCCTTTTCTTTTTAATGCTTGCGGGCAGTCCTTCCCATGTGCAGGCGGAGGGCACGTTGGCAGATGACTCTGCGGTTCTAAAACAGCAGGTTGAAGAGTTGCTGATTGAAAACAAGTTTGTCAACACCTTGAAGGGTGAAGCCATCATTTATGACACCGAGGTGTACGTGGTTGTCCGTCGCCAATATCAGGATCAGGTCAGGCAGGATATTGAGTTGATGAAGGCACGGATTAATACGGATATCGCCAACATCATCCGCGGTGCTCCACCGTCCCATTTTGCCGAACCAACGCATGCCACGCTTGCACGGCAGATTAAGGCAGCGCTAGACAAACGGTTGTTGGCTTATGATGAACAAGAGAACAAGAGTAAACCTGTGGTGATGGAGGTATTGATCAACAGAATGATTCCCTACAAGGCCAACCCGTAGCGGCCACACGCTCGTACAGCGTTGTGTCGGCGGCTATATGCGGTTTCCTTACCCTTGGCAAAACTATGGAAATAAACTCCGAAAACCAGCAAGAAGCGCAAGACATTGTTGAAAATGCCATGGCCGAAGTACAGGCATCCATCGATGAGATGAGTGAGCAAGTGACGGCAACTGGCGATGATACAAAGCCGGTCGGACAGCCATCTACTGAATCGCCTGTGCCTGTTGTCAGTGATGCCGATTCAGATCAGAACGATCCCAGCGACAAAATCCAGTTGCTAGGCGATGTGGATTTGCACGTGATGATCGAACTGGGCCGTACGGAAATGCTCGTTGAGGATGTGTTGCGGATCGGAGAAGGCAGCGTAGTCGAACTCGACAAGTTGGCCGGCGATCCGGTTGATGTCTATGTCAACCAGCATCTGATCGCAAGGGGTGAGGTCCTAGTACTTAATGATAACTTTTGCATTCGTGTCAGTGAGATCGTCGACAGCCTAGAGGAACAGGCCGATGCTGTAATTCAACAGCAACAGGCTGATGCTGCGGATGAATAATGGTTGATCCGAACGCAGGATGTGTTCGGTGGTCGGGTTTTGCGTAAGTTACCAAGCCCGACAATTGGTCAAGGATGACCCATGTTTCAGTTGCCGATCTATACAATCTGTATTGTTGTTGGCTTGGTGGCAACGAATCCCGGCAGCCAGAGCGACTCAGATACCCAGTCAAACAGACCGGTTGACGTCGTAGTAGGCGAATCGTCGGCGGATGTCCCTGTGGTGGTCGGTGATCAAGACCGGCTTACTCAATTGGCCAAGCGTTTTACCAGTGCCCATTCGCAGCTTGACCCGGATTTGCCGTCGAAACCGAGCGCATCGATCCCAACGCCTACCGCCACAGATAACAAAGGTTTCAGCGAGAATACTCCCCTTGGTCCACGCCACGCCGGGCATGCACTGGCTGCAAAAAATAATGTGGAAAACGCGAATTCCCAGTGGTGGTTACGCACCTTGGCTGCCTTGGGCGCGGTGATCGGGTTGATTCTGTTGCTACGCGCGATTGTATCTAAAGTCAGTGGCCGTCCCGTCGCCACCGCCGCAAGTCAGGTCTTTGAAGTGCTTATCCGTACCAGCATTACTCCACGCAACCACCTGCTGTTGATCAGGATCGGCCAGCGACTTCTCGTCGTTGGCCAATCACCGGCGGGACTGAATACCTTGGCGAATATAGAGGGCAGTGAAGAGGTCGCTGAACTGTTGCTCGCTGTCACAGCAGCAGGCGACCGTAGTGTAAGCAGTGGCTTTGCTCAGTTGTTCAAGCGATTCAACGGTGAATACCACCAGGAACAGATTATTGCCGACGAAGGCGCTGACAATAGTGAGTACCACATTGATCGAGCCCGTGATCGTGTTTCTGGATTAATAGGACAGCTTCGTTCGTTTGGCGCCAAGGGGAACCGTAAGTGATGGGTACCCCCTCTCGCACATGTGTGGTGATGATGGTTCTGCTGATGGGCTTGGCACCGGCCAGAGCCTTGGCGCAGAGGCAGGAAAACGCTCCTGTTCCTATCAATCCTCTGCAACTTGTCAGAGACGCGGGTTTGGTGCTTCCCCATTTCGGCAAAGATGGTCAACCCGAGGGGCCCGGCGGCAGCATGTCGGGGCCCATGTCCATTCTGCTGTTGTTAACGATTCTCTCCATTGCTCCGGCCCTGTTGGTGCTTTGTACCAGTTTTACGCGTATTGTCGTTGTTCTGGCTTTGCTGAGACAGGCGGTTGGTACCCAATCCCTGCCGCCCAGCCAGGTGATCGTTGGCCTAGCCATGTTCATGACCTTCTTGATCATGGCGCCAACCTTCGAGCAGATCAACCACACAGCGATTGCTCCGCTAAATAGTGGTGAAATCAATGAGATTCAGGCCTGGAGCCGGGCCAAAATACCGCTGCGCCAATTCATATTTGAGCAGATCGATTACGCGGACAACTGGTCTGACGTCTACATGATCCTCGACTATCGTGGTGTAGACACATCACGGCCAGAGAAACTGACGTTTCGCGATGTGGACATGCTTACGCTCATTCCAGCCTTCATTCTAAGTGAATTAAAAATCGCGTTTTTGATTGGATTCAAACTCTATCTACCTTTTCTGGTTATTGACATGGTCATTGCCAGTGTACTGATCAGCATGGGCATGCTCATGCTTCCGCCGGTTTTAATCAGTTTGCCGTTTAAGCTGCTTCTGTTTGTGCTTGTGGATGGTTGGCATTTGGTAGCGGGCAACCTGCTTGGAAGTTTCGCCATAGCAAATGTCACGATACCGGGGTAGTTCGTCAGTACGCTGATCAACGGAATAAGTTTTGAATCGGGACACGTATATATGACACTTGACGTCGCAAGCGATCTGATCCGTGAGTCATTGCTGGTCATGCTTATGCTCAGTTCGCCAATCCTCTTAGCGGCGTTGATCATCGGTCTAATTATCAGTGTTTTTCAAGCGGCGACGCAGGTACAGGAACAAACTCTCAGCTTCGTGCCCAAGATCATCGGTATGGGTGTCGTTGCCATTCTTGTTACGCCCTGGGTGGGCAAACTCATCATGGAGTTCTCACAGCGGATGTTCGCCGGTACCGGATGAAAATACGGCTTAAATCAACGAGTGTCGCTGTGCAGATTGTTGCGATGATGGAGCGATGTATTGGTCGTCAACTTCGAGCCCCTGATTTCACATTTGCCCGTATGGCTGCTGGTATTGTTCCGCCTTTCGGGCATTTTCTTATTCGCCCCTGTCTTCGGCAGCCTGTTTATACCGGCGCGGGTCAAGGTCTTTCTTGCGCTGGGGCTCAGTTTCTGCGTGTACCCGATGTTGTTGACTCCCGGCACAGCTGCCGCGGCCAATCTGGTGCCGGTGATCGAACTGGGTCTGTCATTCTGGTCATTAGTCGGTGTCGTGGGGGCCGAGTTGGGAATCGGGTTGGTCATTGGCTACGGTGCTACGCTGCCGCTGTTGGGTATGCAGTGGGGTGGTCAGGCCATTGCCCAGCAAATGGGACTTGGATTGGCCGAGGTGCTCAGCCCCGATCAGGAGCAGTCCGGCATCCTCGGCCAACTGTTCTATTTGCTGGCCCTGGTTGTCTTTCTCAACCTCAACGGCCACCACGTGTTGCTGCGTATCTTAGTCGACAGTTTCTCCACCATTCCCTTGGGCGGCTTTCGCATCGATGGCCACGTTATGGATCTGATTGTCGGCCTGATGACAACCATGTTGCACCTAGCTATTCGGGTAGCAGCGCCATTGGTCTGCTTGATCTTTCTCGAAACACTGGCGACCGGGTTTATCGCACGAACCGTTCCGCAAATGAACATTCTCAGTATAGGATTTTCCGTGCGAATCTTGCTCGGCGTCACCTTGCTGGTTGCGGCAATCAGCGTGCAGTCCGACGTGGTGGCGCAATTTATGTATCAGATGTTCCTTGCACCCTTAAAAGCGTTCTTCGAAATGCCCGCCGGCTTACCGATCTAGACTATGGCCGATAATGACTTTGAAAAGACTGAAACTCCTACTCCGCGGCGCCGCGAAGAGGCACGCCAGGAGGGTAACGTTGCGCGCAGCAGTGACTTGACAGCGGCGTGCATACTTCTGGCGTCCGTGTTGCTGCTCTATTTGAGTGGCCGGCGAATGATGGAAGGCATGAGCCTGCTACTCAAGCGATTGCTCATGCCCGACCCGATGTCGAATCCGACCAGGATCGACGGTATCGGCGCTGATTTGGCGTTGGCCGGAAAAATGGTGGTCGAAACCATGTGGCCACTGGTGCTGGGCATCGTGGTGGTTGCCCTCGTGGCCACCCTCGGCCAGGTCGGATTCCTGTTCACTACCAAGCCGTTACAGCCCAACTTTGGCCGCATGTCGCCGCTGCGTGGTGTCAAGAATCTTGTCGATATCCGAGCTGGTGTGCGTCTGGTGATGGGTCTGGCCAAAATTGTGGCCATTGCTACTGTCGCCGCCATTGTGATCGTTGGTGACATTCCGCAGATCATCACTTTGGCGGAACTGGAAACAAAACCGATCTTCACCGCGGCGGCGGACTTGTTCTTTGCCCTGGGGGTAAAGTTGGGTTTGCTTCTGCTCTTGCTGGCAATGTTTGATTTTGCGTTTCAGAAATGGCAGCGTGAGCGTGACTTACGCATGACCAAGCAGGACGTCAAGGAAGAGCTTAAGCGTATGGAGGGTGATCCGTTGATCAAGCACCGTCGTGCCCGTGTGGCCAGACAGTTGGCGTTGCAGCGTATCGGTCATGCCGTGCCCAAAGCTGATGTGGTGGTAACCAATCCCACACATTATGCCGTCGCATTGAACTACGACTCAAAAGCCATGAAGGCTCCGAAAGTGACGGCCAAGGGCGCTGATTATCTAGCTATGCGGATTCGTCAACTTGCCGCAGTGCACGGCGTGCCAATGATCGAACGTCGCGAGTTAGCGCAGGCAATGTACAAAACAGTCGAAGTCGGCCAGGAAGTGCCGCCGCAGTATTACGGCGCCATCGCTGAGATTCTTGCTTACGTGTACCGATTAGGTGGTCTCCGATCCGCCTAGTGCTGTAGTAAATCATGGCTGAGCAATCGAACAGACTGTCCATTCCCAACTGGGTCAATCGCATAGCCGGCTACCAGACGTTTTTCGTCCCCGTAGCATTTGTGTTTCTGATCGGTGTGATCCTTGTTCCGCTGCCGCCGACCATCATTGACCTATTGATCAGTGCCAATTTGGCATTGGCAGCAGTGATCCTGCTCACGACGTTGTACGTCCAGCGCCCACTGGATTTTTCTGTTTTCCCCTCCTTACTGTTGGGCACAACCCTGATGCGTCTGGTGCTCAATATGGCCACCACCCGCTTGATCCTGACCGCCGACGCTGACAGTCCGGAAACTGCAGTCGCTGTAGCGGGCCGTGTCATCGAGGCTTTTAGTGCATTCGTTGCCGGCGATGTCCTGATCGTCGGCCTGATCCTTTTTATCATCCTGGTCATTGTGCAATTCGTCGTTGTTACCAAAGGTGCTACCCGCATCAGCGAAGTGGCGGCACGCTTTATGCTCGATGCCATGCCCGGAAAACAGATGGCTATCGACGCCGACTTGAACGCCGGGTTGGTTACCGAGGAACAGGCCCGATCTCGCCGTGCAGAAATCACCCAGGAAGCTGATTTCTACGGCGCTATGGACGGTGCCTCGAAATTCGTGCGTGGAGACGCCATTGCCAGCATCATCATCACGGTGATCAATATTGCCGGCGGCCTGGCCATCGGTGTGTTTTCGAAAGGTTGGGGTCTGGTCGATTCATTGAGCATTTTTACCCGACTCACCATAGGGGACGGGTTGGTCAGTCAGATTCCCGCGTTCGTTATTTCCATTGCCGCCGGCCTGATCGTCACCCGCTCCAGCGGGCGAAGCGACTTGGGTACAGACCTGATGTCTCAGTTGACAAGGTACTGGAGAGTGCCGGCAATCACGTCGGGATTTCTGGTCTTGATGGCGTTTACGGGCCTGCCTCCGCTGCCCATGCTGGTGCTTGCCGCCATCATCGGCACTGTGGGGTGGATCGTGTTTAAAAACACCCGCCGCTCTGAAATTGCTGCACAAGAGGAAGGTGCTAAGAAGGCCAAGTCTAACGCCGACCCCGTTGAGCAGATGCTCAATATTGACACGCTTGAATTGGAAGTGGGTTACGCCCTGGTGCGACTGGTTGATGCTTCTCAGGGTGGCGACCTGCTCGAACGCATCAGCATGATTCGTCGTCAACTTGCCGGTGAAATGGGCCTGGTGATGCCGCCGGTGCGTGTTCGCGACAACATGCAACTGCAGCCCAACGACTATCGCATCAAGATTCGCGGCAACAGCGTGGCCCAGGGCGTGGTTTACCCCGCCAGGTTCCTGGCCATGGACAGCGGCCTGGCCTCCGATGGTGCCGGTGCACTGCCGGGCGTCAAAACGCGAGAACCGGCCTTTGGGTTAGAGGCCACATGGATCGATGCGGGACAGAAACAGCGTGCCGAATCGCTCAACTATACGGTTGTCGATCCTGTCAGTGTCCTAGCCACCCACCTGACCGAAGTTGTCAGAAACCATGCGTTCGAGTTGTTGACGCGTGAAGAGACCAATAACCTCATAACGCAGTTGCGCGACAAAGCGCCCAAGTTGGCTGATGAAGTGCTTGGTGCGGTAGGCAGCAGCGACATGCCTTTGATCAAGCCCGGCGAGTTGCAGAAAGTATTGCAAAACCTGTTGCGTGAGCGAGTGCCCGTGCGGGACCTGGAAACGATTGTCGAGGCTTTGGGTGACTGGGCCGGGCGCACCAAAGACATCGATGTGCTCACTGAGTACGTTCGCAACGCATTGCGACGCACCATTTGTAACCAGCACGTTGAAATGGTCTCCGGTGATCGCGAAGAAGAAAACACGCCGGTGGCGCCGAAGTTGTATTGCGTTAGTCTGGATCCTGCTTTAGAGGATCAGGTCGCCAGCTTCATAGATCGCAGCCCCGAAGGTACGACCATGGCCATGCCGCCGGCCGTGGCCAATCGTGTCACGACTGCGATCATTGGAGAGTTACAGTGTCTTGTCCAGGCAGGTCATCAGCCGGTTGTGTTGGCGTCGCCCCAGGTACGGGCGCAGGTCCGCTGTCTGCTTGAGCCGCATCTGCCCGCTGCAGCGGTGCTTGGTTACAACGAAATAAGTAAAGGTGTCGAGGTCGAGTCGGCAGGCCTCGTTCAATTGGAACAGGAACAGTCGTCCGAGCAACCAACTGCCAATGAACTTGAAGGGGTCGTCAGTTGAATATCAAAACGTATACCGCTGCAAAAATGTCTGATGCCTTAGCGCTGGTCAAGCGTCAGTTTGGTCCCGATGCGGTCATTCTGCACACACGCAGCTATAAGCGGGGTGGCGTGCTGGGGATCGGTGCTCATATGGTAGTGGAAGTGACTGCCGCCAATGGTGCCGAGGTGGGCCAAGCGCGTCGCACTAGACAGTTGACCCATGCTACCGCAACCTTACCCGCCACCGACAAGGACAAGGTTGCCACTGCGCAACCAACTGCCGGGGATTTGATTCGCCGTACTTATGCTGCGGCTCAGCAGCAACTTGAACATCAGCAGGCCGTGATGTCGGTCGCCCGGTCCCCATCGCAGCCGGATTCGCAGTCACCGTCGCAATTAGCTGAGGAAATGCGGGCCGTAAGGCGCATGGTGTCGCGCATGATGTGTCAGCAGGAAAAGCGTGCCCTAGGCCCGGGGCTGGCACCCGACATGCCCGATGAACTTGTCGAGCATTACCTTGGCCTGCTGGAACAGGATGTTTCCCAGGAATTGGCCCAGCAGGTGATCAATCAGGTCACCACACAGATGCAGGAATCCGACCCGCAAGACGATACCGCACTGGGCCGCGCCCTCCTTGAGAGCTTGGCCGGACTGATTCCGGCCGACAAAGAATCGCAAATTATCGAGGCAACCGAAGATGGCCGGCCGCGAACCATCGCACTGATTGGTCCTACCGGTGTAGGCAAGACCACAACCATCGCCAAACTCGCAGCCAACTTCAAGCTCAAACAAAAGCTCAATGTCAGTCTGGTCACTCTCGACACTTACCGTATTGCCGCCGTGGATCAGTTGAATACCTACGCTGACATCATCGGCGTGCCCCTGTACGTCGTGGCTCGGCCGGAACAGATGAGCGATGCGATGCAAAGTTGTGCAGGCAGTGATGTCGTGCTGATAGACACCGCCGGGCGCAGTCAGCACGATGATCCCAAACTCGATCAACTCGACGGCCTCATCCGCTCTGCACGGCCACACGAAACTCACTTGGTGCTCTCCTCCACGTGTACCCAAAACGTACTGCTCGACACTGTTGAGCGGTTCAGTCGCATTCCCACCGATCGGATTATTTTTACGAAACTGGATGAAGCGGTCACGTTTGGCGTGATACTGAACGTTGTTCGCAAAGTGAACAAACGCCTAAGCTTTGTGACCACAGGCCAGGAAGTACCCCACCATATTGAGTCGGGCCAATCTGGTCGCTTGGCAGCCCTGCTGCTCGGCCACGATAAGTTGATTAAGCAAGATGCGCTGCCAGTTTTGGCTGGACAGACAGGCAAGGGAGTCTAACTGTGTACGCTGATCAGGCTCAATCACTGCGCCAGTTGATGGCTAAATCAACGCAGACGGCTGTCGCCGAAGCCGATTTGCCGTGTGATTCGCCGGCCAAGACATCCAGTGGCCCTAGGCGTAGTGCCCGGATCGTAGCGATTGCCAGCGGCAAGGGCGGTGTGGGCAAAACGAGTCTGGCGGTGAACTTAGCAGTTCGCCTGGCATCCATGGATCGTCGTGTTGTGCTGCTGGACGCTGACTTAGGCACCGCCAATGCCGATCTGCTATGCAACCTGACGCCTAGGTACAACATTGCCCACGTGATCGCTGGTAGATGTTCTTTGGAACGGTCAATGGCTGAAGCGCCTGGTGGCTTTCATCTGATCGCTGGGGCCTCGGGATTGGCCCAAGTGGCCGCGCTGAATGATATTCAGCGTCACAAACTCATCGATCAAATGGAATGGCTAGAACAAAGGGCAGATATCATCCTGATTGACACCGGTGCGGGTATTACGCCCAATGTATTGAGCTTTTCAACCAACGCTGATCAACTTGTGGTGGTAACAACACCCGAACCTACCGCCGTTACAGATGCTTACGCCTTAGTCAAAACGGCATACCGTAAATGCAGGGGTTTGGATGTTAGGATTTTGATCAATATGGTCAGCGATGAAGTTGAAGCCCGCAGTGTTTATGAACGTTTTGATGCCGTATGTAAAGAGTTTCTTGGATTGACAGTTAGATATGCCGGTTACGTCGTGCATGACGTTCACGTTGCCGCAGCCGTACGTCACCGGCGGCCATTTACGCTTGAAAGCCCAAACTGCCAGGCAAGCAGGTGTATTGGGCGATTGGCCCATCGAATGGATTGCCAGGCCGTCGAGCCCAATCCCCAAGGCCGGCTACGGCGGCTGGCTGGCTGGTTGGTCAGTTAGCCACATCGTTGGACAAATAAAAAAGTTGCACTACCGCCCTTCACACGTCACCATAAAACCGTTAAGATACATATAACGGAATGACTTCAGTGAGCAAAGGAGTGCTCTGTCATACCTGTACGTGTGATCGAAACATGTTTTGCGTTAGTTGGTTTTGCCGCTGCGGTTACAGTAGGTGCTGTGGTTGGTAGCGCGATGGGCGTTGTCATACTGCACGGCTTGCTGATCATGTTTATCTGTTGGATCATCGGCCATGCTGTCGGTGTATTGGCGCAGCGCACAGTCGATCAACACATCAAACAATACAAAGAACTATTTCCAATGCCTAAGGCAGAAACCCAGGCCAGTGATCAGGATGATCAGACTGGTATGTCCGACCAGGAAGCGGTCGCAACTGCGCAGCCGGTAACTGGTCCAACAGAAGAGGTAAGCCCAGTCAGCCCCGGTGTTTAACAAGGGTAACCTACACGTTACAGGTCCGCACGGATGCGTATCAGGGCCATGCATGTCAAGGAGCAGACTATGCCGAAAACGAAAGTGGCGACAAAGAATTCCAAACCCCTATCCAAGCCAAAAGAGAAAACGCCTTGGCTAACCACCAAGGATACGGACGTCAGCAAGGTATGGATCCAGTACAAGAAAAAGGCTACCGAGCAGTTGCGTAATCATTTGATGGAGCGTTACCTGTCATTGGTCAAGTACAACGCTGAGCGCGTTCATTCCAAACTACCCGATGAAGTTGATGTCGATGACCTGATGAGCGCCGGAATTTTTGGCTTGATGGATGCGATCGATGCGTTCGACCTCAGCCGAGGCGTCAAGTTCGAAACGTATTGCGCTCCGCGTATCCGTGGTGCCATACTTGACGAACTACGCGCCATGGACTGGGTGCCGCGGCTGGTGCGGTCCCGTACGAGTCAGGTTGAGAAAGCCCGCAAGTCAATTGAGATGGGCCTTGGCCGCCACGCCACTCACGATGAAATTGCCAAGAAAATGGATGTTTCTAAA
>CAUZAW010000068.1:0-12283 GCA_963577735.1 Phycisphaerae bacterium | reverse complement strand
GACAATCCAGTCAACCTATCCATTGGCCAACCGGACTTTGACGTACCGGAGGCGATTAAAACGGCCGCCATTAACGCGATCAACAATGGCTTTAATGGCTACACAAACACACAGGGCATTGACCAGTTACGCCAACGCGTGCGAACACTGATCGGCCAGGAGCTCCCGAACTGGAAACCCGCGGACGACAACGGAACGTTTGAAACCCTGATTACAAGCGGGGTATCAGGTGGATTGCTCCTAGCGATCTTGACCTGCGTGGAACCAGGCGATGAAGTCATTTTGCCCGACCCATATTTCGTGATGTACCCCCACCTGATCACGATGGCAGGTGGCAAGGCGGTGTTCGTGGACACCTATCCGGATTTCCAATTTACCGCCGACCTGATCGAGCCACACATCACACCACGAACTAAAATGCTGTTGTTCAGTTCACCGTCCAACCCCACCGGCGTTGTTGCCAGCGATGAGAACTGCCGCGAGATCGCGGAACTTGCCGACCGACACAACCTGCTGGTGCTATCTGATGAAATCTATAATGACTTTTGTTATGAAAAGATCAGACCCCATGGTGACAACAACCAAATGCTGGCCCCTTCACCGGCTTTTCACAGTGACCACCTGCTCGTGCTCCGTGGATTTTCCAAATCTTACGCCATGACCGGCTGGCGGCTTGGATATGCGGCTGGCCCCAAGCCGATTATTGATGAGATGACAAAGCTGCAACAGTATTCATTTGTCTGCGCACCGTCCATGACCCAACTCGCCGGCGTTGCGGCATTGGACGAGGATATATCACCTTTCATCCAACAATACCATGCCAAACGCGACCACCTGATCAGCCGGTTGACTCCAACATTCGAGTTGGCAACGCCTGGCGGGGCTTTTTATGCTTTTCCAAAAGTACCCGACCATTTGGGCTTGTCCGGATCGCAGTTTATTGAGAAAGCCATTGACAGGAACCTGCTGATTCTCCCAGGCAAGGTATTTTCAAACCAGGACACACATATCCGTATCAGCTACTCCTGCAACGATGAAGAACTGGACAGGGGAATTGATATTCTGCTAGAACTGGCGCAATAGAAGGCAGGAACCAGGCATCACGACCCGACGAAATCGACCACCTCCACCCCCAATTGATCCGCCATCAATTCGCAGGCTCGCCGTTCATTATCCGTGATCGAAACCGATTGCCGCCCACAGTGCACAATACGGCAAATCCCGACCTGGAGCAGCCGGCGAAAACAACCGGCACACGGCGGCCCGGTGACATAAGCCGTCGCACCTCGCAAATCACACCGGGCAAAGGCGACCGCGTTATCTTCTGCATGAATCAACCAGTCATATTTTTCCGGCCGTGTAAGGGGTACAAGTTCGTTGGGAAAACCGGAAACCGGCCCGTTATAACCCGTACTGATCACCCTACGACCCGCATCCACCAGGACACAACCATGTTTCGTATGCGGATCCAGCGATCGCAGACTGACCTGTTCGGCCAGATCCAGGAAATATTGGTCCCAAGCCGGCCTGTTGTATTCATCCATAGCGCTAATCCTGCACGAGGTAACGCCACAAAGGATACCAAGAAGGGACTGGTTAATGGCGGGCATCCGCCTGCTGGCTGACCATGTAAAGAGCCCCACAGTCGGGACAGGGACGCGGGGTTTCAAAATGCCCCAAATCACTACCGCAGTGGCGACACCGCCCGGCAATGGCCGCAGACGAGCGTAAGGTGTAAATCAAACGCCATATGCCATAGGTCAGCGGGATCAGCACCAACGAGGAGAAGATGATGGCGACAAGTAACTGCAACACATATTTAATCTAGAGGCGAACAGGCGCAGATCGAACAGATGACCGGAATTTTCACCAAAAAGATAGGGGAGATATGACGACTCGCCGGAATACCCCTCGGCTCGGGCAACCAGACCTATCGACAGATATCAGGCTGACCCATGTATCCCCACCACTGTCGTCGTCTGCCCGGGCAGGTGAAGCATCGAACCGTCATTACTTCGCACGATAAGACCCAGCACAGGATCAAGATCCACGACCTGGCCACTCACATCACGTTCTTCACACTTCAATGTAACTGACCGGCCCAAAATGGTGTTTCGCTTTTTCCATTCAGCCAGGACATGCGGATCATCCCCCCTTTTAAATATCATTTCGGCTTGCGCAATGATCTCTGCAGCCAGGAGAAGGCGGTCCACGTTCTGGCCAAGCATTTTCAAACTCGTGACCGGCTGTTCCAACCGCAACAGTTCAGCCGACACATCGCCCGCTTCAAGTTCGACGTTGACGCCGACTCCTACAACCGCACAAACCAACCCATTTTCCGCAACGAATTGTTCGACCAGAATCCCGGCCAGTTTATGGCCACCAACATGAATGTCGTTGGGCCATTTGATTTCAACATCCAGGTCAGGCGCCAGTTTTTCTACCGCTCGAGCCACCGACATTGCAGTAATAAGAATCAAATGATCACCGCCAAGACTCGAGCCGGGCATCACCCGTGCCATGCTCATAAGCAATGAACACCCAGGCGGGCTGATCCACTTGCGGCCAAGGCGTCCACGGCCGCAAGTTTGGTCATTGGCAATGACAACCGCACCGTCGGCTGACCGCCCGAGCGAATGGATCAAGCGCCGGACCACATCCTGCGTACTGCTGGTTTGTTCATAAATTTCAATGTGCCGGCCAGGATGATCATCACACCAGCACAGGTAGTCGGCCCAGGTGTTGAGCCCATAATCAACCAGGCGAATACCCGCTTGCGGATGAAATTCAAACCGGCAGCCCATCGCCCCCAAGCCATCAATGTCATCACATACCGATTGAACCGGGCAAACCAACTTTTCCGCCAGCGAGTCATAGGCCTGGTACTCCTGATGACGGATCAACAGGTCCAGGAGCGCGGCATTGAAATTGGCATCCGAGGAATCCGGCATCAATCGATATCCAAGCCGAGATCCAGCGCAGGTGCTGAATGCGTAATAGAACCAATTGAAACCAGATCGACACCGGTTTCGGCGATCTGCCGAACGTTTTCCAGGTCAACGCGCCCACTGGCCTCCAGCTGAATTCCCACCGCCAGCGAATTTCGCATGGCGACCGCCTGCCTCAGATCATCCGGAGTCATATTGTCGAGCAAAACACGATCTGGAGCTGCATCAAAAACCGCGGCAAGTTGATCAACATGGTCAACCTCGATCTCAATAAACTTGACCCGTGGCTTTACAGAACGAACGCGGCTGCATGCATCAGTCAATGCAGGACCGAATTGATCCGCCGACAAGTGGGCAAGATGATTATCTTTAATCAAAACCGCGTCATGCAGGCCCATGCGATGATTACAACCCCCGCCACAAGCAACGGCATATTTCTCCAATGCTCGCAGCATGGGGGTGGTCTTACGGGTGTCGTAGATGGCCACTCCGGTGCCCTCAATCGCAGCCACAAAATGAGAAGTGAGCGTCGCAATCCCCGACAGGTGACAGAGGAAATTCAAAGCCACCCTTTCTATTGCAAGGATACTGCGCAATGATCCTGTTAAACGAGCGACCTCCATGCCATTTTCAACCCGCTCACCGTCCAACCGGTCCACGTGCAACCGGATCGTTCCGTCATACGTTTCGACAATCGCCGGCAACAACGCCACCCCCGCCAGGGATCCAGCCGCCCGGGTACGCAAACGCGCCGAGGCCTGGCAATGCGGAGCGACCATCACATCACTGGTGACATCCGATCCGTCAGGACCAATATCCTCCAGCCGGGCTGACTGGATGATCTGCCTCAACGTTTCAGAGTCAATATATTGCTTCAACGTGGCCATCAATTAAGATCCTAGTCAACCAGCAAACATATTAGTATCAAATCAATTTGGCAATGCACATGAAGACTCCGCAGCACACCATGGACGCGAAAGAGAAACCACACTTTCCTATTTTAATGGTTAACATATCCTGTTCACATGATTGTTGCATTCCAATTGGGTACATGAAACATGGCATACCGGGCCGACGCACATATCCACCTGTTTGACGGCAGTTTTGGCCACTCCTTTACCGCCCGGCAAGGGGTTAGAATCGATGAGGCTGCGTGCTACGAATCCCTACAGAACACACATGATGTCGGCCATGCTCTTGTCGTGGGGTACGCCGCTGAACCATGGTGCCAATCTAACAACAATTTTCTCGCACGAATCACCCGGGATTTGTCCTGGGCGCACCCAACAGCATATGTCGACTTAACTGACCCGCTCACGGCTGATCACCTCAAAAGACTCCAAGCTGATGGGTTTGTGGGAATCAGTATTTACTGCTTCGATGAAAAGACCATGATGGCCATCGAGAAGACGGATACCGATGCCTGGCAATGGCTGGTGGAGCATCGCTGGCTGGTCAGTGTCAATTCCCGCGGCCATTATTGGTCAGCCTGGAAATCCGTCCTGCAACAACATGAACAGTTGCGGGTCCTTGTCTCCCATCTTGGACTTCCGCAGAAGGTCTCATCACCGCCTGACACCGAAACGGCCCGGGCATCAATGGCCACCGTCCTAGCCCTGGCTGATTACGAGCAGGTTCACATCAAGGTGAGCGGATTCTATGGAATTGGTGAGCCGGCATTTGATTACCCGCACGAACCGGCCTGGCCTTACGTTCAGCTTGCCCACAATACCTTTGGCAGTTCACGCCTTTTGTGGGGATCGGATTTTTCCCCCCACCTTGATTCGATTTCGTTCCCACAAACCTTTGACCATTTCCGCCAGATGCCCTTCTTGTCTGATGACGACCGCAGAGATCTTGAGGGCCGGAACCTGGCTTCCCTGCTACATGACGTCGTTACAGGCTAGCCATCATGCTCACCACTAATTCCCGACTCAGTGACTTTCCAATTCTTCGCGACCAGGTGTATTTAAACACTGCAGCCGAAGGCATTCCACCCAAGGTCGTCCTTGACGCAATCGGTCAATATGCCGAAGATAAACTTCTCGGCATGGACGGACGGCCGCTTCATAATGAACAACGTGATCAAGCAAAAATCGAAACAGCCAAGGCCTTCGGGTTGTCACCGGCGGAAATTGGAATCTGCGCTTGTTCAAGCGAGGCGTTCAATCTCGCTGCCGCCGCGTTATCACTGGGCACAGATGATGAGATTGTAATCAACGACCTGGACTATCCTGCTGGCGCTACGCCCTGGCTGGTATCCAATTGTCCTGCAACCACCCGGGTGTGGCGGTCAAGGAACGGCGCCTTACGCATTGAAGACCTAATCCCGCTGCTCAACGCACGAACGCGCATGGTGACCACATCACTGGTCAGCTTTCATAACGGTTTCGTGGCACCCATTCAGGCGATTTGCGATGCCGCCCATGCACATTCACCATCATTGGTGGCAGTCGATGTCACCCAGGCACTGGGGCGCATTCCCCTGGACCTTGGCGATGTCGACCTTATCGTCAGTTCAACCCACAAATGGCTGCTGGGCAGTCATGGTGGCGGGCTTGTTGGAATTCCCCAGGCCCGTGCCGATACGCTGACCGCCCATGTAGGCGGGTGGTTCAATCGCGCCGACCCGTTCGGTGCCGATCGTTTCAGGCAGGCGAAAACCCTCCCGGGCGCGGCCAGTTTCAGTATTGGGATGCCCAACTATGCGGCAATCTACAGCATCGTTGCAGCCATGCGATATATTCAGTCCATCGGCGTAACCGATATCGACCAATTTGCTCGCCCCCTGACCCTGCATTGCCTTGAAGAACTCAAGAAACTGCCCGTTGAGGTGATTACACCAGATGAACCGGAATCCATCGCGGGCATCATCTCATTTCGCCATCCCAAGGCCGATCATATCCTCCACGAACTGCACAAAAGAAACATCCATGTGATGTCCTCGGCCGGCCGGCTACGGATTTCTGTTCATGGGTACAACATCGCCGACGACATCGATCAATTCCTTGCCTCACTGGCAGAAATCCTGGATACATAGGTCGATCATTCCCATTCAGGTCCAGTGTGTCCCCCCGACGCAACAAGGTTGTTTCAATTGACGACCGCGTAATACATCCCAGCCGGTTCCTTGTCGGCTTCGGCAACTGCCGCCCCGAGTTTCTTTGGGTCGTTGGTCGCAACGGAACAAAGCCGATGCACTACCGTCTGGGTACTGCCCCGCTATGTGGCAGGAACTTACCCTGATCAACCGCGACTCCGGTCTCTTTCCGGATCGTGATGTCGGATTTTAGCTATCAATTGGACAACCTCGCTCTGGCAGGCACGCTGTGCGGGGAAAGCCGACGCTGCACGACAAACGGGCACGGAAAAAATCGTTGCAAAGCAGCCACCCTATGTTACGTTAGCATATGGAGATGGAAGGTAAAGTGGCGCGGGCAAGGCAATGCTCGACACAACGATCGAGCATTTCGGGCATATCGATATCGGCGACGCCAATGCCGCGTCACGGGTCAAATGCAGCGTGCCATACAACATGGCGAAGGCAGCAGTCAACCACTTGGGCCGAACACTGGCGGCCAGAGCTCGCAGAGCACCACATCAATGTCAATATCATCAATCCCGGCTGGATTGAAACCGAAATCCCTAAGAGCTATTATGATTCGGCTAAATTGGCTGGATTGGCAAAAAGGATTCCGTGGAAACGAATCGGCACCATGACGGATGTTGGCAAGGTTATTACATTTTCATGCAGCGACGATGCCGATTACATAACCGGGGCTACGATACCTATCGACGGCGGCTGGGTGCAACCGTTGAAAGATCAATGAGCGCGTCATGAAAGAACAAGGGCTGCCATTCCCCGCATCGTTTAAGACGTACCCGACCCACGCCGAGTTGGCAGCCTTAGACCGCGATCTGCAGTTTTTCCCTTGCACCAACACGGAACCGGCGGTACTCAACCGCGCCCAGATCGAGCAGTTCAACGAGCACGGCTATCTCCATGGCCTGCCCATCTTCGACAGTAACCAGGCGAATGAACTGCGGCAATATTGCGATGAAATTTTGGCCGCAGAAACAGCGAGGGGCGGCAGCAGCTATTCCCTCGTCTCGGCCCATCTTAAGCATGGCCGTGTCTATGATCTGCAGCGACATCCCGCAGTCATTGCAATCATCAGGGACCTGTTAGGCCCGGACGTCATCGCCTGGGGTGCGCATTTCTTTTGCAAGCTGCCAGGCGACGGCAAGACCGTTGCCTGGCATCAGGACGCCAGCTACTGGCCTTTGACACCCTCAAAAACGGTCACTGTCTGGCTCGCTGTCGATGATGTCGATGTCGAAAATGGCTGCATGCAATTCATGGCGGGCTCACATCGATTCGGACATCTCGACTTTCACGAGAGCAACGAGTCGGAACAGAACGTGCTGAACCAGACCGTCGGTGATCCGGAGCGGTATGGCACGCCCGTCAACATCGAGCTCCGGGCCGGAGAGATTTCGATTCATACAGACATGCTTCTTCATTCCTCCGCCGTCAACCGATCCGAACGCCGGCGCTGCGGCCTGACAATGCGCTACTGCACGCCCGACGTATCCGGAAACTTCGGTTGGACCGCGGAAGGTGGCGTGGTGAGCGGTGAAGATCGTTTCGGAAACTGGGATGACCCACCGCGCCCCGACGTCGAATGAAAATCACACGCATAACAGCGATTTTCGTCGTCGTCCCGGTTCCGATAGCGACCGTCAACGATCCCAAGTTTTTTCACGAACCACTCTACCGCGGTCCGACCGGCGGCATTCCCGGCCGATGCACGATAGATTGGGACGGGGCAATGGGACTGGTGTGAAAGACCGGCACGACGGCAACGCCATTATCGAAACCGGCCTGCAAGCCCCCGATTACATTTTCGGATACTACCTCAACATGATCAAGGGGAATGTATTTGCGCAGTGCAAATCGGATCGATCACGTACAGTCCGCCAAACCAATACCGCTGCGGCAACGCTACCAAAGGCAACACCACGCTAACCCTGGTTTTCGATCACATGCCCGGAACTGTGATTACCTTGAAAAAAACGCTGATGAGATCATAGATATCCGCGATCATGTCATCATCATTGCGAAGAAATAACTGGAACGATTCTGGAATCGAAGCGGCGTTACAACATGCCATCAATAAACATCGTGCTGACCGGAAAAACAGTAGATGGCAATCCACAGCGAGGCTGTGCCGGCGCTTTCAGCTGGCGGATTGTTGGCTCGCACACAGGTACGCCTAGTCAGCACCGGCACTGAATCAATCTGCTATCGCGGCGAAAAGGACGATGAAAGCCACTGGCATAATTGGGTGCAGTATCCGTTCTGCCTCGGCTATAGCAATGTGGCGAAAGTCGAAACAATCAGTAACGGTTTCGCAGGCTTCGAAATCAGCAACCGCATCTCCAGCAGATCGCCACATCACCAGTTGCTCATGGTGGATGCTGACGAGGCCGTCAGGGTTCCGGACAACATCAGCGACGACGGCGTAAAAGACACACGCTGCCTGCGCCAACTAGGCTGAGCATGCCAGGTTCGGGCACAAGTTCGACCACCAGCGTGGGACGCGTGGCAATATCAGCAGCCGAAGCACCGGACACCAGATTACCGTCTGAGTCGTAAGTAGAACCAAACTCACTGGAGCGATAGGCGTTGCCGTAATTAAGGTCCAAGGTCGGCAGTTCACCAGCCGGGCTTAAGGCGGTGATGAACACCCCGTTTCCGGTCACAAATTCCATTAGCCCAGTAACATCAAACTCCTTGAAGCCTTCGGTGGCATCCTGGAAGATCTCCACGGCACCGGGATGAGCAGAATTGATCTCCTCCTCGCCAGCAGCGATACCAGGATCATCCCAATCCGCCGGCCCAAACTTGAAGGCCATGGCACTTGGATCATTGGGGTTCTGGGCATATGCACCCTTACCACGAGCCCAATATTCCTTGTCCCGCCTCTTTGACATCCCGGTCACTTTTCCTTTTTTTGAAGTGCCATCATCAAAACCATAGCTGATCGGGATAAGAGATGGATAGACAGCGATCATGCCTGCATTAAGTTTCGGCTGGGCCTGCGGATTGACAAGTTCCTCACCGGTGATTGCATCACAACAGATCGTATCTTCAAACGTCGCGCTCCCCGCAGAAACAACCGCGCCAAGATCCTCGGTGTTGTATAGTTTCAAAGTTGCCCTGACAATTGGCAGGTCGGGGTTTATCTGCCCCGAGTCATTACCAAACACATCACGAAAACGAATGAACATGCGGGAATAACGATAGGTTGGGCCCGCTTCGGAACTGTGCTGTCCAGATGTAACGGTCCCCAAAGAACGCTGATAGAAATTGCCCACCTCCAAAACAGATGACCGGCCACCATTGGTGGACCACATCTCGTAAGCACCGGGGTCACCGGCATGGGGATCGTCGTGGGTAGCGGTGTCCGCAAAATTCGTCGTGTACGCCCAGCGGATCGAGGTGTCCTGACCCCGCTCGTAGCCATTGGCACCTTGCTGGAATGTATAGGTCTCGGCAAGAACAGGCGTTGCCATAAAAAGAATCAAGGCTATTACGCCCACCGATCGAACCAAGCTTTTAATAAAGATCAACATAGCACCTATCCTTAAACACCATTAAAAAAACGTTAGCGACGTCTACGCAACAGGACCAGACCACCAAAACTCACCAATACGGCCGTCGCGGGTTCTGGAACAAGTTCGATCACCAGCATGGGCCGCGTAGAAATATCAGCAGCCGAAGCGGCTGATACCAGGTTGCCATCTGAATCATAAGCGGCACCAAACTCGCTGGAGCGATAGGCGTTGCCGTAATTAAGGTCCTGAGTCGGCAAGTGCCCGTCAGGACTTAAAGAAGTAACAAACACACCGTCTCCCGTAAGAAAGTCCAGCAGACCGAGTACATCGAAATCCTTGAATTCTTCCGTTGCGTCCTGAAAGACATCAATTGCACCCGGATGCGTGGAGTCAATCTCCTCTTCCCCGGGTGAAATTCTTGGGTTACCCACATCAGCCGGGCCCAACTGGAATGCCATGGCGACCGGATCGTTTTTTTCATGGGCCGCATTGCAACATTGGCCCTGGGCCCATTGTTGCTTGCTACGCCGACGTTCTTTACCCGTAACTTTTCCTTTACCGGAGGTCCCGTCCTCGAATCCATAGCTGATTGGGATCAGCGAAGGGTAGACTGAAATCGTTCCGGCATTAAGCTTAGGAGCGTTATGTGGGTTAGACAGGCTGACGTTATCAACTCCAAGTAAAGTTTCAGGAAGTACCGCACCACCAGCCGAACCAGCCGAACCAAGATCCTCGGTGTTATACAACTTGAGTGTGGCACTGGCGATGCCAATCCCAGGCGGAACTTGGCCGGCACCGGTCCCGAAAACATCACGGAACCGAATGTACATGCGTGAATAACGATAAACCGGCCCGGCTTCCACGGTCCGCACGCCGGACACAAAACCCCCAACCGTAGACTGGAAGAAGTGGCCAACTTCTAAAATAGATGTTCGCCCCCCTCCGGTAGACCACATTTCGTAGGCACCCGGATCGCCCGAATGATCAAGATCGACCGTTGCGCTATCGCCAAAATTGGTCGTGTAGGCCCACCGGATGGAAGCGTCTTGAGCACGCTCGTATCCGTTGGCACCTTGTTGGAACGTATAGGTTTCCGCCGGGGCCACACCACAGAACAGCCCAGCAAACATACAGGTCCAGATCGCCGTCCGCACAGGGTATTCAATTCCGCGAAACATCATTCAACCTCCAATTGCTGATTCAATCCAACAGCTTGTTTTTTCGTCGTTGCAGGAGCAGCAATCCGCCGAATCCAAAAAGCCCGACCGTAGCGGGTTCTGGCACAAGTTCAATGATCAACATGGGCCGTGTCGCAATATCCGCGGCAGAAGCGCCGGCCACAAAATTGCCGTCGCTGTCGTAAATATCACCAAAATCGCTAGAGCGATAGGCGTTGCCGTGATTCAGATCCATTGTTGGTATGGACGTCACGGGATCAATCGTGATATAAACGCTATCACCGGTGATAAAGTCAAGAAGTCCAGTGACGTCAAAGTCCTTGAATCCTTCGTCAGCGTTCTGGGCGACCGTAATTGCGCCCGGATGCGACGAATCAATTTCATTTTCACCCGGTGAGATCAGTGGGTTATCAAAATCCGCTGGCCCGCAGTGGATCGCCATCGCCGCCGGATCGTTCACCACGTGAGTCATGTTGCACGCACCTTGCGCCCACCCTTGCTTTCCGCGTCTACGGTCCCGGGCCGTTACACGACCCTTCTTCGCCGTGCCGTCATCAAACCCAAAGGTGATCGGAATCAGTGAAGGATAGACCGCAATGGTCCCGGCATTTAGTTTTGGTTCACCGTGAACGTTATCGAGCGTGACACCATTGGGACCACCAATGGTATCGCCAAGGAACGCACCGCCAGCAGAACCTTCAGCGCCAAGGTCCTCGGTGTTGTACAACCTGAGCGTGGCGCTGGCGACGGGGATACCGGCTGGCACCTGGCCGGCACCAGTGCCGTATACATCCCGAAACCGAATATACATCCTGGAATAACGGTAAGCCGGGCCGGCCTCCACGCTGTAGATGCCGCCACCGACCGACCCCAAATCTCTCTGATAAAAATTACCAACCTCCAAAACCGACGTACGGCCCGAACCTGTGGACCACGTCTCGTAAGCTCCGGGGTCGCCCATATGGTCCATATCGACTTCCAACGTGTCGCCGAAGTTCGCGGTATAAGTCCAACGGATCGATGTGTCCTGAGCGCGTTCATAACCATTCGCGCCATGCTGAAACGTATAGGTGTCGGCCAGTGCGGGCATTGCCACAAAGAGGATCAAAGCCATTGAACTCAACGATTGAACCAAGGCCTTAAAGGTTGACATACCATTCTCCTGTAGAACTGTTCATGCGGACTTTATCGTCGCCTACGTAATAGAGTCAGGCCACCGAAACTCACCAGTGCTGCCGTAGCAGGCTCTGGCACAAGTTCAATGATCAGCATGGGCCGGGTGGCAATATCCGCGGCTGAAGCGGCAGAAATCAAGTTTTCGTCTTTGTCGTAGGTCTCACCAAACTCACTTGAGCGGTAAGCATTGCCATAATTAAGATCCAGTGTGGGTAATGCACCAGCCGGACTCAATGCCGTAATGTAAACACCATTGCCAGTGATGAAATCGACAAGCCCAGTGACGTCAAAGTCCTTGAACCCTTCGTCCGCGTTCTGGGCGATCGTAATTGCGCCCGGATGCGACGAATCAATTTCATT
>CAUZAW010000067.1:0-12294 GCA_963577735.1 Phycisphaerae bacterium | reverse complement strand
TTCAGCTTTCTCCGCAAACGGATCGTGGTGTCGGAAAGCCAATCATTGAAAAACTTAAAGCGCGTAAAAAAGTTGAGTTCCGGGCGGTCAATTGGAGGCGGAAAATAGGGGGAGAATTTGCGACCAAACTATTGATTCAGAGTCCCGAAATGGTTTTTGAGAATACGGCAACATTAGAGCAGATCCGTTTTATTGGTGAAGGCGGATGGATATTCCAAGATGACAGACCGCGTAGTCAAGGCGGCAAACCCAATACCCAGATAACGGTTTCTGGGCGTGGCGACACCGTGTTTACCTGGTCGGATCAAATGATTCTCGATGTCAAGCGTAACGATATGCGAATCTATGGTGATGTTTGGATGCAACACAATCCGAAAAATGGCGGCAAACCTATTGAAATGTTCTGCGATCGTTTTGTTGCAGATATGACAGAAACCGGGGGCCTTAGTCGATGGGGGTCTCGTATTGATGGCCAACTTGAAGCGATCGTGGCTGATCGTGGGGTGCAGGTGAAGCGGGAGGATGTCGAAATCACATCCGGTACGATGAAGCACACCCAGCGGGACGGTTATCTTACCTTCACTTCTTCGCCAGGATCACAAACCCTGGTCGCTATTGGGGATCAGGTCACCAGGCACACCAAGCCGCTGCGTTGGAATACAAAGACCGGTCAAATCGAGATCGGACCAGTTGGGGCAATCCGTCGCTCCGTGCGGTAGAATCGGTAGATGCCAGTTGCTCGATTGGTGCGTGATTCATCTGTTTTGATTGTTGTTGATATGCAGCAGCGGCTCCTGCCAGCCATGCATAACACCCAAGCGGTCACTGACCAGCTTGGCAAACTCATCAATGGCGCCAATGCGCTTGAAGTGCCGGTGATCGTGACCGAGCAGTATCGCAAGGGTTTGGGGCTGACCATGCCGGAGCTTGCGAAGTCACTCAAATCGGCCGTCGGCACTTATGAGAAGCTAACATTTTCGGCATTTATCGAGCCGGTACGTCGCCAAATAGCGGAATTGGGGGTGCGATCAGTGGTCGTAGGCGGTATTGAAGCCCATGTATGCGTTCTGCAGACCTGCCTGGACTTGGTGGACAGCGGCTTAACCGTGGCGGTAGCAACGGACGGGATTGGGGCTCGTCGACCGTCAGACCAGGCATCGGCAGTTCAGCGGATGGTCCAAGCTGGCGTGGTGCCAACAACCGTCGAGTCGATTCTTTTGGAGTGGGTGGGCGAGGCTGGCGGTCCCTCTTTTAAATCGATTTTGCCGATAATTCGCTAGATAAACGTCAGCTAGGGCCACGGATCCGGGGTGTCCAGATGTCTGGGAGGGTTCTGGATACCCCCGTCATTAACCGGGCTGATCCTTGGGCCTGATTGCGTGTTTTTGAGTGTCACGGTACGCTTAGATCGAATGGTCAAGGGTTTCACATCATCCCTTTTAATCACAAGGAGCGTGACGTTATGCTCGAGGCTTATGAACAGTTAAAAGAACTTATCACATCGGCGGACGATGATGTTCGCCGAGCTGCAGGTGGCAACAAGGCTGCGGGTACCCGCGTCCGCAAGCTGATGCAGGATGTGAAAAACAGTGCTCAGACGCTGCGGGTCAAGGTTTTGGAAACGCGTGACACCACCGCATCCTGATCCAACTGCGATTCCTGGGTATCCTCCATCGACTCGGCATCTTGAGCCCTCAGCACCACCTGTCGTACCATCGCCAGGTGGTTGGCGATAGTGGCATAATACCTTTTTGGTCTTGTGCGGTTGTGCTGCAGGCTGCTACGATTGAGGTATTTCCAAAGCTATCAAGGTCCTGATTGCGGCGGTCTGTTTTTGTATGGCCCCACCACGGATATTTGACATTTCGCAGGTTGATCTGAGCCAGGTTCAGTTTGACGTTGATGGGGTGCAGTCTGTCAATCCACACCGGGGGGCGATGCGGATGTTGGATGGCGTCATCTGGTACAACCAAGAAGATGGATTGGCAGTTGCCTTTAAGGATGTAAATGACCAGGAGTTCTGGGTCGCCGGCCACATTCCAAGCCGGCCCCTGCTGCCGGGTGTGCTGATGTTGGAAGCCGGTGCGCAGTTGGCCAGCTTTATGACCTTGAAGGTCATGGGTAAGGACCATTTTCTTGGTTTTGTGGGGTGTGATGCGGTAAAATTTCGTGATCAGGTGGTGCCGGGTGATCGGCTGATCATCCTATGCAAGGTCCTACAGCTCAGGCGCCGACGGGCCATTTTTGCGATTCAGGGCTTAGTCGGCCCCAAGCTGGTCTTTGAGGCCCAGATCACCGGAATGCCGATTTAGAGACTGATGGGTGGGAATAGAGGGGGTGGTTGATCAGCAGTTTTTCAGGTGTAAATCATGAGTCTGGCTGCGTGAAGTTGTTGACCGGTTCATACGCGCCAGATATCCTCTTGCCCCACGTCCTTGGCCAGTCCGGGTTTAGCGTACGGGCCAAGGCGAACGCCCCAGCAGCGATCAAGGTTTCTTTACGTGTACTTATTATTAGCAGCTCAGAGCATTGATTTAGGTCCGGTTCAACCGCTATTGTTCTACGGGTTGGCACTTTTGCTGGCCATTAGTGCGTGGTTGGTGGTGCTTAGCGACAACATTGTGCGAATGGCGGTGTTTCTACTGCTCGCACTGGGTGCAGTGGGGGGACTTTACTTCATGCTGGCTGCTGAATTTCTGGCGGCAGTCCAACTGATCGTCTATGCCGGGGGCACGCTTATCTTAATTGTGTTTGGGGTGATGCTGACCAGCAAGAACCCTTTTCTGCAGTTTCGTGTCAAGCTGTGGGAAAGGATGGTTGCCCTTGCCTTGGCATTGACAATCTGCGGGTTCCTGATCTTCGCCCTGGTAAACACACCGCTTGGCGGTAATGGTCCGTTGACGCCCGAGGCCGGGTACGAACAGGTCCAGGAAATCGGCAAGGCGCTGCTTTCGACCTACCTGGTTCCATTTGAAGTGGCGGCGGTGTTGCTTTTGGTGGTCATGATCGGTGCGGCGTATATGGCTAGAAGAAGGGCTCAGTAATGTTTGAAATCGGCATCATGCACTTCGTGGTGCTGTCGGTCGTGGTATTTGCCGCAGGGATCTGTACCCTGCTGACCAAGCGCAATGCGATCGGCATTTTGATCGGCATCGAGTTGATCATGAATGCTGCGGGCATCAATTTTGTCGCGTACAACCGTTATGTGTGGGGTGGTGGCGGGGTCGGCAGCCTTATTGACGGCCAGGTTTTCGCCATCTTCATTATTGTTCTTGCCGCTGCTGAGGCTGCAATTGCATTGGCTATTTTCCTGAATTTTTACAACACGTTTAGTTCGATCGATGTCGAACGCGCCGACGAGATGAAGGGATAAGCGGCGGCTGATCGGATCAAACACCAGCAAAGACAACTGCCATGGCACCGCAACAAGCTGAACTAATCTTAACACTCATGGGCATGGCGACCCTGTTACCATTGGCCAGTGCGTTCGTCATGATCGTTCTGACCCGGCGCGTCATGTTCAAGGCGGCCGGATGGTTCGCCACTGCGGTGATGGCTGGTTCATTTGTCTGTGCATTGGTTTCGCTGGTGACCTGGCTCGGTGTCCCCGAGGCGGATCGCAAAGGACTTTCGCTACTCAAGACCATTCCATGGATACCCATTCCCGGCACTGAAGCGGGGCACCTTTATCTGGGTATTCTCGTGGACAATCTCACCATTGCGATGATGGCCATGGTGACGCTGATCTCATTGCTGGTGCATCTTTACAGCATTGGTTACATGAACGGCGACAAGCGGTACAACCGATTTTTCGCCTATTTGTCACTCTTCACATTTTCAATGCTGGGAATTGTGATCAGCAATTCGATCATGCAACTGTTTGTCTTCTGGGAGTTGGTCGGCTTGACGAGTTACCTGCTGATCGGCTTCTGGTTTGAAAAGAGGGGTCCGCAGCTGGCGTGCAAGAAAGCATTTGTAATGAATCGTATCGGGGACGTCGGCTTCCTGGTCGGTTTTGGCATTCTGTTCTATCAGCTGGGCGGCAAGTTGCTGTTGCCGGCTGCTGGTGGTGCCAGTGGCATGGTCGAGGGCCAGGTCGTCACCATGTTCGAAGCGATCAAGGCGCTCATCGAGCAGGATGGGCACAGTATTACCAATCCGCCGCTTTGGCTGACTGCGGCGGGAATTGGCTTGTTCTTTGGTGCAATCGGCAAAAGTGCCCAGTTTCCGCTGCACACCTGGCTGCCGGATGCGATGGAGGGCCCCACCCCCGTTTCGTCTATTGTTCACTCAGCCACAATGGTGGCTGCCGGGGTGTATCTGACCGCTCGCATCTACCCCATCCTGACCCCCGCGGCGCATGTATTTGTTGCGGTGATTGGTTTGATCACACTGGTCATTGCCGCATGCATGGCCCTGGTGATGACTGATATCAAGCGCGTTTTAGCCTATTCAACGATTTCCCAACTGGGTTACATGATCCTGGGCCTGGGTGCCGGTGCCTATGCGTTTGCGCTGTTTCACTTGGTTACCCACGCATTTTTCAAATGCTGCTTGTTCCAGTGTTCCGGTTCCGTGATCAACGCAGCCCATCACGAGCAGGACATGAGGCAATATGGCGGTCTTGCCAAGAAGCTGCCGATTACCATGGCCTGCTACCTTGTCTGCACGCTTGCAATTGCCGGTGCCTCGATCCCCTGGACGGAATTTGGGATCAGTGGTTTCTATTCCAAGGACGGCATCATTGCTGGCACGGTGAGTTATGGTCATGCGTTGCACGACACGTTTGGTGCTGCGGCGAACCTTTTCTGGCTAGGCCCGACCGTTGTCGCCTACATTACCGTTTTCTACATGGCCCGAAGCTTTGCATTGACTTTCCTCGGCAAGCCTCGCAACCAGAAGCTGTTTGAGCATGCCCATGAAGCACCGTGGACGATGTGCGTGCCGCAAATCGTACTGGCCGCCATGGCGATTCTTACCGCCCCGTTCCTCATGGGTTTCTGGCAATCTCTGATTGTGGCGTCCGAACCCCAGGTTGCATGGATCCAAGGCGCTGATCACTTGGCGCATGGCCACGCAATGCACACAACACACGTGTACCTTCTCAATGGCCTGGCCTGGATTATCATGTTGGCCGCCGGAATTATCCTGTACATTCCGGGCATGAAGATCAGTTCAAAGATTGCTGCAATACCCGGCATCAATCTCCTTTACACCTGGGCGTACAACAAGTTCTACTTTGATGCACTGTACGACACGTTTGTCGTTGGCTTGGGGAAACTGATCTCAATGATCGCTGCCGTCTTCGACAAGTACATTGTGGATGGTATTGTGAATCTTTTCGGTTTGCTTGGTAAGGCAGCGGCATTTTTGGTTGGCGCATTCGATATTCACCTGATCGATGGTTCAGTCAATGGAGTGGCAGCCGCGGCACGCAGTAGCGGTGGGCTGTTGCGTGCGACTCATACGGGCCGCGTGCGTGGTTATGTGCTCATGTTCTTTGCATCGGCGGTACTGATTGTATTGGCCGTTGTGACGACGGCGATGATGTTTGGTGCGTGAATGAAGTTTCGATTATCAAGAGTTGGTGTTGACGTTAACGGATAACTGATATGGATATGCCCAGCCTGCTAAACTGGATGATTTTTGTCCCCATGATCTTCGGGGGTCTGTGCCTGCTGGCGCCCAGCGGCGAATGGGCAAAGCGGTCTGCGCTTGCCGGCTCCATTGTCACGCTCGTGATGAGCATTGTGCTGCTGTGCAATTACAATTTTGACCAGGGTGGGGTGCAATTTGAAAGCAGTCTGGTTTGGATCGAGGCGATCAACGTCCACTACCGGACTGGCCTGGATGGATTGAGCTTGCCGTTGGTGCTGTTGACCACGGCGTTGTCAGTCCTGGTAGTGGCTGCAGGTTGGAGAATTGACAAGGCTGCCAAGGCATACAACGCCCTGTACATGCTGCTCTTGACCGGCATGTTGGGCGTCTTTCTGGCCCTGGACATGTTTTTGTTCTACGTGTTCTTTGAGATCTCACTGCTGCCGATGTACTTCCTGATCGGTGTCTGGGGTGGGCCGCGAAAGGAATACGCGGCCATCAAGTTCTTCCTTTACACCCTGGCTGGATCAATCTGCCTGCTCATCGTGATGCTTGGATTGTTTCTTTACACGCCAAACATTGACGGGGCCAACGGCAAGCATTTGTGGACGATTGTTTCCAGCTCAGAGTTGTCACTCCAGTCGGCCGAGGTCCGTGCGGTGTTTGGCAACGGGGGCTTGCACGAAGTGTTCGGCAAATGGGCTTTCTGGTTGACGTTGGTTGCCTTTTTGATCAAGTTGCCCGCCGTACCGTTTCATACCTGGCTGCCCGATGCGCACGTTGAGGCGCCCACGCCGATATCAATGGTGCTTGCCGGTGTGCTGCTGAAGATGGGCGGGTATGCCATGATGCGGATCACCTGGCCGCTGTTCCCTGACGCTGCGGCGACATTTTGGGTTGCGGTCGCAACGATTGGTGTTGTGTCAATTCTCTACGGCGCATTGTGCGCCATAGCCCAGACCGACTGGAAAAAGATGGTGGCCTATTCCTCGGTCAGTCACATGGGATATGTGACGTTGGGGCTGGCCGTTCTGACGCGAACGGGATTTGACGGTGCATATTTCCAGATGATCGCCCACGGGATCACCAGCGCCATGATGTTCTTTCTGGTCGGCGTGGTTTACGACCGGGCCCACCATCGCGACCTGAATCGCTTTGGCGGTTTGTGGTTGACCTGGCCTGGGTATTCGGGCTGGGCGATGGTCGGTTTTTTTGCGGGTATGGGTTTACCCGGCCTATGCGGATTTATTGGCGAGATCATGGTTCTACTGGGAACGTTTGAGGCTGCAGCGAATTTCGAACATCAGGTCGGATTGGTCTATACATTCGGCATCCTTGCCGCCTCGGGTGTTGTTTTGACTGCGGGCTACATCTTGTGGATGTTCCAGCGTGTGTACATGGGCCTGCCAAAACCGGAATATGAATCATTCGAACCCGTGCGTGGTCGCGAGTACGCGATCATGGCTATCCTGGGGATTGCGGCATTCGTGTTCGGGATTGTGCCGGTGCTGATCTTCAACATTACCGACAGCACATTTGAGTCGTTGACCAATATGTTGCGTCATGGATTAGGGGTTCTCAGCGTGTCGGGCAGTTGAGTTTGCTGATGTGATGGTACTACTGGGATCAAGATGACCGTCGAACTACCACAATGGGATCAGGTGCAGCGTGTGATGCCGGAGATATGGCTGGTGATTGCCATGTGCGCGGTGCTTTTGGTTCCATTCATCCGGCGCCGCAGTGTTTTAGCGCCGGTTTTGGTCACGATGATCGGCCTGGTTCTTGCATTGGTCTACGTTCCCATGGGATCTTTTGGGACGGGCAGTTCCGTGCATGTATTCTCTGGCATGCTCACCATCGATCCGTTCAGCAACTTCTTTAAAGTTCTTTTATTGGCGTTCACCTTGTTCGTGGTGGCCCAGTGGCTGATGACCTCTCAGCGCGAGACGGCGGTATATGACGTGCCGGATTTCATGTGCTTGCTGCTGGGCGCAACGGTTGGCATGGCACTGATGGCATCGGCATCCAACCTGCTCATGATCTTTGTTGCGATTGAAGCGGCGTCAATGCCCAGTTTTGCGCTGGCCGGTTTCCGCAAGCATCATCGGCGTTCAACCGAGGGGTCTTTGAAGTACGTGTTGTTTGGCGCGGCATCAAGTGCCGTGAGCGTTTACGGCATGTCGCTGATCTACGGTGCTGCCGGTTCCCTTGATCTTTCCCAGATTGCATACCAGGCCAGTGTCGGCGGGGTAACCCCGCTGCTTGCGGTGGGCATGTTGGCAATGTTCGCCGGAATTGCGTTCAAGCTTTCTGCCGTGCCACTGCATTTTTGGTGTCCCGATGTTTTCGAAGGCGCTCCGATCGAGATTACAACATTTCTTTCGGTGGCCTCCAAGGGCGCTGCGGTATGCCTGTTGGTCCGCATCCTTTATGTATTTGCCTTTTTTGGTGGCGAAGGGCATTACATTGGTCTGGCCACTGCCGTGGCCATCCTCGGCGGCGTCACCGCCACATGGGGCAACCTTGTGGCGCTGCATCAGGGCAATATCAAGCGCCTGCTTGCCTATAGTTCCATTGCCCATGCCGGGTACATGATCATGGCGGCCAGTCTCGCGGCGGTTATCGCGGTTGGAGATTCGAGGCTGGGCGGTGCCATTCTCTTTTATCTCGTGGTTTACATGTTCATGAATCTGGGTGCGTTTACCGTCGTCGGCTTGGTTTCCCGGCAGACAGGAAGCGAAGATCTTCGCGATTATTCGGGTCTCATGGGCCGCTCGCCAGCTCTTGCGGTGCTGTTGTCACTATTCCTGTTAAGTCTTTTTGGCATGCCCGGATTGGGCGGTTTCATGGCCAAGATCTTTTTAGGGATGGCGATGTTCAGTGTGGCCAAGGACGTTGCATTTGTACTGATCATCGTACTGTTTATTAATACGGTGATCAGCCTGTACTACTACATGCGGCCCGTGTATTACATGGTTTTTGTAAAGGACGACGAGAATCGCATGGTCATTACACCGCAGGCAGCCGGGTTTATGTTGCTGTTGATATGTGCGCTGGCACTGGTGTGGACCGGGCTTTTGCCAACGCAGGCGTTTGATCTCACGGAAGACTACGCAACGATTCTTGTCCGCGAGGCGCCGGGGAGTGCATGGTCGTTAGTTGAGCCGGCCGTAGCTGTTGTCCCCGGTGACGGGCACTAGTTTTTCCAGAGAGACACCCGGATCGAGTTGTTGTCAATGGACGCCGAATCGCTAGGTGATGAACTGAACTTCCTGCTGGCGACCGAAACACACGGTTTGGTCAGCCATCTGCACGAAGCAGCGCCCTACCTCAACACTTTAACCTTCGCGATCTGGCCTGATATCCAGGGGATGGTTGCCGCCAGTACCGATCATGCACGGCGGCTTTCACTTCTGCTTGACCAGTTAGAGCAGCCGAGCTCGCCGTCAGTTTTTGAGCCCAGTGTGGCCCAGTTCCATTACACCGATCTTGGCCATCTGCTACCGCTGTTGGTGGAGGAGCATCGGTACCAAGTGGCAGCCTATCAACGTTCAATTGAACACGCCGACAGTGACTCGTCGATCCAAGGCGTGGTCGATGAACTGGTAGGCCTTTTGGGTGACAAGCAGGAGGAGCTCGAGCGGCTTGAACAGCATCATCGGAAGCTCGCCGGCGGAACGCCGTTGGCCAAGCGTGGTTGAAAGATCCTGGTTCCCCGTAACGCATGTGAATCTCGATTCCCTCCAGGTCACGCATGGCCATTGACAGCAGGTTGACCCCATTGGGGTCCCGGGTAAGATCGCGACACCCAGTTCAACCAATTCGGACACTAGTTGGTGGCGACGAAAACAGTCAATGTGGCTTTGATCGGCTCTAAGTTCATGGGCCGGGTTCATTCGAACGCATATCTCAAGGTCGGGAAATTCTTTGATCTACCTGTCATGCCGGTGATGGATACGGTGGCTGCGCGCGATGGCAAGGATTTGAACGCCTTTGCGCAGCGTTGGGGCTGGCAAAGTTGGACAACGGATTGGAAGCTGGTGGCGGACAATCCCAACATCGACCTGGTCGATATCGGCACCCCGAACCACGTGCACGCGGAGCAGGCGATTGCGTCGTTGGAGTCGGGCAAGCACGTGGCCTGCGAGAAGCCTCTGGCTGGCACACTGGACGACGCACGCCAGATGCTTGCCGCCGCCAAGCGGGCCAAGGGTTGTCGCACATTTGTCTGGTACAACTATCGACGGTGTCCTGCGGTTGCCTTGGCGCATCAACTGGCGAGCGAGGGGCGTTTGGGCAGGATATATCACGTGCGTGCCTGCTACCTGCAGGATTGGGGCGGTCCGGAAACACCCTTGCTTTGGCGTTTTAAAGGTTCGCAGGCCGGGTCAGGTGCGCATGGCGATCTCAACGCGCACATCATTGATATGGCTCGGTTCATTACGGGCGATGAAGTGACGGAGGTGGTTGGCTCGATCGCCCAGACATTTATCAAGCAGCGCAATCTGATCGAGCAACCAGTGATAGGAGCGAGCCAATCAAAGAAGAAAAATACATCATTACGCAAGGGCCGCAGCACGGTGGATGATGCGGTCCTGTTTCTTGCTCGCTTTCGGGGCGGTGCGGCTGCCAGCTTTGAAGCGACACGCCTGGCCACGGGCGAGAAAAACCACAACCGGATTGAGATCCATGGTGACAAGGGAGCGTTGCGGTTCAATTTTGATCGGATGAACGAATTGGACTGGTTCGATCTAACTGATCCACCCCGACTGCAAGGCTGGCGAACCATTGACGTGACACGTGGCCAGCACGGCCATCCCTACGTTGACGCTTGGTGGCCTGACGCGCATTACCTGGGTTACGAGCACGGCTTTATTAACATGGCCGGCGACATGTTCAAAATGATCGGCGGCCGAAAGCCGCTGGTACCCATGCCCGATTTCCAGGATGCGTACATCACCCAGCGCGTCCTGCACGCAGCAATCGAATCCGCAAAAAACCGCTGTCCGATCAAGCTGAGCCAGGTGAAGTAGCCACTTGATTCTATTGACAACCTTGCAGCGGCTTCTACACTGACGTGACGATCCGGCAATGAAGGCTGCGATTGAAATGTCGTGCTTATGCCGGTTTTTGTTCCGGGGGAAGTGACCCCGGGGGTGTAGCTCAATTGGTTAGAGCACCGGACTGTCGATCCGGAGGTTGCGGGTTCGAGTCCCGTCACCCTCGCTTTTGCATCTCGTGTCCCTGCGTCGCTTGGCGTCGCGTATGTCTGCTAAATCCAAAGGCTTACGATCGTTAGTGTTGTGATCACGTGCGCTATGCTCGTCGCATCGTGCTGCACCTCGTTGCATCGGTTCGCGTGCGCGTTGCTGGTGCTCGTCAGTGCCCGTTGCGGGCAGTGAAATCTCAGGTAGAACTTCAACCGCGCGACGGGTTTGAGCGTCATTGGCGCGTTGGTAGTGATGTTGAAGCATACGTTCGTTTCGGTGCCCGGTGACGCGTTTAGCGATGCTTGGCGCGACGCCCGCATGATCGAGCCAGGTGCCGCAGGTCGTCCGTAGCGCGTGGAAGTCGATCCTGCGTCCCTCTTCGTCTTGATCTGCCAGAAACGTCGCCTCAGCCCGTTTGGCACGGTCTTCGGGCGTTTGCCCATCGGCGATCCATGCAGCTCTCGCCACCGCCAGATCCTCTCTGATCATGTCTGCGGTTTCCCACTTTGCAGGTATGTTGAACGCTCTGGCGGTCCGTAGTTTGCCTTTGAAGTGATCACGTAGCAGGTCCACCGTCTCGCGTTTGAGCGGAATGACTCGAAGCTTGCGTTCCTTCGTGTTCGCCTTGGGACGGATGGTCACCGCTGGGTTCGGACCTGTGTCGAAGTCGCGGACTTCAAGGCGCTCTAAAGAACTGCGCCGCAAGCCAGTTTCACAGGCGAACCGGTAGAGCAGTGCACGTTGGGGGCCTGTTAGCTCCCACCGGACTTTGCCGCGTCGATCCCGGCCTGTCATGACACTGCCAGCATGAGCGGCGTGGACCAAAGCATCCATCTCTTCAGGTTCTAAAGCACGACGATACTCATCCTCCGTTTCCTTGATCTTCTGAACGTGCACTATCGGGTTGGCCGCCGAGCGCTTTCGCTGAACCATCCAGTTGGCAAATGCCTTGATCGCTGTCAGGTAGTTGTTGCGAGTCTGCGGTGACAGTGTGTCCGAGGTTGTGATATCAGTTAGTGCTCGCTCTACGGCATCCGGGGTCAAGTCCTGCCATAGCTTGATTCCGCCGACATCAATGACCCGCTCAATGCGGCATTGGGTCTGCGTGGCGTGGCTACTGCTACTCTTCGATGACAGATCCTCCCCGTACTCATCCAGGTGTTCGTGGATGGGGCGGCGTCCTTGCTTTGCGTAGTGATCGAGATTGGGATCAACAACGCCTTCCCGGCGCAATGCAACGTCACCTTCCATCTTCGCAGCAATCCGTTCAGCAGTCCTTTTGTCCGTGGTCCTGCTCGACTTCTCACGGCGTCTACCCGCGTGATCAACCCAGGCGATCATGTAGTTACCCTTGCCCTTACGTTTGAAGACGCTTGCCATGACCTACCTGCCTTTCCGCCGACGCTTCTTGGGATCAATGACCAACCGTACCCCGATCACATCTGCAATCTGCTCCAGCTTGCCGAGCGTTAAATCGCGCTGATCG
>CAUZAW010000066.1:0-12360 GCA_963577735.1 Phycisphaerae bacterium | reverse complement strand
GAATTTTGTGCAGCCCATCGCCTGCACGCAGCTAATCTAACGGACGAACACAACCGTCAAATATTCGGCAAGTGCAACAACCCGTCGGGCCACGGCCACAACTACCGCGTGGAAGTTACAGTCAAAGCGCCCATAGAGGGCGACGGATCAATCATGCCTGCCGAACGGCTTGAAGCGGTGGTCGATGAAGCAGTGGTCGAGTACCTCGACCACAAACATCTAAACGTAGATATTGCCGAGTTTGCCGACTGCAACCCATCCGTAGAAAACATCGCAAAAATGATCTATGATCGCCTTGACCTTCGCGTGGCCACGCTGGATGTACAACTTGACGCAGTGAGCGTGTGGGAAACGCCCAAAACGATGTGCACCTATCGCGGAGTGCATGTCGAGCCACACACAAACGATTTACCGCAACCATAACAAGGTGCAACCAATCCATGGACGGCTTGGACAAAATTATCGATTCTCTGTGGCTGGCGACACAGGCACTGCTGCTGGCTTTGGCGGGTATGGTTATTATCATATTGGTCCGTGTGGTCTTTCGCCTGCCTTGGCGGCGAGCAACGTATGGGGTGCACAGCCGATCACGCCACTTAGCGAGGAACGGCACTGACCCCTGGAAGGTGTCGGGCGATCGCCTGATCGCGCCCATACTTAACTCTAACGACGAGGATTAAGATGACCCTTGCGACGACGCTGACCGGCAAGACCGCATTGGTCACCGGCGGTGCCAAGCGCATCGGCCGAGCCATTGCGCTGCAACTGGCTGAGGCCGGTATGAACGTGGTTATCACCTACCACAGCAGTGGTGAGCAAGCCCAGCAGGTCGTGCGGCAGATCGAGCATACAGGCCGCCGCAGTGCGGCCATTGCCGTAGATCTGGCCAGCATCGGCGCTGTCGATCATGTATATAACCAAGTGAGACAGGAATTTGACGGCCTTTACGCCCTAGTCAACAACGCCAGCATTTTCGAGTCCGGCTCGATTGGTCAAATTGACGCGCAAGCGTACGACCGGCACATGGCAGTGAACGCCCGTGCCCCGCTGATGCTCATCCAAAAGTTTGCACCGCTGCTTAGCGGACATGAATTACCGGGTCGTGTCGTCAATTTCATTGATATTCACGTCATGGGCCAACCGTTGGCCGGGTATGCGGCATACAACGCATCCAAGGCTTCACTACAGGAAATTACGATGACTTGCGCTATGGAATTAGCGCCGAAGATAACGGTCAACGCCGTGGCGCCAGGCGTGGTTGCATGGGCGAACACCTACACCGAGCAAATGCGCAGTCAGTACCTAGCCCGCGTCCCTCTGGGTCGTGCCGGCACGCCACAGGACGTCGCCCAAGCCGTGTTATTTCTCGTCCGCGACGCCGATTATTGCACTGGCCAAATCATCAAACTCGACGGTGGCCGACTATTGACGTGACGCTAGTAAAGGCAATTCATTACGTAATGCGGGCGGCGGGCAAGCACTCATCAATGCGCGACGCCACGATTTCTACCATCAAAGGGTGCAGACCGATCGGGTGCGTCACTTGAAAACTCACGCCCACGTGGCGCTCAGCGGCCTCGCTTGCAAGGCAGGGAATATCCTCCTCCCAGTGCCGACCAGGTGAGAGAAAATAGGGTGTCACCACGATGTGCTTGGCTCCCTGCTTAACACACCGGTCGAAAGCCATGGCAATCGACGGCTCAGCCAACTCCATGTGCGCCGGTTCGACAATTTGATAAGAGCTATGCGCACTGAACAATTGCACAAACTCATGCAGCATCCCGTTGGCTTCCGATCGTCGCGAGCCGTGATCGACGATGATAATCGCGGTCAAACCCACGCCAAGATTTCTCTTTATATGCTCGCCTTCATTGTGCATATCGAAACAATTGTAACTCAGGAACCCAAGTCGAGCACCGCCATAAAAGCCTGCTGGGGAATATCCACAGCTCCAATTCGCTTCATGCGTTTCTTGCCCTCTTTCTGCTTTTCAAGCAGTTTGCGCTTGCGTGTCACATCTCCGCCATAGCACTTGGCCGTAACATTCTTGCGCATGGCCTTGATCGATTCACGGGCAATGATCTTACCGCCGATCGCCGCCTGAAGCGGAATCTCGAACATGTGGCGGTCAATCTCTTTTTTGAGTCGCCGAAGCAACGCCCTTCCACGCACTTCCGCCCGGTCACGATGGACGATGTTGGACAGGGCATCGACCGGCGTGGCGTTGACCAAGATGTTCATCTTGACCAGACGATCGGCCCGAAAGCCAACCAATTCGTAATCCATCGTCCCATGCCCGCGAGTGATCGACTTGAGCTTGTTATAGTAGTCATAAATGATCTCTGACAAGGGCATCTCGTAGACAAGCATCTGCTTCGTTTGAGACAGGTATTGCTGCTTCTTGTACAGGCCGCGGCGCGATTCGCATAACTTCATCAGGTCACCAATATATTCCTTGGGCGTGAAGATTTCGACACTGACGATCGGCTCGCATATTTCCTTGATCTGGGACATATCGGGCAGGTCCGCCGGGTTGGTAATCTGCGCGACGCTGCCATCGGTCAGGACAACTTCATAAGTCACGGTCGGCGCTGTCTGCACTACGGTCACCCCACTCTCACGCTCAAGGCGTTCCTGGATGATCTCCATGTGCAGCATACCTAGGAATCCACAGCGGAAGCCGAATCCCAGCGCGTCGCTCGACTGGGGCGTAAAGGAAAAACTGGCGTCATTGAGGTGAAGCCGTTCCATTGCGTCCCGCAACTGATCGAACTGGGTATCCGCGGCCGGATAGAAATCGCAAAAGACCATCCGTTGCGGCTCGCTGTAGCCCGGCATCGGTTCTCCGGCGCGATCACTATCCAGCGTAATCGTGTCACCGATGCTCACGTCATCCAATTTCTTAATCGAGGCCACCATGTAACCCACCTCGCCGGCGACAAGAGGTTGCTTAAAACCAGTCATCCTCGGCGTAAATTTGCCCAGTTCATTGATCGTGTACGTTCGCCCGGCGCGCATCATGTAAATGCGATCACCAACGGATAATTTCCCGTTCATCAGACGAAAATATATCAATACTCCACGGTAGTCATCGTACACGCTGTCAAAAACGAGTGCCTGGGTCTTGGCGTTGACATCTCCACGCGGCCCAGGCAGGCGGTGGCAAATGGCACTCAACAGTTCATCAACCCCCTCGCCCGACTTGGCTGAGCAGAAAATACATTTCTCGGCTGGCAGGTCGAGAACCTCTTCAACTTCCAAAGCGACTTCCTCCGGCCGCGCCGTGGGTAGATCGATTTTATTGATCACCACAATGATTTCCAGGTCCGCTTCCATCGCCAGGTAGGCGTTAGCCATTGTCTGGGCCTCAACACCCTGTGCGGCATCAACAACCAGGATAGCCCCTTCGCAGGCCGTCAATGCCCGATTAACTTCATAATGAAAATCAACGTGCCCAGGCGTATCGATAAAATTGAAAAGGTACCTCTTGGCGCTTTCCGGTTCACGGTATTCAATACTTACGGCCGACGCCTTGATGGTGATGCCCCGCTCACGCTCCAAGTCCATTCCGTCGAGTATCTGATCGCGCATTTCCCGTTCGGTAATGGCACCTGTGTACTGCAACATCCGGTCGGCAAGCGTGCTCTTGCCGTGGTCGATGTGTGCGATGATGCTGAAATTGCGTATTTCCATGGTGTTCGGCAAATAATTGTATCATGCTAAACATGGTGTATATGTTTGGACAGCAAGACTGGCGGAAACACCTTGACGCGAAGGGTTATGTTTGTCACCAAGCAAAACGTAGCTTCAACACGCTGCCGTGTGGTGGCGTATTTCTCTTTGCTGCTTGAAGCCCGCTGAGAACCGAAACTGGCGAAGATTTTGGGCAACACCATTTTACCCATCAGCATGCTGTATGCCCCGCGGTGGTTGATAAAACCATGATTACTTCGTCAAACTGGCCGCTCTGCATTATACTCCCCATAATTTAGCAATGGCTTCAGTCTCGGTGATCATTCCTGTATTTAATCGGCCAGGGCAAGTGTTAGAAGCGCTCGAGTCGATCAGGTTGCAGACTGTGGTTCCCAGCCAATTGATCGTCGTCGATGACGGTTCCACGGATGACACTGCAAAGGTCGTGCAGGATTGGATGAAACGCGCGTGCCTGGATTTTGGAGCACACCTACACCAACAACCGAACAGGGGTCCGGCGGCGGCACGCAATGCTGGTGTCGACGCAGCCAGTCCTTGCGAGGTTATCGCTTTTCTGGATTCCGATGACCTGTGGCCTGTGGACTACCTGGAGCGGGCGTGCCATGCGCTGGAAAGCCGCCACGAGGCCGTGGCAGTCAGCGCTGATCGTCTCGATATCGATCTGGGGACTGGCCGGCGTCGACTTAAGCGGATGACCGAAGCAACGGGCAACGCCACCCGTTACCTTGTTGAACAGGGCCCGATCGGCACGCCCAACACCGCAATTCGGCGAAGTGCCTTCATCGCTGTAGGTGGTTACGACCCGGACCAGCCGGTCGGGGAAGACTACCAGTTGATGTTGAGACTAAGCTTGCTAGGCCCGTGGCAGTACACCATCGGCGATCCAGTCATTGTGCGCCGGAGTCATAGGCAATCAGCCAAACACGAGCGCCAGTTAAGTCGCCAACATGCAGACCGCCGGTATCGCCTAGCGATGGTTCTAGACCAATTCATCACGGCGGAGGGGGGGGCGGAGACGGTGCCCACTCGTTCTTGGAAGAGGCGGTTGGGCAGGCTCTGGTTTGCTGCCGGCCGTCAACTGGCCGGATTGGATCGGTGTTGCGAGGCTGCTCAATGTTTTGAACGTGCTTGTCAACTTCTTCCATTGCACCTACGCGCTCGGTGGCATGGTTGGCGACTGGGCAACACAACGAACGATCGCTCGTCCTAATCGCGCCGCCGGGCCAAGGCCGCGTAACGACCGAACGTATCAAGTGTGTGATTTAACAGGGGTGTTACCACATATCCTCGCGACTCCAACATCGGCACGGCCTTGCGCCGATAATTGTGCTTATGGAAGTCGTCCAGAATCACAATCCCCTGTGGAGAAAGTCTGTCCAGAACGATCGGCAACGTATCGAATCGAGTGTGGCGATTGCCCAAGTCGTGCAGGATGAGGTCAAACCCGCCCTCGTCACTGACAACGAACGTTTCCCAGGTAACCATCCGGCCATCATCGCCCAAGCCCTGATGGCGACAGAACTTGATCGTTTTGGCCAGCCAATGCTGGTCATCATCAACGGACCAGACGACTGAATCGTGACCAGAACTTTCCGCAACCGTACGAAGCACCCAGGAACTGAATCCCGATCCCGTATCGAGCATTTTTCTGGGCTTGATTTTTTCGCATAACGTCCAGATTAACGCACAGGTCTGTAAGGATGCAGTCATTTCTCCACTAGACACGTTCTGCGTGTAGTTATCGATCGGTACACTCAACGCTTGAATTCGCTGCGCTACGAGGCGATCAAACTCTTCGACATTGCCCACCAACGTCGCAAGGGCCCATCGTTCTTTCTTGCGCAAGAACCACGCGCTCATTCGCAATTGCAGGTTTTTCCGCATGGAAGACTAGCCGCCTTTGTTTGCTAACCAATGCCACGGTCAGATCGCTTTGCGCATGAAGACCGGGCTACGCAACACCCCAACAACTGCTATCATCTTAGCCAGTAATTTTTCGCAGCCAACTCAGCGGGCTGAACGGCGGGCAGAAGCCAGTACTGGCCGCAACGGAAAGGCAAAACATGTCTGACAGCAAGCCGCTGACAGCCGTTAACATTTTCTCGGTGTCGTACTCCGGCAGCACGTGGCTGAATATGCTTCTGGGCAGCCACCCGTCAATCTTCTCGATCGGCGAGATCAAGGCTATTCTGCGGTTCAACCGTCCTTTCTGCTCGTTTCACGGTGAGAATTGTCCCCTCTGGTCGCAGTTTGTCTACCCCGGCGGCGACAATTCGTTTCGGCAGATCCAACAGATGACGGGGCTGGACATTCTCGTGGCCAATAACAGCCGCAAGTTGCTCCACGAAGAACGCGAAACAGGGATCCGCCCTCGCTTTATTCACTTGATCCGAGATGGTCGGGCGGTCACCGCAAGCTACCTGCGCAAACATCCGTGCGACACGGTCTGGACTGCTGCACGCCGGTGGGCGCACGACGTACGTCGCAACAAGAGGCTGATGAGACGCCAGCCGAAGGCAGACGTCACAACCGTCCACTACGAGCGGCTGGTAGATGACACCGAAACCGAGATGCGCCGGCTCTGCGCCTGGCTGCAAATCGATTTTGACCCGCGCCAACTCGAATACTGGAAGCACATCGACCACCTTCTGGGCGGAAATAAAGGCACGTTGACGTTGGTAGCTGAGGCGCAAGGCCTCACTAAACTGCCGCCCACGCCGGCCCAGAAGGCTGACCATGACCCCAATCGCCCCGCGTGGGATACCAGCTTTTACCGCGGTGCCGATCCAAGCCAATTTCGTGACGATCGGTGGAAGAAGCAACTGACCACCGGCCAGTGCCGTATCTTTGCCATCGCCGCCGGATGGCTCAATCGCCGCCTCGGATACGGGGCCTTGCTCGATACGAGTGGTCGGAACTGATCACCAACGCGGCACGCCTGCCGCAACCTTACTGGTCGAGAATCATCGAAACTGCCAGCGGTGGTGGCGGCCGATCGAACTTGGAGCGACGAACGGCTCGCTCTATCCGCCGTGACATGGCAACATTCACACGTTCGACCCCCAACCGGGTCGAGCAAACGCGAGTCATGAGCTTCTTCGTCAGTTCACGCGCCATGGCTAAGTGTTCCTGCTCATCGCCGCGAGTGTTCACCCACCAATTCGCAAGCATACCTCCTATGGTGTCGGCATTGACTTGCTCATCACTGGCCGCTGCACGATGTGCGAATTCAAGGTCTAACCAATGCGCATCGAATGCCTGGCTCGAATTGTGTGCATCTACACGGACCATGACATTGTGCAAGCCGAAATCCCGATCTGCGAAGCCCGCCTTTCGAATCCGCCCCAGCAAATCAACCACAATCCATCGCCCCGTCCGGACGGTCGCCACGTCGCCGCGCAGCGCAGCGGATCGAACCCAATCCTGCATCCGGCAATATCCGTCCAGCCAAGGCATCAAAATCGCCCAGCCGAAACACATCCCCATGCGCCGATGCGAACCCTGTGCCAACACGCTGGGTACCGGCAATCGCGCCTCCGCCGCATCCCGAAGCATGCGCATCTCATTTAACAGCGACACCCGGCGAGCACGGGGGCGCAACCAACGGCGCCACGGCGTTGTTCGTTGCATTTTCATCACCATGATCTGACTTCCGTCCGAAACTTTGAATACGTGCCGCGCGTCCTGCGGATCGCCTTTGATCCGGCTGAGCATGCGCAACGCCCCGGCGCCTTGAAACGGTGTGCCCTGAGGACCAACGAGATCAAACGATTTGATCGAGATCATCGAAAATACACGCCAGCTGAGACCAGATTTCGACAATCGGCGCCTCGCTGGTCCCAGCCAAACATTTACGACGAGACGCCTCACCACCCAAACCCAACGCCACGCCCGTCGGGTCCGTGAAGTCAAATCGAAGCGATAGATCCATCACCGGCTCTGACAGATGACCATCACTTGCTCCTCTACGCACTTGCGCACGGGTACCATGCGCCTCACCTCGAGACCAGCGCCGCGGCAAATCTCGGCAAATGCAGCAGGCGATCGCGGAAACCCGCGGACCGTCTTGCCCAGCAGCCGTCGACGCAAATAACGCCAGCAATGCGTCGACCAGAAGCTGGTCACCACTACGCCACGCGCTACACGCGCAATCTCGCGGTACATGCTCGCAGCAGTTTCGTCGTCGGCGATGTGGTGCATCAGCCGACAGTTGATTACCAAGTCAACCGACTTTTTCGCCAGCGGCAGCGCGAGTACGTCGCCGCGAGCACGGGTCGCCAACAGTGTTGATTCATCACGCCGCTCCATGGCCTTGAGCATGTCAAAGTTGTAGTCCAACGAAACTAGGCGTAGGTCGCTCCGCTGCGCCACCCACCGGCCCATCCGGCCATTGCCACACGGGACATCGAGCACTAACGAACCGGCAGGCAACTCGGCAATGCACTGTTTCACCACCGCCTGTTCGATTGCGCTGATCCGTCGCGCTCGCGGATCACGGCGCATCTGCTCGCTGTCGTCCATCATGTACTGGCCGGTGCATGTGCGTTTCTCGCCTTCGCCACGAAACTGGCTAGGCCGGTACTTTGGTGGCTGCAAGAACATGGCGCCAACTCCAGCATGGTGATAAACGCACTAGCATACTATTTACCACGTGGATCCGCATCTGGAATTGGCAAACGAGGCATGAGCCGCAACTAGATCATTACCGTCGTCAGCATGTTTCAACGCAACCCACTCCAGCAGCACCTAGCTGAATACACTCCAAAGCTCGCACAGCCAGGGACTCGCCGTCGGAGAGATCAATGCGATCTACACTTTCTGCAGGCTAGACAGCGACGACTGCTCGATCCAGTCAAAATTCGTCCTTCGCGGTGGCACCAAGCAGTTTCGCCAGGTTCCTGAACTGACCGGCAGGCAGATTCATATAGTCAATAACAGCCTCAAATTCCTATGGCTGCAGCAGGAACAAAGTGTCCGCTCGAAAGTTCCTTAACTTGAATCACGATGGCTAGGCGGTAACAGTCAGCTATCTTCACAACTATTCTCGCGATACGACCCGGGCCTCAGCTTTGTGATATAGGTACCTCACGCCTTGACCTTGGCATCGAGCACCCTAGCGTGCCTGAAAGCGAGTCCGAGTATTTTTCGGCTGTCGGTCTTGAGCCAGGTATCGAGTACTGCAGCGTAGACGCTCCGAAAATCGATGTTGTAGATCAGGTCGCCATTGTCCAGTTCGCTAAGGCTGGGATGCTCGCCGAGCAGACCGGGCCTAACCATGGGGCCAAATAGGTACATGGGTCCGGCGGTACCATGGTCGGTCCCCTGTGACGCGTTCTGGCGGACGCGCCGACCGAATTCGCTAAAGGCCATGGACAAAACGCGCCCATCATCTCCCATGGCCTTGAGTTCGCGATAGAACGCCTGCATCGCGGAGGCAAACTCCCGCAAAAGATTGGCGTGGCGTCCTAACTGGCCGGAATGGGTATCAAAACCACCGAGACCGACGTAATACACGCGTGTGGGCAGGCCGGCGCGGATCATCGAAGCGACCATACGCAACTGGTTGGCCAATTGGCCATCAGGAAAATTGGTAATGGTTCCTTTGGCGACCGCAGCGCGGATGCGATCGGAGACAAGCTGTGCATCGAGGGCTGTGCGCATGACAAATGCTGCTTGACTTGTCGCTTCAATAGCATCTTCGCCGATACCCGACAGAACGCCAGCGCGGTTAATCTGTTCGTAGTGCTTACCTAGCGTTTTGTGCAGGTCGGCGCCAGCCCAGCGGAACAGGTTGGCGTTTTCAAAGGAAACTGGAGCGCCGTGCTCACCGATGCATGCCAGCGGGGCCTTGTTGCCGATGGCAACCATGGCCGCGTTTTTTTCGAAAGTAAACTGGTCCATGGCTCGGCCCAGCCAGCCCGTGCCCCGTCGACTGCGCATTTGACAGGTATGCCAGATATCCATGCTGGCAAAATGTGACCGATTAGGGTTGGGATAACCAACACCCTGGACCACGGCGGCTAGGCCATTGTCGATCATGTCTTTTAGATTGGCCAGCGACGGGTGAAAGCCAACACCCTGGTTATCTGCCTTGCCGCCGAGGCGAAGCGCTTGCGATTGGGGCACGGCAATGCCAGGTCGCGTATCGTAATACCCACGATGGCCGTAGGGCACGACGGTGTTGAGCCCGTCGTTACCGCCCGACAGTTGCACGACAATCAGTATGCGGTCTTGAGGCACCCCGGGCAGGCTCGTAATGCGGGGCGTATCGAGCGGGTCAGCCAGGGCTACAGCGGAGTGTTGCAAAAATGTGGGGATTGTCGAAGCCGTGGAAACGACTACCAGTCCCGATTGCATAAACCGGCGGCGGGTATATACGGGTTTATCGGACATAGCCAGTCCCTTTCACAACGTGCGTGATTAACACAACTGGTACTCAGGTGTCGACGTCATCAACAGCAAAACACCTATCAACCGATCGGTGGTGATCTCACCGCCATACTCTTTTAAAAATGCGACCAGTTGATCGCGACGCCGTGACGCGACGTTCGAACCCAGCACAGAGGGCAACAGGTAATCTACCACGGCCTCAGGTGTTCGCCGCGGTAAGTTTTCTACCAGCAATATGGGGTCATAACCGACCAAGGCTCGCCCCCAATGGTCCTGATAGGGCAACTTGCCAGTCAACAGGTAGGCGGTCAGGTTCTGCCGCACGAAAAGCGTCGAGGTATTGATCCACGTCTGGCCCGCGGGCCAACCGGCTACGGAAGGTGGGGCGAACAACTCTTGGCCCATCTGCCCGGCAGCATCGACTAGCAGCAATGTCTCGCGTGGCGGCGTGCGTAGCATCCGCACCGTACCCACGACCAACTGTATGGGGCTCTTGATCTTGTTGTCCATGATCTGTGGATCGTAAAAATGTCGACTTTTGAACAGCCTTTTCAAAACTGGCGCAATGTGATAATCTCCTGCCCGCAACACGCGCGCCATACGCAAAATCACCTGTTCCGCGCCGGTATCAATACTCTGATCGAGATCATCGACAAAAAACTTGTAAAGCTTGTGGCAGATAAACGTCGCACAATTTTTCTGCCCAAGGATGATACGCACAAAGTCATCGCCGTCGAATGCGCCTTTTTTGCCAAGAATGGTCTTGAAACCGCCATCGTGCTGCCACCGTCTGAATTTAAATTCGTTGTCTCGATAGGTATACCCGGTCAATGCCGCGGCGCCTTGCTTGATATCCTGCTCGGTGTAATTGCCTTCACCCAGTGTAAACAGCTCCATCAGTTCTCTCGCCAGATTTTCATTCGGCTGTCGCTTGCGATTGTTGTGGTTGTCAAGGAACCGAATCATCGCCGGGTCGCGAATGATGCCGCCTACTAAATTCGCGAAACTGTCGCAGGCATGCTTGCGGAAAAACATATTCTGTTTGAACATCAAGTAGCTGTCGCGCACGGTGCGATAGCTGGTGGCGAAATGGCCGTGCCATAAGAGCACAAGCTTTTCTTCAAGCGGGCGGGACGTCGTAATCATGCGGGCCACCCACCACTGCGCTAGCGACGCAATCTGCTGGCGATCCTTACGGCGACGGCGAAGCTGATCGGTCATCAGTTGGTCTAGATTTTTCTGTTCCCCCTCGCGCCTGGCCTGACGCTGCTGGGGCGTCAATGGCCTGATGATATCCGGGTCAACCTCCGGACAAGCCAAGGAATCGGTATCAATGTCATCGTAATCAACTAGCAGATCCACCGCTTGGTTCAGCCCCATACCCGCCAGAACGGCGATCTGGTCGCGCGGGCCGCCGAACCCGGCCCGATTGAGGAGATGACGGGCCTGATCAAAGCCGAACTGCTCAGCCGGCAGAGGCATCAGAGATCGACTGATCGTCATCGGCAAAATCCCAAGCAATACAAGTGGGCTTGGATACAACGCCCACCATCAGGGGACTATTGCAAGCAACTACCTCGACATCGGTCACTACCTGCTGATCTTGCTGGTCGCACTTACCGCATGCTGGGCCCCTGAGTTTCAGCCAGTATTTCAGCCGCTTGAGCCGAAATAGGTAACTCAATGGTAAACGAGGTACCCCTCCCCGGGGCGCTGTCCACGGTAATTGTTCCCTCGTGCTCTTGCACAACTTTCTTGGTCACCACCAAGCCCAGGCCGGTCCCGCGTAGGCCTTTCGTTGAATAAAACGGCTCAAACATGGTCACGCGCGCCTCTTCGCTAATACCTGCGCCATTGTCGTTGATCATCACCCGTGCCCGCTGTGCACCATTGTCAAACTCGGTGCGCATGGTCACTGCGCCCGTCTCGGCCTCGGCGGCATCCAAGGCGTTGTTGAGCAGATTCACGATCGCCTGATGAATCCCTGCCGAGTCGATCGGCACAGGCGGCATGTGCGGATCAAGGTCCGTGATCAGAGCCACCTTCTTGTGGTCAAACTGCTTCTGCACCAGCGAGGCAATCTCCTCGAGAAGGTTGTTGAGATTAGTCATTTCCGGTTCGGGGCTGCGTTGCTTGGAATATGCCAGCATATTCATGGTCAGAGAGTAAATGCGATCCAGATTACGCGCCACAATATCCCATCCACCTCGAACGACTTTCATGCTGTTCTTGCGCAGGCCCAACTCGACCACGTCA
>CAUZAW010000065.1:0-12609 GCA_963577735.1 Phycisphaerae bacterium | reverse complement strand
GGCCACGGCTTCATACAACGCGGTACCGTCCATGTTCACCGTTGCGCCCAACGGCAGCACGAACTCGGCCGACCGTTTAGAAACCCCGCCTTGGCGCTGTGATGTTTCGATCGTGACGGGCAGTGTTGCGCTGCTTGAATCGGTGCCGAACGCGGTCATCAGGGCGTCCTTCATCTGCCACATGTAGACGTAGGGATTGGCCTTGCCGAACAGCCACAGCACCAGCGGCAGCACGATCATGCCGTGAATCAGCAGGCCCAACACGACAGTGAGGACGTACTTAAGCAGTGGTCCAAACAGATTCACCATGCCGATTCTCGCCACCGTCGCCGCCACCAGAGCCAACACGCCGATCGGTGCCAGCCAGAGAATCCACTCGACCAATTTCATGATCGCGATAAATACGCCTTCAAAAAACACAAGCACCGGTTTGCCTTTGTCACCGATGAAGGTCAGCACGATGCCGAAAATCAGGGCAAAACTGATGACCGGCAGCATCTTGCCCTGAGCTGCGGCGCCGATGGGATTACTCGGGATAATCTGGCTGAGGATGTTTTTGGCTGCGCCCCACAGGCCGGTGCCACTGGCTTCGCCGATTCGCTGCTGTTTGATCGATCCGGACGCCTCGAAGGCTGTGACCTGCTGATCGCGGAACGACAGATCAATCCCGTCGCCAGGGGAGATGCTTGTTACCAGCACTACACCAATCAACACGGCGATAACCATCGTCGCAAAGTAATAAAACACAGTGGACAGGCCGACCACGCCGAGTTTGGTCGGATCACCGATGGACGCAATGCCGACGATCACGCTGGACGCGATCAGCGGTATCAGCACCATCTTGAGCAGGCCCATGAAAAAAGTATTGCCGATGAAACTGAAGATTTCGAGCCAATTCTGGAGAACTTCTTTGCCGCCGTAGTTCTGGTACAGGATTTCTCCAAACAACGCCCCGGCGGCTAGGCCAACGAGAATCCCCAGGGTAATGATCGTATGTCTATTGAGTTGTTTCATTGATTAGAACTTTTTATTGCCAGGGTGTTGTTCGTGTCCAGGTGGTTCACTCAAACTGCGAAGCATACCCGGCGAAAACCGGTTCAAAGGATGCCAATTCTAAACCAAAATCGCTCTGTACTTTGGCGATGTCGCAGACCGAGTCTTCCTGGCTCATGATCACCTGGTCATTATTGAAAGGTACGAGTGGCATGCCAGCGATGAGTTTGGCATACCAGGCGGGAAAGGCAAGTACCGGCTTGTTTTTTGCTCTGGGAAAATGGTTGCGGCAGGTCAAGAAAAGCTGCGGCCAGGTGAACCTGTCTGCCCCGCCCATGGGGTAGGTTTCACCGATCGAGGTTTCGTTGGATAGCGTTGCTGTGAAACACCGCGCCACGTCTTCAATCCATACTGGCTGAAGCCTGCCCGCCCGCGCCGTGGGCTCTATCTCTACCGGTCGCCGTGCCGGCAGGGGCCAGAGAAATTTCATCTTCAATCGCACGATATCACTCACAGACAACCCCGTGGCAAAGTAGGGTACGAATGGGGGCATCAATTTGCACCAGAAGTCCCGGATCATTTGCATAAACTGGCCATCTGGTCCGTGAATGAGCGAGGGGCGGAAGATGGTATAGTCCAAGCCACTGCGGCGAACCGCTGTTTCGGCCTGCCACTTGCTGCGATGATAGCCGCTTACCCCATTGGGCCGGGTTCCCAGGGCCGACATGTGTACCCAGCGTTTGATATCTGCGGACTTGGCCGCAGCCAGCAATCGACATGTGGCTTCGCGGTGAATTCTATCAAACGTCTGTCCCTTACGCGGCACCTCCATGATGATGCCGACCACGTGCACGACGACATTAGCACCCTTTACCAGGTCAGCCAAGGCTTGGTCATCGAAAAGAGAGCCCTTTACCACCGTCAACCGGCTATTGGATATGTTGGGTGTAAATCGCCTAGGGCGGCGCACCAGGGCCCGGACCCGGTACCCGGCGGTCAACAAGTGCTCCAATATATGCCCGCCGACGAATCCGCTAGCCCCGGTCAGTGCGACCGTGATGTCCGCTGTCATATGGAATAACACCTTGAAAAAAATTTTAACCGACCGGTTGCCCCGGCACGCATACGCTATCAAGACGTTATAGTAATGGCCATCATCGGAGCACTCAATTGAGAAAAAGCCGTAAGCCTATTGTGATCGCATCTCGCCGCAGTTTGTTGGCGCGTCGGCAAGCGGAAATCATCGGAACGGCTTTGGGTAGGTTGTCGCCGCACGTCACGGTGCAATACCGATGGATTGAATCGCAAGCCGATCAGTTGACTGATGCACCACTCAGTGATGCGGGGGGCAAAGGGTTGTTCGTTCGCGCTATCGAGCGTGCACTACTGACCGAGCGTGCCGACATTGCCGTACACAGCGTCAAGGACTTACCTGCCGAAGAGAACACGCAGGGGTTGACCATCGCAGCTATCTGGCCGCGGGCTGACGTACGCGACTGTCTCATTGCCGCCGATGGCGCTGGGGTGATCGATGATTTGCCGCACGGCGCAACGGTGGGCACGGCCAGTCCTCGCCGCGCCTCGCAATTGCTGAGAATACGTCCGGACCTGTCGATTCAACTGATACGAGGCAATGTGGAAACACGCTTGGCTAAAGTGATGCAAGATCGCGAGTGCGACGCGACGCTATTGGCTGTTGCTGGTTTGCACCGCGCCAACTTGCACGAGCATGCCACCCACCCGATTGATCTGTCCCTGATGTTGCCGGCCGCAGGTCAGGGCGCTTTGGCGATTCAGTGCCGCACCGACGATCCGGTCACCATTCGCCGATGCCTGCCCATCAACGACCCCATCACCGCCGCCGCGGTCCACGCCGAGCGTCGCTTGGTAGCCGCTCTCAAAGGCGATTGCCACAGCCCCATCGCGGTGCTTGGGGTTCCGCTTGGTAAAAACGCCGTCGACGGTTTTCGCCTGCGAGTTAAAGTCTTGAGCTGCGACGGTAGCCGTTGCCTGGAAGGTAAAAAGCGAAGCTCCGGTAAAGGGTTGGACAAGACCGTCAAGGACATGGTAGCTGACCTGATACAACGCGGTGTGCAAATGCTTCTACATGACACAGTCAACGTCATTGAATCGCCTGTCCGCGTGGAAGTGTCCTCCCGATAGGTTTTCGGCCATGTCTACTCGCAAGCCTTTTGTCGGTGGCAACTGGAAAATGAACCTTAACGCCGCTGCGGCAACCGCTTTGGCGCAATCGCTAGTCGACCGTATACCCGCCACTGACAAACTGGATCTGTTCATCAGTCCTCCGTTTCCTTATTTGGCCCATGTCGGAAAAATTATTGCAGACTCGCCCATTCAACTGGCGGCCCAGGACTTCTGCCGCCAGGCTGACGGCGCTTTTACCGGCGAAGTAAGTTTGGCCATGCTTGCTGACTGCGGCGTCAGCGTGGTGCTGGCCGGTCATAGCGAGCGACGCCACGTTATCGGCGAAGCTGACACATTGATTAATGAAAAATTGCTTGCCGCCCTGGAAGCCAACATGCACGTCGTCTTGTGCGTAGGCGAAAAGCTTCAGCAACGACAGTTACAACAGACTGACGCGATCAACTGCAGCCAGGTCGGTTACGGATTGGCAGGTGTGACGGCCAAACAGATGGAACGTGTTACCGTGGCCTACGAGCCGGTCTGGGCGATAGGCACCGGTAAGACCTCCACGCCGCAGGATGCCCAAGAAGCGCACGAAGCCATTCGCGCGTTTCTGTGTTTTGGCGTGTGTGACGAGCCGGTCGGTAGGGACGTGCGCATCATGTATGGAGGCTCGGTCAAGCCTGATAATGCGGCCGACCTGATCGCCCAAGGGGATGTCGACGGGTTCCTCGTCGGCGGCGCTTCCCTTGAGGCGGATGACTTTATAGCCATCACCGAAGCGGCAGTCACATCGTAGTTACGGAAGCTGTGTCGTCGGCTATTTGCGGCATAAGCGGCGTTGTCCGGGCCGCCAATTTCACCGGAATGGTTAGGCTGAACGTGGCTCCGCTGCCCACCTCGCTGGCCAGATCAATTTCACCCTGTAACAAGGTTGCCAAATTACGGCTGATGGTCAGCCCCAGTCCGGTGCCGTCGTGCTCGCGTGTTTCCGTCGAGTCCAGTTGCATGAATTTCTCGAAAATCTTTTCCTGCAGGTGTGGGGCGATTCCTGGGCCGGTATCGGTCACGCTGATGCGCACCCGTGGTGGCTGATTGTTACTCACCGGTTCGATCGATTCGGCTGACAGCGTTACCGTCCCCCCCTCGGGCGTAAACTTGACGGCGTTGGACAAAAAGTTAAACACGATTTGCTGCACCTTGCCCGGGTCGGTATTGACCATGGCCAGCATCGGCTTAACCGTCAGTTGCAACTTGATCTTTGCCTTATCCGCCTGCGGGCGGATCAGGTTGATCAGTCCCTCGGCCGCATCTAATACGCTCATAGGCTCGATGTGCAGTTCCATTCGGCCGGCCTCGATCTTGGCCAGGTCCAGCAGGTCGTTGATCAGGTCGAGCAGACGTCGGCTCGACGTAATGATGTTGGCGATGTAACGCTTGCGCTTTTCGTCTGTCGGACCGGTGCGATGCTTGAGTGTTTCTTCCAGTACCTCTGCGAAACCAATGGTGCTGTGCAGTGGTGTGCGCAGTTCGTGCGAGACGTTGGCCAGAAACTCGTCCTTGATCTTGTTGGCCTCAAACAGAGCCACGTTGTGCTCGGCCAGTTCGCCCAGTTTTAGGTCCAGGCTCTTGTTGGTCTGGCGGAGTTCTTGTTTCTGTATGTTGAGGTTGTCCACCATGGTGTTGAACATCTCGGACAATTGCTCAAACTCGTCTCCTGTGTTGATGTCCGAGCGGATGTTGGTGTCGCCTTCGGCAATCTTTTCGGCCGTGTCTCGCAGCACCCGTACCGGCGAGAGAATAATCCGCGTGGTCACAAACCAGAACATCCCGATTGCCAACAGCATGGCCACAAGGCCGGCGGTGATAACGAAAATCAGATTCAACACACGCTGTCTCTGGGCCTGGTCGCCACTGAATTCCAGGACGAGTACCTTTTCCAGCGGGTCGGTCAGCGGTGCTGTGGACACGGCCGGCGAGAAATCCTCTTTCTGCACCTGGGACGCCCGGATCGCCCGCGCGTACCGGTAATAAGGGCGGCCCTCGTCCATCCGCTCCTTGGTCATTTGATCTGTGGCGTCGTCCACCAGTTGGAATTTCCTGATGGCGACAGCTAGAAAAGCGTCGCGTTGGGATATCTGTTCAAACTGCTCGCGGCTGATCAGCCGAAGCAACATTGGCACGTCCATGCCGGCGGTGGTGGAGATATCCTCTGTGGCTGGCAGGATATGTAAAAGTTCTAACTGCTGCTGCAGCCACAGGTCGGCCACTTGGCGGGCGTGGGTTTGCTGGTCGTCGCGCACCAGTTTTTCCATTCGGAACCACACTACCGTCAGCGCCGAGGCGATAATCAATACCAGTGCAGCGCCGAATAGGAACTGACACTTGTTTGCCAAACTGATCCGGACTTTCCCGGCCATCAGTGCGCTCCAACGTGTTAGCTGGGCAGCAACAGGTCACTGACGGATGGCGCATGATCAAGAACAGGCCACTGCTACTACCCACCACCGCAATTCACGGCGTATCCACGGTCTCCGTCTGGTCGATCATGCTCGGATACGTAAGAATTTGTTCAATGCCGTTGTTTTCATCGGCGACCACGACCTTTGCCACATGCTTGCCCAGTTCGTTCTGGCTCAAATATCCGAAACTGACGATGATCACTTTGTCCCCCACTTCCACCAGTTTCGCTGCCGCGCCATTGACGGCGATCACGCCCGAGCCCGGATTGCCGTAAAAGACATACGTTTCGAACCGGGCTGCATTATCGATGTCATACACGTGCACCGCTTCGTTGGGCAAAATGTTGCTGGCGCGCAGCAGGTCCGCGTCAATGGTGATCGAACCGACGTAACTGGCATCGCATTGCGTTACCGTCGCCCGGTGAATCTTTGCTCGCATCATCTTCTGCAGCATGCGTCTACGGGTCCAAAAGGGTTTTATGCCACTTTACATTATACCGTCAGCTATTGGCCAGTCGACGTGTTGACGTCTATCCGGACACGGGCGAGGCCACAATGCTTTTGCCTGTGACTGTCTCGAACGGGGCCCGCGACCTGATCCTCTTTGCCGATTCATGATTGGAGGCGTAGTGAATGTGGTCAGCCTTCGGTTGATTGTGCCGTTACCAGTTCGCTCGGTGTTTCGCCAATGCCGATATTGAAGTTGGGCACTTCGAAATAGCCGTCCACCTGTGCCCCGGGCCGGACCGTGACGGAGGGGGCCTTGCAGTTACCTGCCCACTGGGCCTTAGGGCCAATCAACACCGGCCCACCACTGACCACGTTGGCGGTGAGGATTCCCAGCATCTCAACCCCGCCGTGGGCCTCGACCAACTTGGCGATGACCCGCCCCTTGCGGTGCACGACCACCTTGCCACACGTCTTGACCTCGCTGACTGGCTTGAGTTCCTTGATGATGACGTCGCTGATGATCACCGCCCGGCTGCACTTGGGACAGGACGTGGATTGGGTTCTCCAGCTCACCTCGAATCGATGGCGGCACAGGTAGCATTGAACAGGACGTGGGATGCCGCGCTTGCTCATGCGAATTATTCAAGCATCAGATGCCACGGCATATAAACATCGCCAATCGGTCTGCCCGTGCGATATATGGTTGGCCGTGATCGGTGTTCTAGCGTTACTTGACGCCCACAGTCTCGGTGATCCGGGCACCCGTCTCGGGCATTTTTCCGGTTTCACCCGCCTTGATTGGCCCCGACGACGCCTTGGTCGCACCCGAGCCGATATTCACGTGACCGATGATAGAGGCGCCTTCAGCGGTGACCATCTTCTCGGCCACGATATCGCCTTGAATCTTGCCCTGGGCGTTGAGTTGAACCCGGTGCGAAGCGTTGACGTCGCCTTCGATCGTGCCGTCCACCTGTACGTTGTCCGCTTCGATCTGGGCCTTGCATTGACCACGCTGGTCCACGTGCAGATCACCTTTGGCGGTGATCTTGCCCTCCACGCGCCCGATGATCCGGGCCGTTCCGTCGAAGGTCAGCTCTCCTTTGATCTGCGTTTCCGCCGCAATCACCGTTGTTTCTCCAGATTCAGCCATGACTGTGCCTCCATAAAATCGAGTATCCTTCAATCCCTGAACATTTAACTAAGTATCACACACCTCGTACAGCAGGGTTACCCTGCTTAAATGTGCTTGCGTGTTTTTCACCTTAGTGCATGTACTGTTGGAGCATCGGCGTCGACAGGTAACGCTCACCAAAGCTGGGCAGAATGACGACGATGGTCTTGTCCTTGTGTGCCGCCGCCACGCGGGCCGCCGCGGCCACGTTGGCTCCGCTGCTGATACCGCAAAACAGCCCCTCTTCCAGAGCCAGCCGCCGGGCCATGGCCATGGCGTCATCGTTGGATACCTGTTCCACACCGTCCACAATTTCCAGGTCAAGGTTCTTGGGTACGAACCCGGCCCCGATCCCTTGAATCTTGTGCGGGCCCGGCTTGACCGGTTCACCGTTGCGTGTCTGGCTGATCACCGGTGAGTCTTCCGGCTCCACGGCAATACAGTTGAACTGCGATTTCTTGGGCTTGATGTGCCTGCCCACGCCGGTGATCGTCCCGCCCGTGCCTACGCCGGCCACGAGAAAATCCGCTGCGCCGCCCGTGTCCTCCCATATTTCCACGCCCGTGGTCTGTTCATGCACCTGTGGGTTGGCGGGGTTGTCAAACTGCTGGGGCATCCACGCATTGGCCGTTGTGCCCACCAGCTTGGCCGCCTCCTCGATCGCACCCTTCATGCCCTTGGCGGCCGGGGTCAAAACTACTTCGGCGCCCAGCGCCCGCAGCAGGCCTCGCCGTTCCATGCTCATCGACTCGGGCATCGTCAGAGTCAACTTGTAACTCTTGGCCGCGCAAACAAATGCCAAGGAGATCCCTGTGTTGCCGCTGGTCGGCTCGATGATGTGTGTGTCCTGGTTTACCAGCCCGTCCTGCTCCCCGGCCTCGATCATGGCTCGGCCGATGCGGTCCTTCACGCTAGCCAAGGGATTGAAAAACTCACACTTGACCAGCACGGTTCCATGGTCCGATGAGATGACGCGATTGAGTTTGACCAACGGCGTGTTGTATGTCGTATCGATGATGCTGTCGTATGTCTTCCCGTGGAAGGTCCGAAAAGAGGTTGCGGTGGTCATGATTGGATTCCTAGCTCAAAAGTGGTATGCCCCCGCCCGCCTAACCTAGGCAGGTTGACATCTAACTCTATGGCCAAACTGTTGCTGCGGCAAATGGGCTGCGACGCAGGCCGGCGGGCTAAAATTTCCTCCCGGGCATGTCATGCAGGCAGATTATCGCGTCGCAGATTAACCAGAATCAGTATGGGTAAATGCTTGGAGTAAAGGCGATGCGCTGGACATAGATTGTCTCTTGCAGCGTACCGTGCGTTTCTGCGTGCCCATCGGCATACAGCACATTCGAATCCTGAAAGGGAACATTGTGGGCTGGTGGTGAACCAGAATGGGTCGCGGTCGTGGGCACCTCGAACGTACTGCCGGGGTTAACGACGTTGTGATCGGAAATGAGGGCCGCGTCGCTGTGGCCCGGGGCAGGGCGATCGGAAACGCCGTCGCCATCCAGATCGGGATTGCCCGAGAAGTTAAAGCTATGCCATGTGTCGCCTGCCAGGAAGAGCATGTTGTAGCCAGCATTACAGGTGCCGTTGGTTTGCACATCGAAATGTCTGGCGTACGGTGAACTCGGGTTCGAGCTGGAGTCAGGACTGTAACCGTTCTTGATAAAGAAAGGGCAGAAGAAGACCTCAGAAGAGGCCGTGTTTCCGGCGATCTCGACTAGGTTTTGCCGGTTGCCTGTGTCCGGCGACTCTACTGCGGGATTCCACACCTGCGTAACTGCGATGGACCTCGGCGTTGGGAACTGATAGTTGTTGTCCGTGACATAAACCTGCAATCCGACCCCGATCTGTCTGAGATTGGTCAGGCACGAGAGGACCATCACCCGTCGCTTGGCGCCCTTGAGTGTTGGCAGCAGCAGTGAGATCAGCACCGCGATGATCGATATGACCACGAGTAGCTCGATGAGGGTGAAGCCTCGGGGCCTATGGTGTAATCGGTTGTGCCGGACTTGTCGTCGCAATGTTTCCCCCACGGTCAGGGCGATGCGAATACGTATTCATTGTTGCTGTAGTGGTTCGGGCTGTCATGCATACGCAGGAACTTCGTGTGGCCATCCACGAACGACATATTCATCATCGGATGCGGTTCATGTGACGGCATCCGGCTCTCGCCCGTCCACCATGGGTGTTGTAGATACCACCCATAGCGCCACGCGTGCTCGGTTACCAGTACCTGAAGTGATGTATCCTCGATGTCGTCAATATTACGATTCCAGCACCCCTGTTTGGTCCACGATAGTTCAACACCGGTGCCTTGCATCGTCACAAGTCCGTTAATTTTGGCGCCATCCATGAACGAATAGCTGGTACCGAATTCCTTGTAATACGAAAGGCATCCGGCAGGGGCGGGCCCGCAATAATCGGGGTAGGGTCCGCGTTCCGTAGGGCATTCGTGCACCTTCGGGTTCTTCGTGTAGGGGTTGAGGACCCGGGAAGACTCGTACCCCTGGGCAATTCCCCATTGCCCATCGAGACTGTTCATGTCGCCCATGATCCTAAAGTGAGCGGCGCCTGCACGGGATTGGGGGTTGGACGTATTCAGGTGATGGGCGGGGAAGAGATTTTGATTATCCATCGTATACAAGTGCAATCCCAGGGCGAGTTGCTTGGTATTGCTGGCACAGACCGTTATCCGAGCCGCTTCACGCGCCTTTTTGAGGGCCGGTAGCAGCAGTGAGATCAGCACCGCGATGATCGATATGACCACGAGTAGCTCGACTAGGGTAAAGCCTCGGGTGGACAACGTAATCGGTTTGGTCTGTTTTGCAACTGTCTTTGCCGACAAGCCTATGTGATTGATCTCTAGAGTTATGGTGAAACGAACTCATACTCACCGTTTTTATTGTAGTGGTTCGGGCTATTGTGAATCTTTTGGAATGTCACGTGGCCGTCAACAAACGCCATGTTCATGATCGGGTGCGGTTCGTGGGAAAGCCATAAACTCTCGCCCCCAAATGCAGATGGGTGTTGCTGGTAAGCGGCATATATCCAAGCCCGCTCGGCTAACATGGCCTGGCGCGATGGATTGTCGATCGTATCGATATGCCTATGCCAGAGACCTTGTATCTGGTTTCCCAACGCGATTGGTGTATTTTGAAACAAGATGGGGCCTTGGACCCACGCTCCTGTCACAAATGCATAACTGGTGCCATATACCTTGTAGTAAGAATCACACCCCACACCCCCGCAATAAATGGGGTAGGGGCCGGCATCAGACGGACATTCGTGTACCTTCGGGTTCTTCGTGTAGGGATTGAGAATCTGGGCATCGGCGTAGGGACTGGAATGAGAAGTCCAGTAGGCAGGAATTTCTCCGTTCGGGTCGCCCATGATCATCCAGTACGCGGTGAGGGGGTTCCAGTTGGCATTCACTGCGGGGTACCTGTCAAAATCCATCGCATACAAGTGCAACCCGATGCCTATCTGCTTGGCATTGCTGGCACAGACCGTTATCCGAGCCGCTTCACGCGCCTTTTTAAGGGCCGGTAGCAGCAGTGAGATCAGCACCGCGATGATCGATATGACCACGAGTAGCTCGACTAGGGTAAAGCATCGGGTGGCGCAACGTAATCGGTTTGGTCTGTTTTGCGACTGTTTTGCCGACAAGCTCATGTGATTGATACCTAGAGTTATGGTGAGACAAACTCATACCCACCGTTTTTCACAGTATAGGTTCAGATGGGTAGGTGTTTGTTGAAAACCCATGTGGCTATCCGGAAAAGTTGCAGATCACATGGTTCGTTTGGGAGGGATATCGCCGGCGACGTTCACGGCCTTGCGCCCGCGGGTGATCGACAACCGCTGGGGAATAGGGTATTTACTTTGGTGTATGAAACGGGGGAGGGCCAAGCCGGTCGGTTTGGTGGATGACGAGGATAAGTGGAGCAAGGTCATGCATGTGCGAGAGATGAACGGTATTGTGCCGGCGTTGTTGACGCCTTTCAGCGACGGCGGGCAGGTCAATGAGCCTGTGCTTCGCCAGATGGTAAGGCACATGCTGGCGCTTGGCGCTTCGGGTTTTTACGTTTGCGGCAGCACGGGCGAGGGCTTGTCGCTGTCGGCCGGTGAGCGCAAGGCCGTTGTCGAAACGGTTAAGGCTGAAACTGGCGATCGTGCCGGCGTGATTGTCAATATCAGCCATCTGGAATACCAGGTGGTTCTCGACTTGGCGCAACATGCTCAAGACGCGGGCGCCGACGCGGTATCGACCCTGCCTCCGCTGTATTACCCGGTGAGCGACGAGGAACTGTTGCAGTACTACCTGAGGCTTTTGGAAGAAGTGGCACTGCCGTTGACGCTGTACAACATCCCTGGGCTGACGAAGCGGTCCTTGGATGAGTCGACCTTTGCCCGCTTGGCCGAGCATCCGAGATTTGTGGGTGTCAAGCACTCGTCGCAGGATACGGCGCTACTGAACCGGTTTAAGCAGATCGGCGGCGAACGGATCATGATCTGGAGCGCGCGGGATGCATATTACGTCAGTGCACTGGCGATGGGCGCAGATGGGGCGATCGGTACGTCGTACAACCTGGCGGTTGACCTGTTCGTGGAGATCACCCGTGCCTTTCGCGGCGGTGACTTGGCGCGGGCACGGGCTATTCAATCGGCATTTAACATGGCCCAGAAGGATCTTTACAAGTACGGCGCTTATGGCAGCGTCAAGCGGTGCTTGAGCTTGATGGGGATTGAGGCCGGCGATTGTCGGCCCCCATTTTTACCGCTGGGATCGGCACGCGACGAGCATCTGAGGCAAACATTGCGGCAGTTGGATGACATCCGTGACAAGTGGGGGTTGCCGGTAACCACGAGCCAGTGACAGGTGGCAACCATAACAGCGACCATGACGGGCGATCAAAACGGGACATTTCAAGCAGTACAGTCGGCGTTGACTGGGCCGTTTGATACGATCCGTACCCCATTCCTGCAAGACGGGTCGATTGATGAACAGGGCGTGAGGAAGATGATCGACCTGATGCTGAGCGCCGGGGCGCAGGTGACGATGCTCACGGTGGGCAACAGCCACTTCCATTGCATGACAGTGCGCGAGATTGAGCGGTTGACCGAACTGGCGGTCGAGCACACAGCGAACCGGGCGATGGTGGTGGCCGCTGATTACCAGTTTGCGACGGACAAGGCTGTTGAGTTTGCCAGGTACTGTGCCTCCACAGGTGTTGACGTGCTTATGCTGCGGCCACCTGAATGGGACGGCACTTCCCTGACCGTCGAGTCGCTTGTGGAGCATTTCGCCGCGGTCGGCCGACACATTCCGGTCATGATGGTGACCAATATTTTCATGGGGCGAGCGGAATTAGGCTTGGAAGC
>CAUZAW010000064.1:0-12685 GCA_963577735.1 Phycisphaerae bacterium | reverse complement strand
CTGGTCACGGTCAGGTCCACCTCCTGGCCGACCAGCGACCGGGTGTTTTCTACGACGATCATCGTGCCGTCCTCGAGGTAACCTATACCCTGGTTATTTCCTTCGCCGGGTTTAATGATCTTCACGTGCATCGGTTCGCCCGGCAGGGCCACCGGCCGCATCGCCTTGGCCAGATCGTTGATGTTGATCACGTCCACGCCATGCAGCGTCGCAACCTTGTTGAGGTTGTAATCGTTGGTCATGATCCTCGCCCGCATCGACTGGGCCTGGGCCACCAACTTCTGGTCCACGGTGGCAGCTTCGACTTCGCGTTCATCAATGGCCACATCCATGTGGCTGGTTTGCTGAAGTTCACGCAGAATGTCCAGGCCCCGTCGACCTCGAGACCGGCGCAGGCTGTCCGGCGAGTCAGCGATCAATTGCAGTTCATTGAGCACGAACTTGGGCACCAGAAACGTGCCTTGGATGATCTGTGTCTTTGCAATATCCAAGATACGTCCGTCAATGATCACCGATGTGTCCAGCAGGGTAGGGCGATTGCCGCGAATCTCCTTGGCAAATTCCACGTAGGGGATCACGAACCGAAAGTCGCCGTGGGTCTGCATCACCAGCGACATACACAGGTAGCAGGTGATCAGGCCGATCAGCACTTTCAAGCCTTGGAGCAACTTCAAATAGGCGTCATGGTCTGCCACCTGCTTCTGGTAGGTTTCCAGCCTTGCCTGCATGGCCTTTTGCTCCTCACTTTTCGGCATGTTCTCCACTTCATACCATGAGATTTGCGGTTTCTCCATGGTCACCTTGGGCGCTGTCAGCACACCGAACAGGTCCACCACGAAGCTGAGGGCAAAGGCCACCACGAGCCCGGCAATCAGACCCAAGAAAATCCCCGACAAGGCTGACAAGTTCTTGTGGCGCACATATGCGTCGGCGGCAATGATGGTCAGACTAATGCCGAGTGTCACTCCCAACATCAGCACAACGTCTACGAAATCCAGTTCCTGCTCGGCTTGGAAGGGCAGCACGTAAAGCATGATGACGGAGGCGGCCAGAAGAATAAATGCACCGCGAAGCAGATACAGGAGCATCAGTTGTCCCCTTGATACGAATCCGCGGATATAGCGGATATAAAAGTTGAATCAAATACATTCTGACAATAGATGACATCTGCAAAGATAGCGTGGTCGAGGCACAGCGACAAGCGGGTTTGATGAAAACAGGCCGCCTGCTATAGTCTTTACCGGCCGTGTGAACAGACGGCCGGGCCCGGTGCACGGGTGGCCTCATGAACCGGGTCAGACCTTGACCGGAGCAGCCCTAAGTGATGGTGGCCCGGTGCTGCCGGTGACCTGGCCGTCTGTACCTACGGTTGGCATCACGCCGAAACGCTACACTTGACGCTCATGGCCTATACTGTTTTAGCACGTCGTTATCGCGCAACAACCTTTACCGGCGTTGTCGGCCAGCAGACTGTCGTCAAGACACTGCAAAACGCCATCGCCGCCAGTCGTGTGGCTCACGCTTACCTGTTTACCGGCACTCGAGGCGTGGGCAAAACCTCCATGGCCCGCATCTTTGCCCGGGCACTGAATGCGCCGGCCACCGTCGAAGATTGCCCCCAGCCATCCGATGCCCAGCAGTATCCCGACTTAGACGTCCAGCAACGCATGGCCGAGGCCATCATGCGCGGCGAAGACCTCAACGTCATTGAGATTGACGCCGCGTCCAATAGCGGCGTGGATGAGGCCCGGAGCCTGATTGCTAATGCCGGTTTGCTGCCTAGCGGCAACGCCCGGTACAAAATCTACATCATCGACGAAGTGCACATGCTCTCGCTGCAGGCGTTCAATGCCCTGCTCAAGACCATGGAGGAGCCTCCTTCGCATGTGAAATTTATTCTCTGCACCACTGAGGCGCACAAGGTGCTGCCCACCATTCAGTCGCGTTGCCAGCGATTCGATTTTCGCAATATTGCCACGCCGACCATTGCCGAGCACCTGCGCCACGTCCTGGCTCAGGAGAAGATCGAGGCGGATGATGACATCGTCTGGCGCCTGGCCCAACTGGGTAACGGTTCCATGCGCGACGCTTTGAGCCTGCTTGATCGCCTGATCGCCGCCGGCGAGCAACCACTGACACAGTCCCTGCTCGAACAAATGCTCGGCCTGCCGCGCCAGCAGATGGTCATCGATCTGATCGATGACCTGGCCGACGCCAACATAGCCGCCGTCCTGCAAAAAACCGCCGCGCTGCTCGACGAGGGGATTGGCCAGGACCAACTGGTTGATGTGTTGATCGACCGGTTGCGGCAATTGATGCTGGTTGAGGCCTGTGGCGTTGATAGTGATCTGGTTGAACTTTCTGACGACGCCCGCGTTGCCGCAGCTCAACAGGCGGGCAGGTTTGATGTCCCGGCGATCGTCTACATGATCGCCCTGTGTGAAAACTTGCAGCGTAATGCCAAGCTCAGTTCCAATCCCCGGGCTATGTTGGACGCGACTGTCGTCCGCCTGGCGCTGGCCGAAAAGATGGCCGACGTAACCGCCGTGCTCAGCGGCAACCAACCGGCAGCGGAGCCGGCGGGCAAAAAAAAAAGTAGCGAAGTGGCTGGACCTACCCCCGCGGCCGACAAAGCCGACCAAGTGGTCGATACCAGCGACCTCCACGCGGTGTGGCATGCCGTCATGGCCTGCGTTGAAGGCAAGCCGTCGCTGCTGCACTGGGTGCGCAATCTTGAACTGATCCAGCTCGGTGATTGCGAAGCAATGGTGCGGCTTACGGTCGCCGACCAGAATCTTCACCGCTTCGTAAGCCAGCAGTCGCAGCGCCTGGCCGAGTTGATGCAAGAAGTGCTGGGTCGGAAAGTATGTGTTCAGGTTGCCGATCTGGACGCCGCCGCCCAGCCAAGTGATACGCCCCCGTCAGCTGAACAAGTTGAACATGTTGATCAGCAGACCGTCATGTCCCTGCCGCTGGTTCGCCAGGTGCTGGAACATTTCGACGCAAACCTGATCCATGCTCGTCGTGACAAAACTTAGGGTAACCGCCATGCTGGACAACTTCAAAAATATCGCTTCGTTGATGGGACAGGCCAAGGACCTAAAGGAAAAATTAGAGCACCTTCAGGCGGAGTTGGCCCGGATGACCGTCGAGGCCGACGCAGGCGCCGGGGCGGTGCGCGTTGTGGCCAACGGTAAGCTGGAAATCGTTAGTGTCCGCCTTGATGTTCCACTGTTGGCCACGCTCGCCGGCGAAGGACAGGAAGCCGACCAGCAAATGGTCGAAGAGTTGATCGCCGCCGCTACCAACGCCGCCCTTGCCCGGGCCAAGGAATTGGTGCAGCAGCAGACCTCAAAAATCACTGGCGGGCTCAATATTCCCGGCCTGGAAAAACTCATGGGCGGGTGATGTTGTATGTTTCGAACTGTCTCCCATTGTGATTCGTTATACCGTTTTTAACGGTAATACAGCCCGTGGCAATGCTTACCAAAAGGCCACAGGCATCGCCGTTGTTGTGCTCACCACCGGGCCCGCAGCCTCGCTCGTTAGCGGACATCGGCTCCATGCTTGAAAATATAGCCCGCACGCCGATCTGATGCAGGGTTTTCGGCATGGTGGTGTACACGATATCTTTTGTCAGGTGTCTCAAGTGGCTGATCAGCGACTATTGGCACGATCCCCATATCGCCCCGTCAAGAGCCTTGCTAAAATGCGATGCAGGCGAAAAATGACCTACGCTATCCTCGAACAACTCGATCATTACGGACCGCTGCACTGCCCACAGCTTGATTACCAGCAGGCCACTGCCTACACCCGTCAATTGGCAGCAGGCCATTATGAGAATTTCACCGTCGTCAGTCAGCTTTTGCCCCGTCGGCTACGCGAAGATTTTCGCCACGTCTACGCCTTTTGTCGCTGGGCCGATGATTTGGGCGATGAAATCGGTGATACCCAGCGTAGTCTCGAACTGCTTGACTGGTGGCGCACTGAATTGGCCACCTGTTATGACGGTAAACCTCGTCACCCCATTTTCGTGGCGTTGTTGCCCACCATTGAAAAGTATGACATTCCTCAAAAGCCGTTCGATGAGCTGATCGATGCTTTCTGTCAGGATCAACGCATCAGCCGGTACCAAACCTGGCAGCAGTTGCTCGATTACTGTGCCCGCAGCGCCGCCCCGGTCGGTCGACTGGTTCTTTATCTGTGCGGCTACCGTGACCTGCACCGCCAGCAACTGAGTGATGCCACCTGCACTGCACTGCAACTGACCAATTTCTGGCAGGACGTTCGCCGCGACGTACTCGAGCGGGGCCGCATTTATATACCAGGCCATGTTGCTGGTGAGCATGGTCTCGATCTCGACCTGATGGCCACGGCGATCAAAACTGATGACCCGGCATGCAATCTCTGCGCCCCTGGACTTTCCTCCTTGGCAGTGCCCTCAGCCGGCATACATGCCCAACTGCCTGCTTACCGTGCCACCATGCGTGACCTTGTGGGTCGCACCCGCTCACTTTTTGAGCACGGTCGCCAACTGTGGCCGCTAGTAAGCCGGGACATTCGCCCCAGTATCAAGCTGTTCACCCTTGGCGGCCAATCCATTGTCCGCATGATTGAAAAGCTCAACTACAATACTCTGCAAATTCGCCCTTGCCTGTCCAAAACCCAAAAAGCAACCCTCTTGCTGCGCACTCTAGCCGCCCACTGGCTGCCCTTTGGCCGGACTATTTCAGTGGCCCAGTCCTCGCCCCAGGGAGCTTCCTCCCGTGGGTGAACGCACTATTCCCGCCATCGATCCGTTCGTTTTTCCACACGATACCGGTCAAGTCGCACGTTCTCTTGATTTTTGCCGAGTTGTCACACGACGTCGCGCCCGCAATTTCTACTACGGCCTGAAACTCACGCCCGAGCCTAAACGCTCGGCCCTGTACGCAGTCTATGCGTTCATGCGCGCCTGCGACGATCTGGTTGATGACGGTTGTCCAGGCCTTCATGCTGGTGTTGATCGTCTCAAGCAGTTTCGCGACCAGATGCGGCAGGCTCTTGATACTTCGACCACCGGCCAGTTGCCTCCCGGCGAGGTCTGGCCCGCTCTACGCTACGTTTGCGCAACTTATCCCGTGGACAATGCCCATCTGCATGCCATGCTTGAGGGCCAAAAATATGATCTGCAGAAAAATCGTTACCACAGCTTCGACCAGCTACGCGACTACTGCTATAAAGTCGCCGGCGTCGTTGGCCTTGTGTGCATCAGCATCTGGGGCCACGACGACAATGAGGCGGTGGGGCGAATGGTCGTCGAGCGTGGCCTGGCCCTGCAACTGACCAATATTCTGCGAGACCTGGTCGAAGACGCCCATCGCAACCGTGTTTACCTGCCAGATGAAGAGTTGCATCGTTTTGGCCTTGACGCCCAGGCGTTTGTGCACATGATCCTCCAACGCGTGCCTGACGATCGCTTCGATCGGCTCATGGCGTTCCAAGTTGAGCGCGCTGACCGATATTACCGTGCCGCTCTACCACTTGAAAACATCATCTGCCCCGACTGTCGCAGCGCCAGTTGGGCCATCATGCAACTGTACCGTCGCCTGCTGAAAAAAATCGCAGCCAACCCCCGCCGCGTACTGGCCCAGCGTGTTCGCCTGAGCCGCTGGGAGAAACTGTCGCTGGTCCTGGCTGCCTCTCGGCGACGCTGGGATTGAACTTGCCTCAACCAAAAGTGCCAACCAAACAGACGCATGCCAACCATGTCGCCGTCCTTGGCGGTGGGCTGGCCGGCATCGCCGCGGCGGTACAACTGGCCGATGCCGGTTTAGCCGTAACCCTCATCGAAACACGAAAACGACTTGGAGGCCGTGCTACCAGTTTTGTCGACCCCACCACCGGGCAAATACTGGACAACTGCCAGCATGTACTGCTGGGCTGCTGTACCAATCTGTTAAATCTTTACCAAAGGCTCGGTGTCGCCCAGCACATCCGCTGGTACCGCAAGCTCAATTTCGTAGACGACCTTGGCCGTATAGACACGCTTGAGGCCGACGACCTGCCGGCCCCGCTGCACCTGACCACATCGTTGATGAGCTTCAAGTCAATTACCGTGGTCGAGAAAGTTGCCATTGCCCGAGCTATGTTCGTCCTCATGCGTCTGGGGCGCCGCGGACGTGGCCAATGGCACGATCGCAGTTTTGCCCACTGGCTTAAAACCGTCCGCCAGCCATCTGGCGCTGTTAGCAAGTTCTGGGCGCCCATCATCATCAGTGCCTGCAACGAACTGCCTGAGCGGCTCGCCGCCGACTACGCCATGCAGGTATTTCAAGATGGATTTCTAAGCCACGAAGACGCCTACGTCATGGGCGTACCTGCTGTACCGCTCGTTGAGCTTTACGCGACCGCCGAAGCGGTCATTGAAAAGGCTGGCGGTACCATCTGCCTTTCCACGGTCGCCGGATCATTGCAATTCGCCGGTGGTCGTGTCACCGCAGTAACAATCGATGCTGATCGCCGGTTTACCGCTGACGCCTTTATCAGCGCCTTGCCTTTCGATCGTCTGGCCAAAATTTGTTCGCCGCAGATGCGTGGGGCTGATCCCCGCCTAGAGCATCTCGACGCCTTTAACGTCAGCCCCATCATCGGTATCCACCTCTGGCTTGACCGGCCCGTGATGGACCTGCCCCATCTGATTCTCACGAAAAGTCCGCTGCAGTGGATCTTCAACAAGGGCCTTGTCACTTGTCCCTCAACCGGTCAACATCTGCACGCCGTTATCAGCGCAGCCCACGACTTGGTTAACCAACCCTCTGACGGCATCGTCGCGATGGCCCTGGACGAATTAAGAAAAGTCCTGCCCACCGCTACTGATGCATGCCTGCTGCATAGTCGTGTTGTAAAGGAAAAACGAGCCACATTCTCTGCACGTCCCGGGATAGCCACCCATCGGCCGCTTGCCACAGGGCCAATCGAAAATCTCTACCTCGCCGGAGACTGGGCCTGTACGGGATGGCCGGCTACCATGGAGGGTGCCGTGCGTAGTGGTTATCTCGCCGCTGCTGGCGTACTCCAAAATCTTAATCGCCCGGTACAACCGCTCGTAGACGACCTGAGTCCCACCTCGCTCTACCAACTATTCACCCCCTGAGATGACCTAGTGGGACCTGGAGGAAATTAGAAAAAAGAATATTTTTCAAGGGATACCTTGACAAATACCGAACAAATAGTATCCTATCAGAAACCTAACTTTGACGCAGATAAGGAGCTATGTTATGGTAAGTACTACAATGTCTGGTATGGAACAAAAACAAAAAAATGTCGTATCTGCACAATCTAACAAGAGTTATAAAATGGCAAAATCTCCATCTCCACCAACCCAGAGGGTCAAAAATCCAGATCCCAAGCAGACTGCCCAACAGGTGGAAATCGCTGCGAAATCACAGGCCATCGATCAGGCTGTAAGCCAGATCGAAAAAGCCTTCGGCAAAGGATCAATCATGCGTCTTAATGATGATCCGTCGAAAGTGCCGCCTGGCATACCTACCGGCTCAATAAGCCTTGATTTGGCACTAGGAGGTCGTGGTATTCCTCGGGGCCGAATCGTCGAAGTATATGGTCCGGAGTCCTCAGGCAAGACCACCCTTACACTGCATATTGTCGCCAATGTTCAAAAGTCTGATGGCGTTGCCGCCTTTATTGACGCCGAACATGCGCTCGATCCTTCCTGGGCAAGACGGTTGGGGGTCAACCTAGAAGACCTGCTGGTCAGCCAGCCCAGTAGCGGTGAGGAAGCGTTGGAGATCTGCGAATTGCTCGTGCGTTCCAACGCGGTGAACCTGATCGTTATCGACTCGGTCGCCGCACTGATTCCTCGAGCCGAGATTGAAGGTGAAATGGGTGATCCACAGATGGGTCTGCAGGCCCGGCTCATGAGTCAGGCCATGCGCAAACTTACCAGCGTCATTAATCGTAGCCAGTGCACGGTCATTTTTATTAACCAGATTCGTGAAAAGATCGGTGTCATGTTCGGTAATCCCGAGACCACGCCCGGCGGCAGGGCGCTGAAGTTCTACTCTTCCGTACGCATCGATATTCGTCGCATCGCCGCAATTAAGGATAGTGAGAATAATGTCGGCAACCGTACTCGTGCTCGCGTGGTCAAGAATAAAACGGCACCGCCGTTTCGTGACGCCGAGTTCGACATCATGTTCGATGAAGGAATCAGCGCATCGGGTGACCTGCTGGACCTAGCTGTTGAGTGCGATATCGTCACCAAGTCCGGCGCCTGGTTCAACTTCGGCGAAGTTCGTCTTGGTCAGGGGCGTGAAAATGCCAAAGCTTTCCTGCGAGGAAACTCTGATCTCTTTGATGAAATCAAGACTAAAGTTCTCGATAGCAAAGGTATTGGTACGGTTCCTGCAACACAAGAGCCACCTGATCTGACCGAAAGCCAATAGCATCTGCCGGCCTTGGCGATAGTGGCAAGGTGTGTTTTGTATTCCACGCACCTGGTGCGGTTTTATGTCCGTGATAACGCTTTCCGTGTCTTCGTTCCATGGTCCCCCGATAAATCGCTAGTTCTGCAACTGCCCGCCTTCCATTCTCAGGGTCGTACAGTCGGTTGCGTCCATCAGCGGTCCTTTCCATTCAGCGATAAGCCACCGCCTTCCATCAACGGAGCGTACGCGATCCGGAGCTTGGGTGTGGCCAGTCGTACGCCGGGGTTCGCACGGGCCTGCATCATGAAAGTCGTCATCCCGGCCGTCACGAGACTGCGCTGCGGTGCGAATGGCGGCCGATTCGAAAGAAAGGCGTCCTCGACGATGCGGCTCATCGTGGCGAAATGGGCGTGAAAGTGAGTCGCGTCGTCAAAGTACGGCGCGGTGCAGATCGACTTGCCATTCTGCGTTCGCATGGCTGCCCCAAAACCGCGGATGTGGCCGGACAGGTTCACATGCGTCACACGCATACCGTCGCAGTATTCGAAGACGATGGTCGTTGGCATCTGATGCGCGTTGCGGCAGTTGTCGCGAAGGTTGCCCCCGTTAATCTTCTTGGGGTCCTGCTGGGCCAGTGCCTCTAGCGCCGCGTCCATGAGATCAGCCGAGCACGTGCCGTCATCCAATCGGCGTAATGCGTCCTCGCCACGATGGACGGTGACCGCCTCCACGCCGGTCTCGCCTTTCGTGCGGCGCTCCAGAATGGCCTGAGCGAATTCGAAGCTGTGGTAGCCGTAGCACTCGTCCGGACCGTGAAACACTGCGACGGCTTCATCGATCGTCTTGTTGCCCGCAAGGTCTACAGGCGGAACGCGCCGACAGAAAGGAAGCGCCGAACTTGAGATGAGCATGAACCCCATTTGTCTCGCAGTGCGATCCATTTCCAGTGCCCAGTCGAAGTTCCAACTCAGATGCTTATCGCAAAAGACGGGCACCGAGCAACCGCTCGCCCGAAAGACGTCCGTAATCTTGTCGAACAGCTCCTTGCGCGGATAAAGCTTCTGCTCCAGATCATTTCTGGGATATTCCCCATGCTCACCGATTAGCAGCACCGCATCGACCGCCAGTGCATCAGAGCCGTCGCAAAGCGCTTCGGCCACGCTGCCGTACAGTGGCACGCCGTGTTCTTCGCAAAGGCCCCGCGACAAATCTTCGGGGGCAAATTGCTCGACGCACATCGTCTTGATCTTCGTGCGCGGTTTGGGCCATCCCCACACGACATCGTCCGGTCGCGGCTGCAGCCATCGCGAGACGATGACGTCCGCATGGCTGTACGGGAAATAGACCGTCGTCACGACGCCGATCTTGAACTGCCCGCTGCTCTTTTCTTTCATGAACATTTCCGTGGCCGCTCGTGCGTCATTGTCGTCGGACGATTGGCCCCGTCCAGGCATGGAATCGATCTGGGGCTTCTATTACACCGACATCTATTGCCTAGCGTTGCGTGCAGGGTACAACGCGAACTCACCGCGTACCATCGGCGTCTACGTCAGACCGTCGTCGTATGACCAGCTATTCCACATCACTGGTGACGGATTCGGGCGGAGTTAAAATGGTAGATGTCGGATCGTTTATGATGAGCAGATTCGATTTTGACCCGCCCAATCCCGAGGTTCGCCAACGCCCGCCCGTTCGTACCTGAGGAGGCTCGATATGACTTGCCGATCGTTCTGGGCGGTGTCCATGGTGGTAACTCTGTTGGCGTTCCTATACTCTCCTTTCTAAAGGATCTCTGCTACGATTTTTCCTGAACAACTGATTATTTTGGGATATTGACATGGCGACATATATCGAGACCTTCAGCATCGGCGACGGCGCAAACTGGTCGTTTATGAACGGTCCTTGGACAGACCGCGAAGGTGGCGAACTGCGTGGGCCGGACCATGATGAAGTGATCGCAGCGATGCCGGCGGAGAACGTCACGTGGGATGATTACTCGGGCGCCCACATGGCTGTGCGGCATGATCGCAGTTACGACAACTTCATGGCAAAGTTCCGCTTGCGCTTCCGCTATAGCCACGGCGGCGCCCGTCTGGTGTTCCGTGTGCAGGACTCGTACAGGTATTACGCACTGGATATTCCCTGGTGTGGCCAGCAGAACCGCAACCGGCACATGTGGGCCGGGATCGTCATCGCCGACGGGACGCCGTTGCAGCGGTATCTGGATTTTCGTCTGATGACCGAGATCGTGCCGATGCACGATCACTGGTACACCGCGAAAGTACAGTGCGAAGGTCCGCGGATCCGCGCGTGGCTGGACGGGCGGCTGGTCGCGGACCTCATGGATGACACATACCAAGCAGGTCGCATCGGCGTAATGGGCATCAAAAGCGCCGGCCTCGGGTGCGATACTGATTTTGCCGGCCTGCAAGTGGAAGGCCAAAGCTTCGACGCGGGCGCGTGGGAAGGGCTGACGCCGCCCGTACATCACTGGATTCTCCCCTGTCCGCAAACCGATTCCAGTACCTTCCAAGGCTATCCTGGCATCGTCAAAAGCAAGTCGGGCGACCTGACGGTGAGCATTCCGTATCAAGATCCGAACGGCGGAGAGTTAAAGCGAATCGTCTGGGTCCGTTCGAGCGACGCCGGGCGAACCTGGTCCATGCCGGCGCCCGCCACGCTGAACGAGGGATTCAGCGGCTTTGTCAAGCAGGACGGCACATGGGTCGCACTACACGCCAAGCCCGGCGGAACGGCGAAAGAGATCCTGTACACCTATGAGTCATCCGATGAGGGTTGTACCTGGCAGGGGCCGCAGACGCTGAACATCGTGGGTGATTGGCCAGAGAAATTGGAGGGGCCTTTCAGCGGGTCCGGCCAGCCGCTTCGCCTGCGGAACGGTACGCTTCTGGTCCCGCTCATGACGCAGCAGCACATTGGCTCGTACGTGAATGCCAAGGTTTCTACCAACTACGTGCTCCGCAGCACCGACGACGGCCGGACGTGGCAAGCCCCGGTCTGGTGCGATCGCAACAACTTCGTCTCACCCGACCTGATATTTTGCACGGGAAACATCTCGGAGATGGGCATGGCGGAGACAGACGACAATGTCGTCATCGGCTACGGCCGACCGGGGCCATGGCCTTACATGTGGCGCGTGAGCAGCAACGACAGTGGCAAGACCTGGCAGCCAGCCTGCTTTGGCGCCTTTCCCGGCTACTGCAGTACGCTGACCTCCACCGTCAGCGGCAGTTTGGTGGCGGTGCACCGATTCCCATACCTTGCGGCCAACGTGAGTCACGACGGCGGCGTAACGTGGGATCACGGCACCATCATCGACTACCCGATCTGGGCCAATCATCAAGCTGTCGAAGTCGAGCCGGACGTGGTGCTGGTGAACTCCATGGGATATATCGCCAAGCCGGGCCAAGCGGATCGGCGGGTGTACCGGTTGAGGGTCACGCCCCGGGGCTTGGTGGTGGATCCGTGAGAGCGGTTGATCTTGAGCATCCGTGACAGCACGTCTTCGAGGATGACGAACCAAACACATCGAAAGGATACTTCTGCACATCGGTCGCGATTCAGATCCTCGGATCCGTTTGGAGTTAAAATAGGAGATGTCGGATCGTTTATGATGAGCAGTTTCGATTTTGACCCGACCAATCCCGAGGTTTGCGAATGCCAGCTAATTCATACCTGAGGAGATTCGATATGACTTACCGATCGTTCTGGGCAGTGCCCATGGCAGTAACTCTGTTGGCGGTGGGGTGTGCTGGGAATCGGGTCAGCTATATCGCACCGGACACAGATAGCGGTGTGGCGGAGGTCATTCCGTCGGTCGGGCGCGTCGTCGGCTTCCTCGAATACGTCGACGTGAACGTCGTGCCGCAGATCAACGGCATCGATGTGGATCCGTCGCTAAGCGAGATCACTGTCGAAGGTCCGAACGGGCACGTGGCGTGTCGTATCTACGACAAGGAGTCGAACGTCCAATGGTGGTCTGCGATCATGGAGGGCGATGAGGACGTGAAGGTGGTCGGTCGGCGTCTTAAGGCGGTTCCGGCCGGCACGAAGTTAGGGGTCAAGCCCACCTCACGCAAAGGGCACGACATCACCGTCCACTTCACCGGCACCAGCGTCGCCGTCGAGGTGATCAACGGCCCGGACGGCCGAACGTACGACTGGACGATCGACGACACCCACACCGGCCGCTTCGACCTGTATATGCCGACGAAGTGGTCCGGCTACGGTCGATTCGA
>CAUZAW010000063.1:0-12826 GCA_963577735.1 Phycisphaerae bacterium | reverse complement strand
GAAACAACTATGAACCACACCCCGCGTATCCGAGACAAATGGGCCAACCGGCAGTTGTGCATTGGTACCACGGCCACTCTGTCTGATCCCACCGTCAGCGAACTGATTGGCGAGGCCGGATTCGACTTTGTCTGGATCGATATGGAGCACTCGGCCATGACGCTGGCCGACGCGGCCCACCACGTTCGCGCCGCCCGTGCATCGGGTGCAGCGTCATGGATTCGCGTGCCCTCGGAAGATCTGACCGTGGTCAAGCCGATTCTTGAATTGCACCCGGCAGGGGTGATTGTGCCTCGTATTGACAGCGTGGAGCGTGCCGAGTCGGCCGTACGTAGTTGCCGCTACCCCCCGCGCGGCATCCGCGGGTACGGCCCTTCCCGCGGCGTACGCTACGGCCTGATCTCCCCGGCTGAATATCTTGCCGACATCGATAACCAGCTGATGGTCCATCTGCAGATCGAACACATCGATGCGGTCAACGACATCGAGAATATTCTCGACGTACCTGGATTTGACAGCGTTCTGGTCGGCCCCAGCGACCTGTCCCTTTCCATGAACCTGGTCGGCCAACCGGACCATCCGGACGTCCAGGCGGCCATCGAGACCATCTTCAAGGCCGCGATCAAGAAGAACATCCCCGCCGGTCATTCTGTCGGTTTTGACACGTCTATTCAAAAGTGGATTGACATGGGCATCTCGTGGATCGCTTGCGACGGCGACTGGAACCTGCTCATGAAACAATGCAATAAAATGCTTGAGGACATCACCCAAATGGCATCGAGGTAAACCCACCAGCCATGGGAAAGAACAACACCCCTGAAAAATCCTTGCCCACCGACCATACCTTTCGCATCGGCCTGACCGATGACAGCATCTATGAGCGGATCATGAACTGCCCGTCGTCGCGGGCTCTTTTGGACAATGCCTCGGGCATCCAGATTGAACGTTGCCCCGTAGATGTCAACCCACTGGAACCCAAAACGCTCAACCGGTTCGATGCCATCGCGGCCGGTGGTTCTCTTGTAACACGCGATTCAGTTCAAGGCGTGGAACGATGCACGGTCATCGTTCGTTACGGCGCAGGCTATGACTGCATTGACCTTGATGCCTGCACTGATGCTGGGATCATCCTCGCCACCACGCCTATCGGCGTACGCAGGCCCATGGCCACCGCCGCCCTGACTTTCATACTGGCGTTGGCCACACAGTTGCGGCAGAAATCCAAGCTCGTAGACATGCATCGATGGGACCGCGTCGCGGAACCGGATTATGTTGCTCTCGGCCTGACTGGAAAAAGCCTCGGTTTAATAGGTTTCGGCAGCATCGGAAAAGAACTGCACCATCTGATTCGCCCTTTCCAGATGCGCCATCTGGTCTATGACCCGTACATTGATAACGAACTCGTCGAGTCTCTGGGCGCAGTACCGGTGAATCTCAATACCCTGCTTCAAGAATCCGACTTCGTCTGCATCGTTTGCCAACTCACTGACGAATCCCATCACCTGCTCGGCGCCGACCAATTTGCGATGATGAAGCCTTCCGCGTACATCATCAACGTGGCTCGCGGCCCCATCATCGATCAAAAATCGCTTGCCACCGCACTAGCCGATGGTGTCGTGGCAGGCGCCGCTCTTGACGCGTTGGACCCTGAACCTATCGAACAAGGGGATCCGCTGCTCGAGATGGAAAATGTAATACTCACCCCACATGGGATGGGATTCACAGACGAAATGGTCCAGTTGTGCAGTAATGGGTGCGTCAACGCCGCGATGGCGGTCAGGCAAGGAGACCGCCCTGATTCGGTCATCAACCGTAACGTTCTGGAAACGCCCAAACTCAAAGCCAAACTTCAGGCCTATCGTCAGCGGTGTGGCGATAAGGCCTGATGCCGAACTGGCCCGCTTGCGTCAACCTGCCGGTGAATGGCCAATCGCCTGGTGGGCCACACACAAACCGCATGCGACGATGCAGGCCAAAGACTTAATCAGGGAAACCGTTTCTGGGCAAACCTGATTCAAGCCTGATCCAAGAAACTTTCGTGGGCCAGGGATTGTTCATTTGGCCTTCAACGGGGTTGGGGCCGTTTGGCTCATAAGGTCACGGACAACTTCTGGGCAACCTGCTCAATCTCCCGCCAGATTTCATCGGGAACAGGCACGCCCTCAACCGTGCGTACCTGCTGGTTACGAAAGTCCAGCTCTCCGGGCATGATGATGTGCGAAAATCCCTGCGCTGGTTTGGCAGACTTGCTGTAGGCGATGAACTCTTCGAGGTCGCTGATAAATTCGTCTAGATCCATGAACGTGGACACGTCAATGGCCATGAGCCAGAAATTGTTGCTCTCCTCTGGCACATGACGCAGGGAAGAGCGAGTCAGTATGGTGGAAAGAACCTGAGCGATTACCGCAAAACCATAGCCCTTGTAGCCGAGCATGCCACCGAGGCATTGAATGGCCCCGGCCGGTGAACTGTAAAGGTCGTTGGGATTGTTACTGGGCTTGCCTTGAGCATCAACCAGCCAATGGTCTGGCAACTGCTCGCCACAATCGCGAGCCAGATGGACCTTGCCCTCTGACACGGTGCTGGTGGCGACGTCGATAAGAATTGGGTCGCCGCTGGTGGGCGCGGCAAAGGCGATGGGATTGGTACCGATGCGTCCCTCGCGACCACCCCAGGGCGCAACCCAATGCCCGCTGGGAGCCGCGCCGCTGCAAGCGGCAAGAGCGACCATGCCCTCGTCGGCAACCATTTGCGCGTACAGGCCGACACACCCAACGTGGACACAACGGTGCAGGGCCACGCATCCCATGCCGTGATTACGGGCCTTTTCAATGGCCATGTGGGAGGCCTGGTCAGCGCCCAGTTGGCCGAAGTTCCAGTTGATATCGAGCAGGGCAGAGGTAGATGTTTCACGCTCGATATCTATAGAGGCTCCCGGTTTAATTTGGCCGGTACCGATTTGATTTACGTATTGGCTGATTCGCCTGATGCCGTGCGAGTCAAGACCCCTGGCATTGGCAGCGACGACGAACTGTGCGACTTTCTGAGCGTCGTCAACCGGCGTGCTACAAGCCTGCAGTATCCTGGAAGAAATTTCCGTCAGGTACTCGATTGAATATGTTTTCATCTAGGCCACGCCTTCAGCTAGGGGATTGAGGTTTGCTTGGCAATTGCGCCACTTGCGCCGTTATTGATTTTGACACCGGTTTAATGAAAGAATCCAGCTCCCTGTCTAGTTCTTTATCCAGTTCAAACAGTTTATGCAAAGCTTGCGCATATTCGCTAAGAGACTCGTCGGGATGACGCCGGTCGAGGGCTTTGAGCGGCAGATGCAGGACCTTGTTGATCAACCGCTGCGTATGCTCCTCAATCAGCCGAGCCATGTCATCCGGCGGTGCAATCCGAATCTTGTTGACGGTGCGTTGCTGCTCAAGGCGTCCGATCTGGTGTAGCTTTTGACGCAGCATCTTTATTATCTGGCCGATATCGCGGTGCTGAACTTCGTTGATGCATTCACCCGCAGCATGATCCAGCATGGACCGGCACTGCTCAACCTCGTCACTGCGTTCCTCATAGGTTTGGGCCACGACCTGCTGGAGATCGTCAAGATTATAGAGATAGATGTCGCTCAGTTCGCCAACCGCCGGTTCGATATCACGGGGCAAAGCGACATCGATGAGAAACAGCGGTCGATGCTTGCGTCGGCGTAGCAGTGGCATAAAGCGGTCGGCGGTCATGATCGGCTGGGCAGCGCCGGTACCCGTAAGCACGATATCGGCCTCAACGAGCAGGTCATCGAGTTGGTCGAAGGGTCGGGCATCTTCGGTACCGAAGGATCCGGCCAACTGACGAGCGTGGTCGAGCGATCGATTGGTGACCCAAGTTTTCGCAGGCGAAAGAGCAGCCATGTGCCGCAATATCAGCTTGACCAGCTCACCTGCGCCCACGACAACAACAGTTTTGTCGTCGAAGCGATGGAAGATCTGGCGTGCGAAATCGACGGCCACGGAGCCGATGGAGACCCGCCCTTGGCCGATAGCCGTGGCATGGCGAACCTGCTTGGCCGCGGCGATCGCTTCTTGAAAAATAGTGTTGAACGCCGGCCCTACTGTGCCGCGACGGGTCGCTTCTTCGTACGCCCGCTTGACCTGGCCCAGAATCTGCGGCTCGCCTAGTACCATGGAATCTATCCCGCCGGCCACGTGGAACAGATGACGCACGGCATCGTCACCTGAGTACAGCAGCAGTGAACCGGCAAGCTCGTCAGCACCCACGCTGCAACACTGTGCAAACACGCTTGACAGTTGGGCGTCCCAGCCTTCTCCGTCCTCGGGATCGGCCAGATAAAGTTCGCTGCGATTGCAGGTACTAAGCGCTACTACTTCTACCTGCCGGTGGCGACCGAGCAGGTCGTAAACCCGATCCAAATTTTGGCCCACCAACGCCAGGCGCTCACGCAAGAGTAGCGGTGCGGTGCGGTGGTTGACGCCGAGCATCACAATTTTCATGGCGCTGCCCTTACCCGCTCAACGCGCATCATGGTCGGGTTCGGACGCACCGGGTCGGATAAATCGCGGGCGGCACTGAACACCGCCACCAACAGCACGATGCCGGCGATACTCAACCACGCGGCCCGAGCGCCGCGAAAGGCCGTGGCAAAACGCACATTCATCACGATGGCATATATCAGCCAGACCGTGACGGCCAGCAGTACCTTGACCGACCTCCACCACTGCGGATCCATGTGGATCCCTTCGCGATCGAGGATGATGATCAGGCCAGTAACCAGCGCCAGTGTCAACAAGGCGAAACCAATGGTGGCACTGCCAATGTTGAACCGCTCAATGGCTTCCAAGCTGGCCATGTGCTCGACACCCACCTGGCCACGGTGCCTGCGCAATCTCCGCTGAACGTAGAGATACATTGCCCCGGCCGCGGCCGCCGTACACAACACCAGCGACCCCAGATAGACACTGCTCAAGTGTACGAGCCGCCACAAAGATTGGATGGCAAACGGTTCATAGGTCCAAGCGCTGGCACACAAGCCCCAAGCCAGCATCACGGTCAGCAGCGGCAAGGCAAATACCGCTAGTCCGCGGACCAGGGCCCTCTGGACGAAAAGAAAGGTCAAGGCAAATAGCATCGCGATCAGCAGCAATCCGTCCAGATGCGAACCCAACGGCTGCCAGCTATTGCCATGGAAAACAGCCCGGTAAACGACCAAGGAAATTGTACCCAGCAGGCAGGTGCCGGTGAGGGAAAACTGGATTTTACGGCTGTGCTGGGGCATAGCGTGGCGGCGCAGACGGATCACCGCCAATATGCTGGCAGCCAGCGACATGACCGTCAGCAGGCTCAAAATGGCGGTCGTAACCGGATCAGGCATGGGCGTATTCTATCGCGTGTGCACCGGTTGGTTGCGGGGGTATATTGGCGTCATGCCCGACGATCTGTGGGAACAACATCGCCGCCGCCATCGCCTGTCGGCTCAGCCGCTGGCGCTGCGCATGCGGCCGCGGTCGCTCGATGAGTTCGTCGGTCAACAGCATTTTCTCGGCCCGGGCATGCTGTTGCGCCTGATGCTCAAAGCCGACCAGTTGACCAGCGTGATCTTTTACGGGCCGCCGGGCAGCGGCAAAACCACCTTGGCCGAGGTCATCGCCCGCCACACACGCCGCCATTTCGAGCGTGCCAACGCCGCAGCCGTCGGCGTGCGCGACGTGAGACAAGTGCTCGATGCCGCAACCCAACGCCTAGAGGCCGACGGCACACGCACTATCTTCTTCCTCGACGAAATCCACCGTTTCAACCGCGCCCAGCAGGACGTACTGTTGGGCGATGTGGAGCGCGGCGTCATCACACTGATCGGGGCCACGACGGAGAATCCTTTCTTTGCCATTAATTCGCCGCTGGTGAGTCGATCGGCCATTTTCCAGTTCGAGCCGTTAAGCGATGCATCGATTCGCCAGATTCTCGCCTCCACAATAGCCGACAAGCAGCGTGGTTACGGGAAATTGAACTTGCAGGTTACCGAGGAGGCTCTGCAACATTGGGCAACCGTGTCCGACGGCGATGCCCGCCGGGCATTGAGCGCTTTGGAAATCGCAGTCGAGAGCAGCGGCGATGCAAAGCCAAGCGACGACACGCCTGCGATTGTGATCGACCTGAACGTGGCCGAGCAATCCATCCAGCGCAAGGCACTGGTCTATGACGGCACGGGTGACGACCATTACGACATCATCTCGGCGTTCATCAAGTCAATGCGGGGCAGCGACCCGGACGCAACGGTGTATTGGCTGGCACGAATGCTCGAAGCGGGCGAGGATCCCCGCTTTATCGCCCGGCGGATCGCCATCCTAGCTAGCGAGGACATCGGCAACGCCGACCCACGCGCCATTACCGTGGCCTCGGCCGCTTATGAGATAACCGAACGGGTGGGCATGCCTGAATGCCAGTTAACCCTCGCCCAAGCCGCGATCTACATGGCCACGGCCCCCAAGTCCAACGCCTCGGCCGCTGCCATCTGGGCGGCCACGAAGGACGTACAGGAAGGGCGGACCTTGCCCGTACCCAAGCACTTACGTGACGGGCATTACGACGGGGCAAAAAAGCTCGGCCATGCTCAGGAATACCAGTACGCCCACCACGGGAAGGGAGGATTCGTGGATCAGGATTACCTCGGCGTGGACAAATGCTACTATACACCTACCCAGCGTGGCTACGAGAAACGCATCGGCGAATACCTAGACTGGATCGCAAACCAACGCAAGAGTCCTGACGCAAGGAAGCAGCCCCGCACATAACCAGCGTGACCAATGGCGGCACTCCTTGCCGGTACAATTGGTTTGTCGCTGATGCTGGCGGCAACACGACGTGGACGGACCCATGGTTTTACAATCGCAATCGTACAATCCGAAAACTGGCCGCCTTTACATGCGTTCTCGTCATCGCTCGGGGTCGAAATGGCCGTGGATCGCCTTGTTGGGACTGATCGCGGCAGCGGTGATCTATTTCGGATTTTTGCGTGACAAGGCCAGGCAGGCCGTCAAGCCTACTCGATGGGCAACAGCACGCGTCGAGCCACCGCCAGCGCGACAAATCAAGCCGGTGAAGGTCGAGCAGCCCCATCACCAACTTGAACCGCACCCCCAACCGTCACCTCAAGACGCAGCTGTGGCCGCGGCAATGGAACTGAGCCAAAAGGACACGCTTGTTTCGGCCCGCAACGCGTTAAATGACCTGCTCGAAGGCAGTGCCGGCCCGTTGACCAGACCTCAGACCAAGGCCCTGCGTATTCAGTTGATGCATGTCAACACCAAGCTGATCTTCTCCAAGCGTTTCTATCCGGACGACCCGCTGGTGGAGGTCTATGTTGTCAAGCCCGGGGATGTTCTAAGCCGCGCAACAGCGCCGTACAAGATTCCGTATCAGTTGGTTGAGCACATCAACGAGGTCAAGGCCAAGCGCATCAGGGACGGCCAACGTCTTAAGATGGCCAAGGGACCGTTCCATGCCGTGGTGTTGAAATCACAGTATCGGCTCGACGTTTATCTGACTGGTGACGACGGCAAACGCGTTTATATCTGCAGTTTTCCTGTAGGGCTGGGGGAGGACGATTCCACCCCCCTGGGCAAGTGGATCGTTCGCCCGGGCTCCAAGCAGATAGACCCGGGCTGGACCAATCCACGTACCGGCGAACAATTCGCCGGCGGGGATCAGAGAAATCCGATCGGCAGGTATTGGCTGGGCTTGGAAGGCGTCGATGAGCAAACCCGGCCACTGTCCAGCTACGGCATTCATGGAACGATCGAGCCGCAAACCATCGGCCAACTGTCATCCATGGGCTGCATCCGCCTATTGCCCAAGGACGTTGAACTGCTCTTTTACCTGCTCAGCGAAGGCGACAGCACCGTGGTGGTCAATCCATAAATCACAGCGAACTGGAGTCTCGGCTTTGATCTTCTTCCGGGGTCTGGGGCAGGTGCAGGCCGCACTCCTGTTTGAGCCCCTTGAATCGGCCAGCGCGCTCGTGATCATCGCCACCCAGCGACTCGGTGGAGTGCCAATCCCCTATTGATTTGTAGCCCTTTTCGTATAGCGGATGATAGGGCAAGTCATGCTTAACCAGATATTCGTGTACCTTCTTGGGCGTCCAGTTGATGATCGGATATATCTTGGCGATGCCGCCCTGCGACTCGACGAATCGCAATCCGGCCCTGTAATCGGTTTGCGAACGGCGCAAGCCCGCCAGCCATGCCTTGGCCCCCAACTCGGCCAAGGCGTGCTGCATGGGCTCGACCTTGCGAATCCGGTCGTAACGGTCCAAGTCCTGCTTGTTCGTGCTTTCCCAAAGGGGCCCGTAGATGGCGGCCATGCGGGCCGGGCTGATAGGCGACTGATAAATCTTCAGGTTCAAGTTCAGTCGCTGCTGCAATTGCTCGGCAAACTGGTAGGTCTGCGGGAACAGGTAGCCGGTGTCGATAAATACCACCGGGAGACGGGGCACGACCTGCGTGCACAGGTGCAACATCACCGCTGACTGGGCGCCGAAACTGGAAGTCATGACCAGATATTCGCCGAAAACGTCTGTCGCCCACTGGACGATGGCAGTGGCTTCTTTGCCACGCAACAGTTCATTGGCAGCATCAAAGTCAACATTCACGGTATTGTCTGTAACCATCGTCAAGGTTGATCTCACGACCGCGGTACACAAGTCAAACTGTATTTTACAGTGGTCATCACGATTGACCACTGTGCCGCACCATTTGCCGTTGCAGGTAGATAGACCGACAATTTCAATCCATGGCACGTGTATTTATCGGCATCGGCTCGAACCTGGGTGATCGCCAAGCTACGCTCGCGGCAACGCGGCAAGCGTTGTCGCAGTTGCCTCAGTCTACGCTCACGGGTTGGAGCCGGATATATGAAACGGACCCCGTCGGGCCAGTGCCGCAGGGTAAATATCTTAACGCGGCGGCGGCACTGGAAACCGCCCTTGAACCGCTGGTGCTGCTTGGACACCTAAGTGAGATTGAACAGCGGTCAGGCCGATTGCCACAGGATCAACGCATCAAATGGGGGCCGCGCACGCTCGACCTTGACGTGCTTCTTTATGGTGATCTGGTGATCAGTAAGGATGAACTGGTCATTCCCCATCCGCTGATGCACGAACGCTGGTTCGTACTCAAGCCACTTGCCGACCTGGACGCCGGGGCGGTGCACCCGCTGCTGGAGATGACCGTAGGTGACCTTCTAAAATATGTCGATCAGGATGGGCAGGGGGCCCCCGCCCCACTGCAGGGGCGATCGCCATCTCAAAAACCCCCCGGCGAGTCGGGTTCACCATGAGCGGCGCACTAACGGTTAACGAGACCTTCTACTCGATACAGGGCGAAGGTGTGCGCGCGGGCATGCCGTGCGTGTTCGTTAGACTCACGGGGTGCCACCTGCGATGTCATTATTGCGACACCGCGTATGCGTTTCACGAGGGGCAGCAGCACACGATCAATCAGATCGTCGGGCAGGTCGAACAATATCACTGTGACCTCGTGGAAGTCACCGGCGGAGAACCATTGCTGCAGCCGAACGTGCATGCCCTGATGTCACGCTTGTGTGACCTGGACAAGACGGTGCTGATCGAGACCAGTGGAACCTGTGATATTGCCGTGTGCGATCCGCGTGTGGTCCGGATCATGGACATCAAGACCCCTGCAAGCGGACAAGTACATCGCAACTGCTGGGCCAACATCGATCATCTCGCCGAGCGCGACGAGGTCAAGTTCGTCATATGCGACCGCCGGGATTACGAGTGGACCCGCAACTGTATCCGTAAACATGATATTGCGCCGCGAGTGGCAGCTGTGTTGCTCAGCCCTGCTTCGTTCGTCGAATCAGGCCCAGACATAGCCGGCGTTGACGGGTTGGCGTTGCATGACTTGACCCAATGGGTCTTGCAGGACCAGTTACCCGTACGGGTACAGATACAGTTGCACAAACTGATCTGGGACCCGCTGGCAAGGGGTGTTTGACCAAGGTTCTCGGTATGCCCTTATGGCTCAAGTTGGCATTGTCGGCGTTGCTGGTGGTGATGGTGTTTGCCGCCATGTGGCGCATTCCCCGGCGGGACGAATCGTTTTTCAACTGGGCGCCGACGTTGGCATTGATCAGTGCGTGGCTGGGACTGATAGCGTCGGTCGTTTCTTTACTGCTGTGGATTTTGCCTGTGGCCGACCCGATCATTGCATTGCTGCTTCTGGTATTGGACCCGGCCGCAGTGTGTACCGGCACGCTGGTGCTGTGGATTTACAGGCGGCATGAATCCACTGAACACACCATCTACCAGCAGAAACTACAAGCGATGTTTGGTATCGCCCTAGGCATCGCAGCGGTTGCAGCCGGCTACACCTTCATATTCTGGCACAAGGCGCCGGGCACCACGGTGGGAATATAGATTAGCTGGGCAATTGGATGTTCCGCATTGCCGCCGCCCGTCGAAGTCGCCGCACTATCGCCTCGCCGGCCAATCGCTTGTGTGCTCGGCCGGGGCCGGGTGCGTACTTGGCGTAGCGGCGCTTCAGTGACCACGCCAAAAATGGCTCGAATGCCTGGGCCTGTGTCGCGTCATAAGTATCGATGGCGAGAAACATCTGGTCGTTACCCATCTCCAGCAGATCAACCAGATGGCCCAGCATGTCGCTGCCGCGCACGCCAAGGTGCTGGCGGACCACCAGCAATACGTGTGGCAGACACGCAACCGCGAGACGATTGCGCTCGGAGGTGGCCTGCTCCAGGTATGCGTCTACCTGATCCATCGTCGCCTTCTTCAGCAATCGGTCATTGAGCGTGGCGCGCAGCATGGCAGCTTTGAATTTGAGATAGTTTAGACGGACGATCCGCGTTTTCTGGTCGCCAGCCTCCAGCATGGTCTGGTCATAAATCAACCGGACCTGTTCCGGCAGTTGTGCCAGGGCCGCTCGAACCCGCGGTGGTGGGCTGACCTCGACACCACCGGCAGGTAGCAGCAGCAGGACCCTGTCTGCGTCTTGACGCTGGAATATCAGATTGCTCACGTATTCGATGCGTACATTGCGCAGCTCTGCTGCCCGTTGCTGTTGCACCACGCGCCGGATAGTAGACGGCGAACGGCAAAAATGGTCGGCGATCTTTGCAGCGGGCACGCCCCACCGCTGGGCCCGGGCAATCAGGCGCTTTTGCCTCGGCGTCAGCGGCCCGGTGTGATGAACGAATATCTTGCCGTCGTCGGCATGGCGTTCATGGTGTTCGAGCAGCAGTCGGATGGTTTCAACCGCCCGGCCACTCTGCCTCGCCAACCGACGGGCCACGCGATAAATGGACATGCCCGGCTCGCTCGCCAGTTGCCGTGCCTGGTCCATGATCTGATGGCGGGCTGGTTCATCCATTTGCCTAAATCGTCCGGCCCGCTCGACCCGATCGCCGTACCGAGAGAGAAACACATCCACCGCCTGCCGGGTGAACACCACCTGCTTGTGACGCTTACCGCCGCCGGCCGGTTGAACCCAACGCCAGCGCAGTCCCAGCTTCCGCCACCGTTCGATGGTCTTCGTGCTCACGTTCAGTTGCGCCGCGAGTTCACTCGGCAAGCACACCGGCTCCTTCTCCGCTGGCGGCATCCCGACCGAATGGCTCAGCGAGTCGATCAGTAGGCGCAGGTCAGGCCCCAGAGCCTCGCCGACTAACACCATATCCTCCGACTCGGTACGAAACCCGGTGATGCGGTAATTGACGAAATCGAACGGGTAATTGTGCTGCGGGTCGATCTCGTCATGCAGCTTTTCGGCACGGCGGACCTGCTCGATGCGCTTGCGTGGCGGGGAGACCAGCAGTTGGCGCGTCAGGTCCGCCAAGGACTGGCAATTGAATTGTTGGTTCAGTTGCCGGCTCAAGGCAAAACACCAAACCGAAGAAACATGTGATTGTGTTTCATGTCACCGGTTTCGCATAGACAGCCATTGGCTCAAGTTGGCCGATCAGGCCCAGTCGATGTGCTTTGGTGGCAAAGACTTCAATCGCCTGCAACTGGGTGGGGCCAATTTCGTATTTGAGAATATCCTTGAGGTAGCGGGCAGCCAGCGGCTGCGGCCAACCGTGCGCCGCAGCGTGCTTACGAACAATCGCATCGAGGTGTCGCGCATTGGCGATCCGCCTAGCAGTTAATATTTGGGGCAACTCTCCCAAGGCCGTGCCGCGCCGCGACATCCACACGGCAAAGACAAACGGCAGATTCGCCAACTCGTGCCACGCCTGTCCCAAATCTAGCTCGTAAGGGTACGAGGGGGTGTCGGCCGCGACGACCTTGTCCCCGATAAGCAGCACCGCCTCGGACCGGTCGACCCATCGGCCCATCGCGGTTTGCTCGCGGGCGTTGTAGGCGATGACCTGCGGGCGAATACCGTAACGCTCGGCGAGCACAATCTGAACCAGTGCCACGCTGGTATGACTGTCCGTATCCGCGTAAATGCGTTCAATGCTGTCGATGGGCACGCCGCTGCACAGCTTGACGGTCAACGTGGTCCCAAGGCTTGCGATCCCGCCGACAGGTACGATTTGCAACGGCACGCGACTGCGGTAAAAGTCGATCACCGGACAAAGGGCAACGTCCGTTCGCCCCGCTTCAAGATCGGCCAGCAGACAGCTGGGCACGTCGAGCGACAGTTCGACCGGAGGCTGGCAGTTGTCCGCGTCGAGGCCCTCGATTAACGGCCGGGCGTTTAGAAAACTGACGCAGCCGACGCGCAGCACCGCGGCGGTGGGGCTGGTTGCCTCCCTTAGTTGGCTGCCCGCTGTC
>CAUZAW010000062.1:0-12841 GCA_963577735.1 Phycisphaerae bacterium | reverse complement strand
CGGCGATGGCTAAGGCTGGTGTCATTGGTGTCATGCTTCCAACAGTGCCGCTTTATGTCGGTTCGCGCCGCCAGGCGCCGGCGGCAAGACTGCAGTCGGCCGGTGTTCCACTTGCGTTGGCGACTGACTTCAACCCTGGCACCTCGCCAGTGGACTCGATGGGTATCGTTGTGGCGCTCGCTTGCCTCCAGATGCGCATGAGCCCGGCTGCAGCATTAGTGGCTGCAACACGCAATGCTGCCTACGCTGTTGGCCGTGGTGATCGAATCGGAACGCTGGAAGTTGGCAAGCAGGCGGACCTCCAAATCTATGCTGTCGATGATTATGCGGAACTGCCGTACAAGTTCGGCATGCAGCAGCCTGCGGTGGTGATTAAGGCTGGGCGGGTTGTCGTTGAAGATGGAATTGTTGTCAGCTAAACGTTTTCCATGCTCTAGATTTTGTATGTCCCACTCATTCCTTCCAAATAAATTGCGTATACGGTGCGCACTTTATCTCACGCGCCTCGCGGGATGCCGGCACGATTGGTTGTTTAGACAGAGCATTGATTTGACACCAATTCCGTTGCGAACAGGAACGCTGTATCTGGCCAAATTCTGTGCTCAATACAGCTGGTAGAGCATGAGGTAAATGACCACGCCGGTTACTGATACGTATAGCCAGATAGGGAGGGTCCACCTCGCCAGGCGGGCGTGAGCCTGGAATCGTTCTTTCCACGCACGCCATAGAGTCATGATCGCTAGCGGTGGCACCAAAACTGCCAGCGTAACGTGAGATATCAAGATGGAGAAGTACAGTGGCCGTATCAGGCCACTGCCGGGAAATGGCATAGACCCAACGTAGTAGTGGTAGACCAGGTATGAAGCCAGGAACAGCATTGAACAGCCGAATGCGCCCAACATGCAGACCTTATGCACGCCGGGCCGCCTTTGCCGGATCATGATATAACCAGCTACTAAGAAAACGGTGCTGAGCGCGTTCAGGGTGGCGTTAACAGCTGGTAGTGAGTAAACGCCATTGAGCACCGTTAAACCTTGGGCAATCGGTCGATGACCAGCATGGCCATTAACACGGTGAGATAAACCAGGGAGCCGAGGAACACCCAGCGCTCGTGGCCGGCACCAAGAGTTCGCAGGGACCAGACGGTCACCGCTAAGAATCCAGTACCTAGCGCTAGGCTGCCGTAGAAGTAACTGGCACCGGCCAACCCCAATATTGCCGGTAGTACCGCGACCGGGATCAGTAGGAGTGAATAGGCAACGGTGAGCAGTCCGGTGACTTCTCCGTCAGTATCGTACACCCCAATCATTGGAAAGCCGCCGCGTTTGTAATCATCGCGGTAGTGACGGGAGATGGCGAAGAAATGCGGGATTTGCCAAACGAAGATGATAGCGAACAGTGACCATATGGCAGGCTCAAGGGTTCCGCGGGTCGCTGCCCATCCCACAAGTGGAGGCACCGCTCCCGGCACCGCCCCGATTAGGGTAGAGGCTGCTGTTCGTTGCTTTAGCGGTGTGTAAACCAATACATAAGTCGTCCAACCGCCGAAGGCCAGAGCGCCAGCAATTGGTGCCACTGCGAACACAAGAAGCGCAAGCCCTACGAGCGAGAGGACCATTCCGAAGACCATCGCCTGTGTTGATGTTAACCGGCCGGTCGGCAGTGGCCGGTTCCGGGTACGGTCCATAAGGGCATCGACGTCGCTTTCCCAGTATTGGTTTAGGGCGTTGCCGCCACCCACGATTGCAATCATGCCGATGATCATGAATGCCCCGGTAACCCAGTCGACTTCGCTTGGCGATCCGAGCAAGAAGCCGACCATTGCCGTAGCAATAACTAAAGAGGTTAGGCGCGGTTTGGTGAGTTCCAGATAATCTGCGGGCATTGAGGCGCTCTTGGTGGCTGGTTTGTTCACGCCACCACCTCTTGCTTGGTGCCTGCCGTAGTGGCTAGATTCCAGGGATACTTCTGGTAGGCACGCAATGTGAGTGTGAGCATGGTGATCAGCAATAGAGCGCCACCACCCACGTGAGCAGTCGTCGGTTTAACTGCGAGTGTGTTCCATACGGTGAGTGCACCGAGTAAAAGTTGTATAGCGACTAGAGTCAGAGAAATTGTGGCAGGAACCACGAGCGCGGGTATTGTCCCGTAGCTTCTCAAGACGAGTCGGTACACCCAGATCACCATGAAGGCGGCGGTGATCGCTCCGAGTCGGTGCATGAGTTGTAGGGCAACACCGATTGAGTCAATGGGGGGGATGACCTGCCCGTGGCAGAGTGGAAAATCGGGACAGGCGAGACCTGAGCCGGTGTGACGCACCATAGCGCCTATCAGGATTTGCGCGTAAATCACCAGGGTTGTGGTTGCCGCCAACCGTGGTAGCGAAACTGACCCTGTGGAAGCTGCTGGGTGCTCCCGATCGACATTGCCGAGCCACGAAGGTGAAGTTACCAACGCTAGGGCGCATGTAATCGAAAAGAAGCCCATTGCCAGCCCGGCGTGAGTCACCGAAACCACTGTGGGCAGAAGAAAAATAACCGTCAAGCCGCCAAGGCCCGCCTGTATTAGGATTGCAAGAACAGCAGCTGCCGCAAGACGGCGCACCCACCGCCGCGGTTCGCTGCGCCACACCCAGAGGGATAGAAGCATGGTCATGATGCCGACGGTACCCGCGATCATTCGGTGACCGTGTTCGTAAAGAATGCCACCGACCATTGGCGGGAAAAACATACCGTACGACAATGGCCAGTCCGGGACTGCAAGTCCAGATCCGGTGCTAGTCACGAGGCCGCCGGAAATCACCAAGAGGAACGTGCAGGAAGACGTTAGGATCGCATAGCGGTGTAGCCACGCATTGTATGCGGCTATTTCGCCCATCGTCGTTTCCTCTCCGGCGGGCCCCAAATTACCTGATGGGGTGGGAAAAGAGATTCACCCCGAGGGCTATCAGGCGCCCCGGGGTGAACAAGACCAGCCGCGTGTTAGTTGCCGAAGTCGAACGAAATCTCTGCGGTTGCGTTCGCACCGACCGTGACGTTCTGTGTCTGCTCGCCCAAGGACTCGTGCCAGGCAGCGATGACGTAGTCACCGGCGGGCAGGTTGTTGATTGTGAAGCTTCCGTCTTCACTGCTGACAGCAAAGTATGGATGGTTAGTAACGCGGATATAGGCCTGCATCCAGGGATGCACATCACACTTGATCGGGATTATCTCAGCCGATGGAAATGTGACCTCTGTCGACATGCCCTTGATTGGCTGGGCAAAGTTGAACGGATTGTTGCCAGCCCCACTCGGTTGCCCGTTGATGTTGTGTAGGGTGTCGTCGTTATTGACGATGGTGACCGCTTGATTGGCCTGTATGCCAAGCACGTGGGGTACGTACATGCACCCCTCTTGGCTTATCTCAATCGAACTGCCCGATGCAATGAAGGTTTGGTCGAGGCCTTCTGTGACATGAACAAATACATTGCGCAGGGTGCCGTTGTCGTTGACGACGACGCGTTGCGCCATGACCTCGGCACCGGCATGTGAGGTGAGGCAGTAAGGGTCGGCAGCCATCTGTAGGAGTTGCCCTTCCGGAGTGGCCCCACCGAAGTTGACGATGCCGCTGATGGTTCCAGGATCGGTGACAGATGCTGGATCGATGGCACCAGCCGGCGCAGCTGCTGGCGTACTACTACCTGCCGTCGGTGCGTCGCCCCCGCCGCAAGCAGCGACAGTGACGACAGCGAGAACGGCTAGAGAGACAGTGATTGCTTTATTGTCCATTTAACTTTCTCCATGCACCGGATTGGCAAGTAATGCCTCTACCGGTCGAGGTGTACGGACTGATGCCGCCGGGAACGTTCGCGTATTCAGTCGTGAGGGTGAACCGTTTAGATAGGGTGGGGTAGTTTATGTTTCGCGCGTATCCTATTGTCCGATGGACATGATATAGGCGGCAAGTGCCTCGATCTGTTGGCGTGTATTACCGTCAAGGACGGGTGATCCGTTGAGTGCTGTAAAAAAGCTGGGAGTGTCGAGTTCCTGCCAGTATTGCGGCATTTTCGTTCCTGGGAAAATGCTCTGTGGGTCAGCGATCCAGTCCTGGATCCACTCGTAACGTAAGCGTTGGGCGGCCAACGCCAAGTCCGGCGCCCACTGGTCGGGGGCCTGTCCTACTGGGGGCACGCCATCTTGTACGTGGCAACGGAAACATTGCAACTGTCCCTGTGCGAGTGTGCGTCCGGCAGTAACTAGCGTGCGCGGGTACTCATGCGCCACAGTGAACTTGTCATCGAACGGATATCCGGCGTTATCGAGAGCCGAGAAATATGCCGTTAGCGCGTTAAGTTGCTCGCCATTGAACCCAAACGTCGGCATGCGAACGTTGAGCCATGGACGAATCTCTGTGGGTTCGTTGAGGAATCGGTATAGCCATTCGGGTTGCGTCTTTGCACCCTCAGTGTTGAGGTTTGGCGGTGAATAGGCAGCCGCGACAGCCCGGTCCTGCCCGGCAGCGATGCCAAGTGCCTCAATAGGTGCCCGAATCGCCCCGCCGCGATCCTCAATGATATGGCAGGCACGGCAGTTATAGTCGTTCACGATCTGTCGTCCCGCCTCCATCGAGACCTTGCGTGGTGTCTGCGCTGGTTTCTTGATGTCAGGGATGACCTCGTCGGTGTAGCCGAGGGTCGCGGTCGCCACGGCCTGGATCTCGGTGGGGGTCAGGCCGAAGTTGGGCATACGTGCCTTTTCCTGCGGTAGCTTGATCTTGCCATCGTCGACGCTACGTGGAGATGTCAGTTTGGCGCGCAGGAAGGCGCCGCGTTCGTGGGGAATGTCGAGGTAGCCGAAGTCGATTTGGGATGTTGCCTTGCTTCCCCAGTCCGAAAGCGAAGTACCAGTGCGGCCAGTTTCCTGAAAGCCTTCGATCAAGTGGCAGCCATAGCAGCCGTAGCGGCCGATGAGCTGGTTGCCCAGGTAGAGCTTTTTTTCCTCATCTTCCATAGAAGCAAGCATTGCTTCCGCATCTGGAGTCGTAAGCATGTTCTTGAGGTATTCAAGTACGACCTCGTTGCGTAACGCCGTGTCGACGGACGGAATAGTCGGGTTGTCCCAGTTGGGATTTGTGAGATCCATCAAGAAAGCTGTGACGTCGGCGGCCTCGCGGTCGGACAGACGCAGGTTCGGCATTTTGGTGTCAGCCCAATAATGCTTCGGATTCCTGACCCAGGTGTACAACCAGTCGGCGTTGACTTTACTTCCGACGCCCCACAGGTTGGGTCCTTGCTGCCGATAGCCGGTAAACCGAGGCTGGTCCTCGGGATAATCTGACCCCCCTGGTTCCTCAACGATGTGACAACCGAGGCAACCTACCGAGTTGATGATGTCAGCACCGTTTGCCGAGTTACCGGTTGGTGCCTTGTCGAGATCGACGTCTGTCGAAGCATCAAAGATGTAGGCGACGATGGCGTCTGCTTCGACCTGGTTGCGTCCTGACCAGTACTCGTCCGACGTGTTGGCCAGATTGAAGAACTTCGGCATCGGTGTGTTGGGACGGAAAGACTTCGGATCCATTACCCAGTTGTAAGCCCACTCGGAGGTCGTTTTGATTCCGACGTGTTCGAGGCTTGGTCCTACCTTGCGCGCGTCGTCGAAGCGGTCAATTTGGTGGCACCCGAAGCAGCCAACATTCTCAATGATGCCCAAACCGTACTCCAACGTCGGAGCGTCGGGCATCCAGGTGTCACCGACGTGGCATTTGAGACAAGAGGCTTCGGTCTCGGCGACTCTCCGCATCGGCCACTCCCAAAGCTCGATGTGAGACCAGCCGTGTTCTTCCTCCCAGCGGTGCTCTTCGCTCTCATTGGAGGGCGTGTGCACGGCAGAGTAAAAGGAAGTGGCAAGGCCCTTGCCTTGATGGCAGACAGCGCAGCCGAACTCACCGGTCGGGTGAACTGCCGTGTCCGCGACGTACAGGTCAAGATTTGGGTGGCTGGTGAACGGCTGCGAGGAGTTGACGTAGGCTTCGTTGTCGGCACCCAGATGACAGCTTTGACAACGATCGACGCGAGGCGCGTCGGCGAAGTTAAGATCCAGGCGCAAGTCGCTAATTACTGCCTGGCGGATCCGTTGCGAGGGATTCAAGGCGTCGAGCATCGGAGCGTTGCGTATGGAGTAGGCCAATCCGAAGCGCAGCGAGTCCAGGCGAGCTTCGAGCCGGTTGATCTCTCGCGTCGTGTTACCAATGCCCACCTCGGCTTCAGTCAACGACTGCCTAAGGGTATCGAGTTCGCCTTGAATGCGGAGCGCTTCGATCTGCAGGCGTTCCTCTTCCCCTTGCGTTTCAGCCAAACGCTCCTCGGCTTCCTTATAGTCAGCCTCTGCGCCACTTGAGCCGCTGTTCTTGTGGACTGCCTCCTCGTAGTTCCAGCGCTGGGTATCGAAGACTGAGCGCGCGAAACGAAACTCCTGTGTGGCTAGCTCCAAGTCTGTTTGTATGCCCTCCAGTTCTGCCTCGAGGGCCCCGACTTGTTCTTCCTGGCCACCCAAGGTCTGCTCGGCGGTGTCACGTTGTTGTGTCAACTGGGCCAGTTCGGTTTGATCGATGCTGGCCTGCTCGTTGGCGAGTTGTTGTTGCGTCACTTCTTGTTCGACGACTTGGAACTGGCGCTGATAGCGCTTCCATTCTCTCGAATAGTCGTCCCAAATCATCCAAACGACGCTCAGGAAGGAGGCGATTGCCACCGCGGCAAAGATGATGTTGAGCTTGTCGATATCACGCGCGTAAACCCCCTTGCGCTTAGCCATCGGTAGCCTCATTACGTGTTTTTATATCTTGGCCCATGTTAGATATTGAGAAAGAATTCGGGAATGGCGACGAAATACTTTAGATTTAGTGTCCAGCGAAGGTACATTTTGATTGGTACCAGCAGCATCCAAAGCATCAGATGCGAGCCAATCACGTAAGGGAGAAGGCTCATCTGGACGTAAAACTTTTTCCAGATCGTTTTTGCCAGCAAAACGGGCAAGACGACAAAGTACAGGCTGATTAGAAGCAGACCGAAGATCTCCCGTACTAGCCAGAAGCCCGGCATACCGACCCCTAACAACCGTGCCCAGATGAACTCGGAAAGGTTCACGTTGGTTAGCGGTACTACCTTGTGAACGTCCCAGTATTCGTATGGGCCGTAAAAGTTCCAGTTCGGCCCCCTTAGGAATGTTCCCTGAAAGACCAGCAGCACCCATAGAATTACGAAACCAAATAGGAAGATGAAAATTTCATTGCGGCGCTCGGCGAACGTGTAGTAGCCGTTTCCCTTTGGGTTGGGGTCAATGTAGGGAATCGCCACCAGTCCGATGACGATGAACGTCGGAATCAACACCCCTGCCAGCCACGGATCGAAGTAGACGAGGATTTCCTGCAGGCCAAGGAAGTACCAGGGTGCCTTTGACGGGTTTGGCGTTAGCTGCGGGTTAGCTGGTTCCTCAAGTGGCGCTGGAATCAAGATCGACCAAGCTACCAGCAATATACTGACAAGAAGCAGGCAAATCATTTCCGTGTAAACCAAATCAGGCCAGACGAAGACCTTCTCTTCCTCTTCGGGTTTGGCCTCGTAAACGACTTGCCCCTTGGCTATGCGGTCATCGTTTTCGACCCCTTTCTTCATTGCAAGCCAGATGAAGAAGACCACGAACCAAAGCATGAACGAAATTGGCACGTTGTCTGGGCGCCGGAACTGGATCCAAAAGTTCTCCTCCATAGCCGATATTGCGAAGAAGACGATCGGAAAACCGAGAATGGCACCCGACATAATCTTGTTTTGGGTGCAAAACTTACGGTATTTACAGAACGCCAATAGCCCGAGAATCGATATACCCGTCATTATCTCGGGTCGAAAGAGGACGTTGATCCAGCTTTGGATAGTATCCAATGTGTCCCCCCTTACATCGCCAACGGGCCGCCTTTGCCGGGCCCGGAGATCCCTCCATCACGCCTTATTCGCCAGAAATGGGCGGCGAGAAGCATGACGAAGATGAATGGAATGCCAATGCAGTGCAGGACATAAAAGCGCAGCAACGCCCCCTCGCCGACGAAGCGCCCGCCGAGCAGAACGAACCGCACGTCAGAACCGGCCGTGATCAGCGGGATATCGCCAATCGCCATCAGTTGCGAACCCGGTCCCTCAACACCCAAGCCCGGTGAGGCTCGGGCCATGTTGCTTCCTACGGTAACCGCCCACATAGCCAGCTGGTCCCAGGGCAGCAAATAGCCGGTGAACGAAAACAACAATGTGAGCACGAGCAGCACCACACCAATTACCCAGTTGAACTCGCGTGGCGGTTTGTAGGAGCCGGTCAGAAAGACTCGCAGCATGTGTAGCCACACGGTGATAACCATCAGGTGGGCTGCCCAGCGGTGCATCTCGCGCATCAGCCCAAGGGTCGCCGACTCGGTCAAGTCGACCATGTCCGGGTAGGCATGTTGTGCCGTCGGACGGTAGTAGAACATCAGCAGGATGCCGGTGACGGTCAGTGACAGAAACAGGAAGAACGACACGCCTCCCATGCACCAGGTATAGGAGATCCTTAGCCCTTGCTTACGCATGCGAACCGGGTGCAGGTGCAAGAAAACGTTTGTCAGCACGGCGAGGGCCCTGTTCTTCGGGTCTTTGGGCATCTTGTGGCGGAACACCGACTTCCACACTGGCGTGCGGGTAAAATCGGCGAACCCGCGCCTCAGGCGACTGATCATTTGTGACTACTCCGTCGGTGTCTCACGCGAAAAAGAGAAATGAATTGGGATCATCCCAGCCTCCCTTTTCATAGAGAAACTTCTGGGACTTGTCGACGAGGATCTGGCCGTCATCAGCGAGCGAAATTGCAGCTCTTTCCAGTGGCCGGGGTGCCGGACCTTCGAAGTTTATACCGGTCATGTAGAAGCCGCTGCCATGGCAAGGACATTTGAACTTGTTTTCATTTGACAGCCAGTTGGGAGTGCAGCCGAGGTGCGTACAAACGGAGATGAGGACATAAAATCCCTGATCATTTCGAACCACCCAAACGCCGAACTTGTCCTTGAATTGTGTCGAAACCGCACCGGTTTGAAAATCATCCGGAAAGCCGATCTTGAACTGCTGTGGTGGTTCGAACAGGACGTTGGGATAAAGAAATCGCAACGTGCCAGCCAGAATGCCACCGATCGCGGCCGCGAAAGCACCCCATGCAATCCCGAGCACAGGAAGATTCTTGAGAAACTCCCTGCGTCCCGGTTTTTCCGGGGCGACAGTTTTGTCGACGGTGGCTTCGCCTATGTTGTCGGCCATTTTCTCGTCTCGGTCGGTTTAACGCTGCCGGCCCGTCATGGTAGAGACGGTCGGTGCATGGAATTTAGTGCGGCGCGTGCGGCTTCCCGCACGCGCAGGTCAGGGTCGTTGTCGCGGACATCAGTGAGGTCCCCCATGGCACTATCGACGCCAATCATCGCGAATGCCTGGATTGCTGCAATCATTGCGTCTTGTTGCTGCTGTAGATTAAGTTCGTCGATTGTCATCAAATAATCTCGGTCGATCATGCGATGCAGCTCTGCACGGCCGGTATCGGTTCCGAGACGTGCCAGGGCCACGGCAGCGTTCCAGCGTACCTGGCCCACAGGGTCATTGAGCGCCACTTCCAGTGGTTTAATGACTTCTCGGTTTTCCAAGGTGCCGAGCACATACGCCGAGTAACCTCGAACCGTTTCGTCGTCGTCTTTAAGGCGTTCGGCAACCTGCGGCGCGGTCGCAATGGCTTCGGGAACCCCGATGTTGCTAATCGCCACAATAGCATTGAGTCGCACGTCGGCATTAGGGTCGTCCAGGTATTCAACGACGACAGGGACCGAAGATTCATGCCCCACGCTGCCGAGTGCCAAGAGCAAAAAGGTACGTACCCTGGGAGCAGCTTGAGCAGAGGGATGGCCAAGGGCAGCCGCGATGCGGCGCGCGGTTCCTGGATCCCTATGAAGGCTCTCATCATGTGCCAGCTTGTTAGCAAGGCCAAAGGCCCCCTGCCAGGGTTCGTTGATGCCCCCACCAGTAACTTCTGCAAGGTACTCATCAACAGATTTATCCTCATGGGCGATGAGGCCGAAAAGAAGAAAAACACCGATCGCACCGAAAACCAGCAGCATCGGGAGAATGAAGAAACCAAGCGCGACTCGCAGCCGACTTGGTTCCCCGGAATCTTCTTGACGCTCGATGTCATTCAGCGCACTTGTCTCGTTCATTGTCTCCTGGAAATCTCCACCTAGGAGGAAAAATACTGGACACCCCGCCCGCTGTCAAACCTGCTTCTATACACTCGAAACTGGCGTTTTGGAGCACTTTCTGGACTTTAATTCTTATTGGGATCGTCCTCGGTCTCAGGCACCTCAAGTTTTAGTTCTTGGCGCGCCTCACGGCCAAATCTTTCGGCCAAAAGTGGATCGTGGGCGCGGTGCGCCGGATTGTGTTCAAAACGCCGATGGATGGCATCACAGGCATAGCAAACGACGATCTCGGGGACAAAGGAGTACAGCCCGTAGTCCAAACCCATGCAGACAACCAGGCTGAGCCCATAGGTCCATGGCGAAAGGGCGGCGCCAACAATTACGATAGCCACTCCGAGTTTACGGTTGAAGTCCTTCTGTGTGTACAAGCGATTGCTACCACAAGCCAAGCACACAGAGATCGGATCGAGCAGATTACCGGCACCGTCGAATGCACCTGTTGCCATAGGTTGTTGGTAACTGCAGCTTGCGCACTCAAGGGTTCTGCCCGTAACGTGCCCCGCCTCACCATGCGTGGCCATGGTTTTGGGTCCACGTGTTTGTTTGAAGCGCTTGGTGGGGAAGTCGTGTTGGTTGGGTTTCTCGCAGGCGTTGCACCGCCAATCAAAGCTATAGCTCATGCGCTGTTTCAGTAAGGTTGGCCGGTCGCTAGCGACAGGTAAATGGAAATGGTCTCGCCAAAGAGCACGAAAACGACGGCAGCATACAGAATACCTGTGGCCGACTGAATCGAGCGCAGCTCTACAGTCTTCCAGGTCATCCATGCAAGGCCGATGGGGGCAAGGACACCGAGGAAGGCACGCATGAAGACGAACAATGCATTGCCAAGAGTAAAGGCGCGTAGCAGTCCACCATCCATTTCGGTCCATTCAGGCCAGTGGTAAGCAATCACCCCAGCGACTGAGACGAGGAGAAAAAACTGGGTAGTGACGAATACGATCAGTACGCGCCGCAGTGGTTCAAGCGGCATCCGCGGCTCAACCAGATACCAGTGTGCCAACAGCATTGCGAACAGGACCGAACCCACTGCTGGTAAAACGCTAATGATCCCAGCATGGTAGAGGACTCGGCCGGTCCAGGTGATCGATGTGGCACCCTCAAGGATGGCGGGATCGGTCAGTATCGCGAGCGTCCCGAAAATGGCTGCCGTCGTTAGTTTCATGAATGACTGCATGGTGCCAGGCTGCAAACTGATGCCGAAGACGATCGTCGCTACCACTGCGACCACGTAACTTACCCCTGAAAGGTTCATCGGTATCGGCATCGTTTCAGAGGCGGGTCCCAACCGCAGACCGAACCCCAATATTAGGCAGGCGAGAACGATGAGCAAAATCATTCGATAAAAGCCCGGCCCCGCCGGTGAGCGGGCAATGGCAGCGCATACGAGCATGCCGATGGCAGCGTGGATTAAAAGAATGGCCACAGCGGGGAGCATTGGGAGATTTTAGACGCCGACAGTAAAACCCGCGAGCCAGACTTATCAGAGTTTGACTATTGTTTGGTAGCAGCGGAAGTCAGAGGGGGTAAACTTCAGACGTGAGTTTTTCTGTTTCTATTGTCATTCCCGCCTTGAACGAGGAGGAGGCGCTCCCCAGCGTCATCTCGGAAATTCCCTGTGGGATTTCTCAGCGGATTGTTGTTGTTGACAACGGTAGCAACGATGATACTGGCAGTGCGGCGCGTCAGGCTGGCGCCGAAGTTGTCTCGCAGCCGCGGCGTGGTTACGGGAGGGCTTGTCTAGCAGGAATGGCGCACTTGAAGTCGAGCCCCCCCGATATTGTGGTTTTCCTGGATGCGGATTACAGCGATTACCCCGAAGATTGTGGCGCGCTTTTGAAGCCTATCCTGGCTGGTGACATTGACATGGTTTGTGGCAGCCGAGTGGAGCTTGCTGAGGGCGGAGCCCTCGCACCGCAGGTTCGCTATGGCAACTCTCTGGCGACTTTGCTGATTCGCGTATTGCATGGCTTTGCCTATACCGACATGGGACCATTCCGGGCCATTCGCTGGGAGGCACTCAGGCGGCTCGAAATGTGCGATCCTACCTACGGCTGGAACGCCGAGATGCAGGTTAAGGCGGTGCAACGGGGACTTAAGGTTGTCGAGGTTCCGGTTCGGTATCGCCGCCGGATAGGCCGGTCCAAAATAAGCGGTAGCGTCAAAGCTACGGTGTTGGCAGGGGTGCTAATTATCTGGACAATTATCGTGTTGAAGGTTTTTCCTGAGCGGCAGGAGCGCCGAAGAGAAAATGGATCGATTGAGCCTGTACCGTAGCCTGGCGCGGCCGGCTGATACTCGTGTCCTGTATTTCATTGCTGATGGCATTGGTGGCCTTCCACGCGGCCCGGGTGGCAAGACTGAGCTAGAGATGGCCACAACTCCGACGTTCGATCGTTTGGCGAACGAAGGCTCGACTGGTCTAGTGACGCCCGTGGCTGCCGGTATTGCCCCAGGTTCAGGGCCTGCACATCTTGCGCTTTTCGGTTTTGATCCGCTCCAAACGAGGGTCGGCCGGGGAGTGCTCGCGGCCTTGGGCGTCGACTTTGACCTG